>JBPOJG010000433.1:0-23807 GCA_052033835.1 Spirochaetota bacterium
TTAAAAATCCATTCCTCCATCTGAAAGAAGCCTCACACAATCAAAAGCTCAAAACGAACGACTTCACAGAAAAACTGAATAAAATCATCACTAAAGCCAAGGAACATCCGGAATGGACAGTATCACTGGAGTCCTATGAATTTTTTGATTATGAAGGAATTTTTTCAACAAATTATTTCCTAAAGCTTTACAATGTAAAGAATCCAGTCAGCCTTAGGACGCATTCTTACAAATCAGGCGACGGAAATGATAATCTGGAAAAGATACTTTCCGCTTCTCTGAATCAATGCAGTTCTCTCGGATGCAGTGACATTAAACCCCGTCTTCCTGAATCGGAAAAGAACTGTTATTCAGTATATTTCAAAGCAGATAAGGGAGAATCAAACTGTGAGATCATCACTAGAATCTGGTGAGATTCTGCGAGGAAAGGTAGGGACTCATTCTTTCCGCTTCACACAAAAATGCAACGGTCCGAGTAACCCTTCTTTGGATAACCTTTGGATTTCAAAACTTGTTCCAATTCATCCGTAAGAGAAATTTCATACGGAGTTGAAATTTCATTTCTGATAATTTCAACTCCATCCGATCGATGACATTTGGTTACGACCTTATAAATAACCACCTTAATTTCTCAGTATAAAATGTCTAATAGACAAATTTGTATAATGTTTAATTTGACGTTTAGAATCTGAATAATATTTCTGACAGGAGAACTGAAAAAAACGAAATAAGGAGTTTCCAATGGGAGCCCTGCACCGATTTTCAAAGACTGATTCAATCCATTCCGGAATAACCGGCACTAAAGTAAATGCAATATGCACATATTGCAAATCCACCTTGCTGGAAGAAAAAAAGTCAAATGCTCCAAAAGAAATCATCAAGAAAGCATTCAAATGCACTTCCTGCGAAAGAACATTTTCAAAAATCTGGAACGTTCCTTATATGGGAATCATTCAGGAAGATGATATCCTCAGTCTGATTGAAATCACTGCAGCAATGAAAGACTATGACTTGAAAAACATTGAACCGCTCCAATACCACAGTATTGTGGAATCATTGAAAAAATTCAGTGATTCAGGAGATGTTTCGGTTCTGAAACGAGGACTGAAAACGGATAATCTGCCTGCTTGGATTCATAATAGGATCAATGAACAGCTGCAGTTCAATTTTTTGACATCAGGGATAGACTTCAAAAATAAAAACATATTGGATATCGGAGCAGGAACTGGCTTTGATTCTTTTCGATTCACTCTGATAGGAGCAAAAGTCCACTCATTTGAATTTAACCCAATCCTTGCTGCTGTAGGCAAAATTTCAAATCCTGGATCGGAATGGATCTGCGGGACATCGAAAAATCTGCCCTACCCGGATGAATCTTTTGACTTTGTCGCAATCAATGCCGCACTTCACCATTTTTCAGATATCCCTTCAGCCGTATCAGAGGCATTGAGAGTTCTCAAGACTGGAGGAATTTTATTTACGACTTCAGATCCTTTTGCCTCCGACAATACAACCGAAAAACAGGATGCAAAACTCTTCAACGGCCACCCGGAAGTACTGTCTGGAATAAATGAAAGCAAACCCAATTTTTCAGAATTTATAAAAACGCTTAGATTATTCAGGGAAAATCTTGAAATTAAAATATTTACAGAATCAGCGTATCCATCCTGTGATTTTCCAAAAGAATGGAGTTTTGAAAAAGCCTTGAAAATACTGCCGAAAAATACAGGCAGTATATCTATATTAATTAAAAAGATTTCAAAGGCAGAAATCCCAGCTTCAAAAGCAGGCGAGTCCATTCTGGAAATGGCAGAGTTTTCTGAAAATATGAGATCCGCTCCCAAAAAAGCGTTTGAAAAACTGGCCGATCTGATTCCTGAAAAATATCTGAACAAAGGAATTACAAGCACCGAACATCCAAAATTTATGCTTTTGAACGGCTGGCAGATGCTGAGTCCAGGAAGTACAGTGCGCAGCTCTTTCAAAAGAGGACGTCTGTTTTACTCTCTTGAACATTTAAAACAAAAGCAGCTTTCCTTAAATGTACATTTTCCTTTTCATTTAAATTCAGACATTCCCGAGTTTATCATTAAAATTAATGGAGAGATTATATACAGAAAGAAATGCATGAGAGGAATCTGGCACACTGTTCAGGTTGGATTAAAGGATCTGCAGCTGAATTCGGCCAAATCTTTTTTTCTTGAATTACTGATTGATACGTCAAAAACTTCATTTTCTGAAAATATGTTCTTATGCACTAATCCGGTGTTTTCAGATGAAACTCAAAACAGTCAGGAGATTTTTGGTATTGGTCATTCCGAAATCGGATTTCAAAACCTGATCGAACTGGGAGCATTAAAAATGAATAAAATTACCGTTCTAGCCGCACCGGACTTTTATTCATTTTCAGCATCCTTCATAGAGAAGACTCATTTCTTTGAAGAAATCAACCTGATCTGTTCAGAGGATCAGGTCTATCTGTACAGTTGGATGAAAAAAATAAAGATTATCGATACTTATCCAAACAGCATTCTGGATAAAAGGAAGTTTGAAAAGTGGAAGGCAGGACAGATGCCTGATTTTATAATGACGGGAGAATACTCAGGAGCAGATTTATTCAGAGGACATTTTTCAAATGAGGAAAAAGGCAGGATATTTCTGGCAGACAAGGACGGTAAAGCAATTCTGTTTTCCCATTTTCACAGAAAGAAACTTCATATTCGAATCATCAAATTCATTGCCAAAACTGTCAGAAAATTCATGGAAAAAGATTAAGATTATTTTCCTGATCTCAGTCTGTCCACCATAAAAAGATGGTCAGGAAATGTTTTGGAATCATAGTTTCTTTTTGAAGAGTGAAAATTCTTTTCCACATTCTTCATTACAGCTTCCAATTTTTCCTTAGGCAGGTCTTTCTTTGACAACACATGAAACTCTATCCCATTTGAATACAATTTTAATGAAAATTTATCTGCAATCCACTGCAGAGTCTTACGGCTGTAAAAAGCCACATGCTGACCGCTTTCAAAGGAATAATACCACCAGTCTTTTTCAGGCGGATTCTCTCCGTAAAGAACAGTGCTGAATATCAGAAAATCAGGGGAACAGTCCTGAATAATTTTTCCAATCTGCTCCAAAGGTTCCGGAAAATGTTCAAACACTTCAAACGCAATTACAGCAGAGTATTTCTCATCCTTTTTCATTTCAAAACCCTTTGCAAAAAGGTTCTGTGTATACAGATCATACCAGTATGCATCCAGACCGACGTCACGGAGAAGACGCACAAGCAGCCCATATCCCCCGCCGTAATCCAGTATCGGGGCAGTGAACTTTCCAAATCCGATACTGTCTTCTTTTTTTCCAAGAAGCCTTTTGATGAAAGGAAGATTCTCCTCCCTTCGTCCATTCGCTTCCGACAAGGCAGACAGAGTCACAACCGTTTTCTGAACAAGATCATTGTTTCGTAAAAGAATTCCAGTATCTGTCACTGCAATTGAATCATTGTAGGATTCAGCAAGCCAGTAGGGAGATTCTGTCTGAAGAAGAGAACATTCTTCGCAAAGGTAATATTTCACATCATATTTTGTAAGAACTTTCCCGGTAAAAACTTCTTTGAGCTTCCCGGAGCAGAGTCTGCATTCAGCCATGTAAAAATCCTTTCAGTTTATTCTTGATCTTTCTCAGAAGACTTATCTTCGGTTCAGGAGGAAGGAACATATATCTGGAATATTTATCCCCCTCACCATCAGCTGAAATTTTCTTCGGATGACTGAGGGGAAATTTCATCTCGGAAGACTGCATATTTGAATAAATACTGGAATCATCAAGCGTATGAGTTGCACCGGGAGCAAACCCTATATTTGTGATGAGATTTGAGGCGGGCATTACTGATACCCTTTCTTTAATAAAATTAGTATAAACCCACTGATAATCCCAAGTATCTATTTTCCCGTCTCTTACTAAAGAGAGATTTGTTTTCCAGAATTCATATTCTCTCTCAGTCTTCAGATACTTTTTCAGTTTTTCCAGATTTTCATCCAGACTGGCCAGAGAAACATCATAGTCTGCCCATGCCCTTCTCCAGGAAGCCCATCCCCAGACATGAGAATACATAGAATAATAGTAACTGTCTTTGATATTAAGTTTTCCGAAGGAAAAATTATCTCCGCTGATCATGGATATTTTTTCATTATTTCTGTAATATGCAAGGAGTTCAGTGCAGTAGCTGAAAAAACTCATATCAGGAAGACAGTCGTCTTCAAGTATGATTCCTTCCGGTTCATTCTGAAAAAACCAGTCAATTGCAGAACTCACTGCCTTCCTGCATCCCAGATTTTTCTCACGGAAATTCAGTGTGACCTTGCAGCCTGAATCCATCCCGCTGAACAGTGCTCTTACCTGCTCTACTTTTTCCTTTTCGCCAGGTTTTGCATCTCTGGGTCCGTCGGCGGCTACATAGAGTTTTTCCGGCTTAAACATTTTCAGTCTTTCTAATACTGTCTTTGTTTCCTCAGGCCGATTGAATACGATGAATAGTACTGGAGGTTTGCTCATTTTAAATCCTGATCTCTTTGTTTTTTTTATCTGCAGGTATGTCAATCCCAATGGATGAGATCAAAAATAATAAAACACCTTCAGCACCTTGAACAGCAGCTTGGATTTTTTTTCAGCAGATCTTAAAAGGGTAAAGTACCTGTGCCCAAATCCCAGATCCTCTTTGAATTTAGTCTTGATCATTGTATTTTCCGGCATAAACTTCTCAAACATACTGTCACCTTCACAGCTTTTTGAGTCAGGATGGTAAATCTGAATCGACAGTTCATCGTCAATTCTGTTCCACTTTATTCTTTTCCTGAAGAAATAAAACCAAAGATCCGTATCCATCGTATATCTGAGCTCTTCTCTAACCAATGTTTCTCTGTCATCAGTGATCTCTCTTCTCCAGAATATGGAAGGCTGAGGAACTCCTTCTTCTCTGTAGAGCATATTGTAGACAGTCACTTCCGCAGGATTGTGTTTCCAGAGAAGTTTTCCCTCTGAATCATAAGCCTCTGCTCCTCCATAGACAAGTTTCTTTGACGGATCTGAAAAAACAGCCTTCACCTTCTCCAAAGTTCCCGGAAGAAGTTTGTCATCTGAATTCAGCCAGCTGAAATATGATCCAATAATGATTTTATATCCTTTATTCAATGCATGACTCTGTCCTCTGTCCTTCTCACTGAAATATCTGAAACTGACTCCTCGACATTTTACAGTCTCATTTCCTGAATGAAAGTCCAGACCGTTTACTGTCTCAGTTCTGCTGTCTTTCTGAAGTTTTTTTTCAGCTTCCTGAATGATCTTCATCGTGGAATCGGAAGATCCTCCATCCATAATGATATAATCTATATAAAAATCACCAGACTGAGAAATGACTGACTCAACAGTTTCTCCAATATAAGAGCCTTGATTATAAGAAGGTGTAACGATGGAAAAAATTGGAAAATTGCTCATTTGACTGTATTCCTGTATATTTCAGAGTGTTCTTCCGCCATTCTCTTCCAGCTGAATTTCGCATTCTGAGCAGAACCTTTTTCCTGCAGCTCCTGTCTGTAAGTTTCAGATTCCAAAACCTTCTTCAGAGAGTTTCCTATGGAAAGAGCATCATATGGATCAAACTGTTCTGCCGCTCCCCCGGTTACTTCATCAAATGAACTGCCTCGACTGCAGATCACAGGACAGCCCGCAGAAAAGGATTCCAGAAGAGGGATGCCGAATCCTTCATAAAGTGACGGAAATACAAAACAGAGTGCATTGCTGTAGAGATTGAACAGATCCTGATCATTGTAGATCGGTATATGAACTGCAAGATCATGAATTCCTGCATCATGCAGAAATTCAATTTCATAGTCCTGAAATTTTCTGCTTCCTGCACAGACAAGTTTGAGGCCGTACTTTCTGAGTACTGCAGAAACAGAATACACAAATCTTGTAAAATTCTTATATATCCACCTGTCTCCTACAAACAGTACATATTTATCCTTGACCAGTGAACCTGTATTTTTCAGACCTGCAAATGAAGCAGAGAGATGAATGATTTCGATCTTATCATTAGAAATTCCGTAAATTTCATGAAGATCTCTTTTAGTGCTTTCCGAAATTGCAATCACCTTTGCCGATTTCTCTGCAAGAAGTTTCTTGTTTTTCTGAAGTTTCTCCGAGCCGGGAAACCATCTTGAAAACTTTTCATGAATCATATCAAAAACAGTCAGCACAAATGGAATTTTCAGCTCAGATACTGTATCCATAAAATATGTATCATAATATGTAGGATGAAATATATTGTATTTTCCTGACCGGAGTACCCGCATTGAATTTTTCTTATTTGCCTTATCCGCATCAGGCTTGATCCCAAGAAGCTGAAGAGCCTTGAATACCTTTCCCTTTCCGGGAAAAGGTCCGTTGACGATCCATTTCAGAGGATCAGGCTTGGGGCAGATCTTTGCATCCGTTTTTTTGATATAATGATTGTCCGAATAGAGGACAGGCATATCGATCTGATATTTTTCCCTGTCTACATTCAGCAGAAGTTCATAAAACAGTCTGGAAACCCCGCCGTAATTCTGATAAGTGGCGGCCTGATGATCGAGTAAAATTTTCATTTCTTTTTCCTCATAATCTATTTAATGTTTTTTTAATTAAATTATTTACAGTAACCGATTCTTTCCGGATTTTTTCATATTCAGTAAAAGCCAGATAGGAATCAATTACCTTCCATCTGCCCTTCAGATGAAAAGCGGCTGAATCATCTGATGAAACCCTGAATGTAAGCATCGGATGAGAATTATAAAATTCAAAGAGATTTCCATTTCTTCTCTGACAGTTCCCGAAACATTCCGAAATTTCTTCCTTCCGCCCTTGACTGCTGATAATTTGTGCACTTATAATCTCTACAGAACAGCAGCTTCTCCACATCGGAATCCAAAGAAATTCACTGATTGCACCAGTCCATTTTTCGAGACTGTAGGAAATTTCAAATTCAGACCAGTCGAATGAACATTGTTTTTCAGCTTTCTCAAACTTCAGAAAATCATATTTTGAATTTTCTGCACAGTATAGATAAGAAATGGAAAGTCCCTGAGAGAGCTGTGCCTGCAGCCTGCTGTTTGCAATTTCAAGCTCAGCCTTGCTTTTTTTGAGAGCTTCAATTTCCGGAACAAGTGTTCTGAACCCCCATCCGGAAACCTCATTTAGAATTTTCCCCCAGTTCTCTTCTGTACTTCCGCCAACCAAAACATTGCTGCTCTTTTCAATCTTGCTGATTTTTGAAACATCCTTATTTATAATATCATTAAATATATCTCTGTATCTTTCTGCCTGCACCTTAAGATGAAAGTTCTTTGCCATATCTTCTCTTCCGTTCTTTCCAAACTGAATTCTCTCTTCCGGAAAAGAATAGGAACGGAATATTTTTTCAGAAAGAGACTTTGCATCTGCAGACTCAGCTATATATCCATTATATCCATCTTTAATGATATCTATCATACCGCCCGCTCTGAAGGCCGCAATCGGAGTTCCGGAACTCAATGACTCCATCATAGTATACGGCATATTGTCCTCAAGTGAAGGAAGTACGAACAGATCCGCAGCAGCATATACTTTTGAAAGCAGCTGATCATCATGAATTGTACCGACTGTCGTATAAGGAATACCCAGTTCTTTCAGTTCCTTTGCCGGAGGTCCAAACAGAAGAAAATGAATCCTGCCTTCATTTACAGCCTTCTGCCAGACTGAATTTTCTCTGAGAAAACTCAACGCTTCCACGAGCTTAAAAAATCCCTTTCTTTTTTCAGTGGCAGACTCTGCTCCGAACAGAAATGTAAATCTCTCCTCTGGAATTGCCCAAAGCCTCTTCATCTCTGCCTTAGAGTATGGTATGAACGTTTCCGTATCCAGAGAATACGGAACATTTTCTACTCTTGAATTTTTGAACAATCTGCTTTTCTTTGCCTGTCCCGCCAGCCATTTACTTGGACCAACGACAGTGATTCTGTCCTGAAAAATTTGAATTTTATCCTGCAGTACAGTTCTGGCAATAATCGAATCAGCAGTTTCCAACTGAGGACAGCTCCCGCAGTCTGTCTGAAAATTTTCACAGCCCGCAGAATAATGGCATCCGCCGGAAAATGCCCATTCATCATGAATTGTCCATACAATTTTTTTCCCTCTGTCCAGAAGCTGACCGATGGAAGTCGGAGACTGAAAATAGGCAACCCAGTGAAAATTAATGATATCCGCTTCCTGAATGAAAGGATGATCTGTTATGTTTATCCCTGGATAAGGATAGGAATATATTGTATTGCTTAAAGAAGTTCTGGAATGATTGATATAATATTGAATATCTTCAAATCTGATATCTTTTATATGCTCTGAAGAAGCAGTATCCGCAGAATTAATCTGTATGGAATTTACATCAGCAGATGTTCTGTTTTTGGAAATAATTATTGAGTCTTCTCCAATCAGACGAAAACCTTCATGAAGTCTGTATGCTGCGCGGGCTGCCCCTCCGCTGAAATCATTTGTGCTTACAACCGCAATTTTCAACTCAGAAACTCCTCTTGTATTTGGTGATCAGCTCTTTCAAATCCACCGAAGGCACCTCCATACCCTTTTTCATAAAAACTGAACAAAGATCCTCTACGGAGATGCTGTAATTGTTTCCTTTATCTATCAGATCAATTTCGGCTTCCATCTGATAAACATCCATCAAAGTGTAAACAAGCTCAAGGACAGAAGTGTTTTCCTTCATTGCTATATTTACTGTCCTGTTTTTCCAGTCACTGAAATCCTCCAAAAAAAGCAGCACTGACCGGGTCACGAAATCAATATCAGCAAAATTCCTGTATGCATGTTTCCATACAGATATTTTCTCATGATTCAAAAGCCTGTTGATAAAATAATTAAATATGGTGTTTTTATTATTTGAAAATCCTACAATATTTGAAACCCTGAATATGATAAAACTGTCTGAATTTTTCTGTATCAGATTTTCCATCAGGAGCTTATGCCGGACGTAGGCTGTACTCTGCATATCAGGATCATAAATACCGCAGGTAGAAAAATATATCAGCGGAATTTTCCGGTTTAGGCTGACTGTCTCCAGAAGAAGATTCTGTTCCCTCTCAAAATCTTGTCTGTCGGCAGTTTTCGAATCGGAAACTCCGGAAGCAAACAGAACTATATCGCTTTGATCTGAATGATTTTTAAAAGCTTTGGCAACAAGGCCGTTTCCGATGACAATCAATGAGTTTTCCAGAAATTATAATGAAAGTCGCAAATACTTAAGCTCACTCAGCATCCCACCAAATGAACTGTATTGAAATATTTTTTCATGATTTATTCTGCGTTCCTGTGTTCTTTACAAGAGTCACATTTATAAATTCCGGTTCGCACCTGAAGTCGGGCACAGGCAGATTCTGCTCCTTGCACCTTTTCATTATTTTTTCTATACCCCTTCCTGCTTTTTCGGCAATTCCATAATCTCTGCAGATCTGGGAAATAAGGGGGTTTCTGTAATAGGATACTCCGGACAGTGCATTCTGAAATGTCAAGGTATTCGGAAGTCCGCCAGGGGAAAAAATTTCCAGCCTGTCAGAAAAAATGGAAAGTCTTATTTTCTGTCCAAATATTGACCAGTCTCGGTGACAGAATGCATTTACAATCAGTTCTCTAATAACAAAATGATCAAATTCCATTATATCCTGCCGAATCAGACTATCCTCAGTGAATATACCCTTCACTTTGGAATTACTCTGCACGAATTTTACTGCTGCAATTATGCATTCGGGTATAGGAGCATTTATTTCCGCCTGATCAATCATATCAGCCGATCTGTCCGTTCCTTCAAAATGAAACATCTGAATGCCGATCTGCGGAAACCTGATTTCTATCTGATTTCCAAAAAAAAGCAGTCCGGTCACAGTCAGACTCATCTCCTTGTCCATCAGCTGAAGATTTTGAAGCATAGAAACAATTACAGATTCATTAAATTCAGTATTCCTGTACTTCCCGCAATACTCTCTGAACCGAAGCAGATCAAAATCACCGAGATTCGTTCCGGGCACAGAAGATATTTCATATTGATACTGTCCTCCAGCCTGAAGAAGCCTTATCAGCTCAGGAATACTCGGCTCAATTGAAACTGACCCGACACGGATATAGATCCGATTCTGCCCCTTGACTTTG
This sequence comes from Spirochaetota bacterium, assembly GCA_052033835.1. Taxonomy (GTDB): domain Bacteria; phylum Spirochaetota; class Leptospiria; order Leptospirales; family Leptospiraceae; genus DAORDI01. The sequence goes on from JBPOJG010000433.1 coordinate 10,225, forward strand.
TACGGCTTATAGTCACCTTTAGGAATAATCAATTCCATTATTTTAAATTTATTTTCTACAATATGCGACTTGATTTCAGGAAGGACAGACGGTTCCAGAAGATTTCTGCAGATATTAATGATTCGTTCTTCGATTTTTACATCTGTAATTCCGGTGATTTCTCCATTATCTTCTATCCCAATCCATACAGTTCCTCCTTTCATATTGGAAAAAGCTGAAATTTCTTTAGCAAGACTTTCATTATGAAAGTTTTGACTTTTGAATTCGTTGAGACTGTCCTCTCCCGCCTGAATTCGATTCATTAAATCCAACATCATTTCACTGCTTCCATAAAGAGTGAATCCGGCTTCCTGGTGTTTCCATCTAAATCAGCATCCAATGCATATTTCTGAAATTCCGGAATTCCGGATTGAACTGCATCCATCACACGGATTTCTCTAAATCCTGCCTCTGATAAAATCAGAGACAGTGAGTATCTGTCATACATCCACTGATGAACTTCACCGCCAAGACGAAATTTTCCGATTCTTATAATATTCTCCAATTCAGAGTCCATTTCCAGGAATTCTGAACTTCCTTTAATCAATTTTCTAATAATATTTTTCTTTATTGTTTTGAAAATATTTTCATTTTCTTTCTTTGCAGAAACTGCCGATCCGGAATCCGGATTCCTTTTGAAGTATTCAATAAAACCCTTTGCTTCTGCTCCAACCCTCTTTATCACAAAATCTTCCGCAGGCATAGGATTCTGTTTCCAGTATTTCAGCATTTCACCGCCAGATTCATTTCTGGCAATCTGATCCAAAAGTTCAATCTTCATCCAATGATACCGGTCGGCACTTGTCTTATCTCCTTTCACTGCCTTGTCAAGATTTTCGAGATAGAGCCGACAGATCATTTCCAGATCAGGCACAACTATGCGTAAAATTCCACCCCCTTTCAATACCCGATAACATTCTCTCAAAAAATCCAAAGCCTTAGTTTTTGTAAAATGCTCCAGTACATGAGAGCAGTAAACAATATCAAAAAAAACGGATTCAAATGGAATTCCAAGGTTCAGATTATGGGATATGACATCAGGATGACTGGATACAAAATCTATATTCGTCCAGTCGGGATGAAATTTGGAACCGCATCCGAGATTGATTTTTTTCATTTTTTCCTGTATTCAGCCATAATGGAAAAACCTGGAAGAAGATTTACATTATCTTTTATCAGCGGGAATATAAACTTCTGATAGATAAAATAGGAAAACCTTCCAAAACCATTATTAATATTTGAAAGATTCACATTATGGTAATAATCTATATGATAGTCCTGAAGAGGTTCTTTATAAATTTCACATAATTCCAGTTTCATCAATTTGGAAATAGAATGAAATACCTTTTCATTCCACAGTGTACAGTGGTGGGGAGGCATATTAAGAACATTCTTTGAATCCTTTCCCAAGAAACTATCATCATTTGGAACACTAATAAAAAGCCTTCCACCGGGTTTCAGAAGATCAACAGAAGCCGTGAGCACTTCTCTGATTGCCGGTATGTGCTCCATCACTTGAAAGGAACAGACTACATCATACTGATTCGTCATCTTTCCAGAATGATCCTGAACTGTTTCGAAAAGAATATTACAATTCCATTTTTTTGCATTTTCCACAGTGTCTCTGTTCAACTCGAGACCGGTAATATCAAAACCATCCTCATTCAATTTTTTAGCAAAACCGCCCCTTCCGCTTCCTATTTCTAAAATTTTATCTGATTTCTTTAAACTATTGTATAAAGTTCTTTGTTCCCATTTCCAATCCATATAATACCAGTCAATTTTCTGAAGCTGCTCATAAAAAGCACTGTCGCCCATCGCATCAATCGGATCAAAAAAAAGTATACCTGTATCTGGACATTCGTAAAGATCGACAAACTGAATTCCCTCTAAATAGTTTCGAACATCAATATTCAATCCTATCCTATACTGCTCAATTATGAAATCAGCAGGAATTCTTTTCTTAAGTGCAGCATTCGCTTTTAAAGTCAGCGGTGACACTGGGCTCATTTACATTTCTCCTTTATTTTGCTGCCTTTTTCTTCAGGAAGCACTGAGGTTCTGATCAGAAAGCCAATCAATTTTTTGAATTTCATTGCTGGAAATTCTGTAAATATGCTTATCAATCAAGTACAGGAATCTATATTTTGCTTTTAATGATTTCATTTATAAATTCAGCTCTTCGGTCAAAAGTGTTTTCCTTCAGAGTCCTTTCCTGGCCTTTCTTCCCAATTGCCTCTGCTGTCTTTGGATTTTTTCGAAGATACATAAGCTTGTCCAAAAGTTCCGGTTTAGACTTATATGAAACGATCTCTTCTCCGTCATCAAACTTTTCCTTCAAATCTTCCGACCAATCTGTAACAAGACATGTACCTACTCCTGTAGCCTCATAGAGTCTCATATTATTGGAAGAACCTTTCGAAATATCAATATGCTGATTCAAAGTGATTCCGGATTCCGCAAGTGTTCTGAACATATCCAGCCCGAATACTCCGGGCATTGCATTTCTCACAAGAATCTCAGGATGAAATGAATCATATATTTTTTTATAATTTGAATTCAAATCATAGTTTGATTTAATTTTACGGCTGATCGACTGCAAAACTCCGATGTTTTCAGGAAAGAAAGTATCTGTCAGTTTATTCATCAACGCTTTTCTTTTTATCTCTTTGTAAACTTTATAATCTGAAGGATTCAGATCAGAGTAAAGAACAAGATCAGTATTCTCCAGTAAGAATTCCAGAAAACTCACTCTTTCATTGTGAAATCCCTTCCCTACAACAACTGATCCCAAAAAACTGATTTCATTTCCCTTGTTTACAGTACCCATCCGTTCCAGAACCACAGGATCAAATGAATGTCTCAACATCCTGCAATGCAGCCCCTGCTCAGTAAAATACTCATAGTGAACAGGCAGATTAGTGAAAAGCAGATCGTATGCCCGAAAAACTTTCTCATCCGGGTACGGTGCTCCGCACCAGCCTACGACGTATTTAATCGAAGGGACTTTTTCTCTCAGCTCTGTTATGTAATTATAATTATAAGTGGAATAATCGTTAACAAAAAGTATATCAGGTTTGAATTTTTTAATCTGCGCTGTCTGGATGTCCAAAAGCCAGTTTTTTTCATCAAACTGATATCCGTTTTCTTTTGCCCATTTTTTTTGCAGAGTTTCTACATTTGCAACAGGTTCCCAAAATTCATAACCAAGTTTTCCAAATGCCCGACTCCAAAAATCTGCCCATCCATAACTTTGAAAGCAAAACTTATGATACTGGGTCCAGTAATCTTCACTTTCCGAAAGAACTGACTGTGTATACAGTTTTTTTATATATACAGGATATGCTGTTGTAATTCTGAGAATTTTCATTTAAAAATATCTGGTCGGATTCTTATTATCCTGATAAAAACAGGTTCTAGGAGTCTTGCATAGAAATGAATAATTTCTTTCACTGAGAAACTTGTGCACTGGATGCTCCTGAATCGTTTCCAGCTTAAAATAGAGTATTTCCACAAGAAGTACCTGGGGTCTGAATTTATTCCAGTCATTCGAGTTCAGAACTGAAAGCTCATGCCATTCCACATCGATATTCATAAAATCAATTTTTTGAACAGGAAACTGACTCAAAACTCCATCCAGCCTTCTGATTTCGACTTTTCTTTCTTCCTTGACTTTATATGGGGAATTTTCCTGGAGAAATTTGACTCTTTCCGGATCAAATGTATTCAGTGCATGTTCTTCATACATATAAAGTATCTTAGTTTCCGGATTTTCTCCGATTCCAATCTCCAGATTCACATCTTCCGGCCTTACTCTGTCAAACGCTACCTTTGTTCCGGGAGTAGGATCGATATTGATTCCCCTCCAACCTGCAAGATAAAAAAGATGTGTATTTGAAAATCGTATTGGATCATGAGATCCTACGTCCACATATGATCCCTTCTCTTTTCCGATGAAAAGATCAGCCAGTATCCTGTCCTCTCCTTCCTGTGAATACGATGGATTCATGCTCATACTAGTCCCTCTTTATACCATAATTTCCAGAATTCGTTTTCCGTCAATTTCGAGCCACTGACTCTTGAATTCTTTGTTTTTATTAAAATTGAAAATGATCAAATATCCCTCAGACTGACCCCTGCTGTCCATATAGGAAATCAGCTGAGTTATGCCTCTCTTATGATACTCCTCTCCGTACCATATCTTCAGCTCCAGGATATACTCTTTTTTATTGAATGTGATGATTATATCTGAACGGCGCTCATAACTCGTCTGAGCTTCCACATAATAAAACCCTGAACCGTTTATAATCGGTTTTATAAATGCAATCAGAAGCAAACGTCCTTCTCTTTCATAGAAGGATGCATCTCTTTGACTGTAAATCTCCTTTATGAATCTTTGAAATTTCAGCAGAAGATTTTCCATAATGATATTGCCCTCAGAATCGAGGTAATCCGCCTGAAAACTGTATTGAGTCTGAGGAAGGCTGCCTGTTTCCAATTTGGATACAAGATAATTATATATTCGTATTTCAAATATTCTGTTGTGGATCACAGCTCTTTCATTTCTGTCCCGTCTGATAATTCCGTAAAGAAAAGCTTTATTTATGACAGGATTGTCCAGATTATAGGAAATATCCTTTCCCTGAATCAGTATAGAATGAAGAAAATCTGCAAGATCAGCATTATGTTCTATATTTTTTATAAGATCGTCAAACAGAGTATTCTGCTCTGACAGCAGAATGGAAATCGAATTCTGGATCCCGTACTTTGTCCATCTTTTGTTCAGCTTTTCATCTATAATTTTACATAATTTACTTACAAGAAATGGGTAGCCGTTCGTAAATTTGAATATTTCCTCCGAAACGGCAGAAACATTCATCCCCGTTTCATTTTCTCTTTCATAATCGGAGAGCATTTCAGAGATTTCATCCGGACTGAAACTCATATCAACATCAAATTCAGATGCAATATTCCAAGGACTGCTGAGAGAGGACAATTCTCCTGATTTCATTTTCAGCTTAAGATTCTTTATGTCATGCACACCCGATAAAATTACACTTTGAAATGTTCTGTCGAAATCATCATACCGTTTCAGATATTTACTTCTGAGCATACCTAAAAAATCAATAAACAAATCATAATTTCCGGCTCGGTCCGCCTCATCAATAATAATGACTGTCTTTTTATTCACCCTTTTTATAAATTCCGTTATAAATCTGCTCAAATCCGTCAATGAATCCAGCGTGGAATATCCGTCTATATATTCAATCACTGCCTTATTGTTCTGATTTTCCATCGAGTTTCGGATCATCTGTATAAATGTGAGTACGAATGATTTTGAGTCAGAAAATGCCTCCTTGCCCAGACCCTCAAAACTGCAGTTGATCACCAAATATCCGTCTTTCTTCATCAGTTCTTTTACAATCAAACGGATCGTTGTTGTCTTTCCATACTGGCGAGGCCGGTTAATTGTAAAATACTTGCCTTTTTCAATCAGATCAATTATTTTTCTGATTTTTTCATCAGTGCCTGCCATATAGTGCAGTTCGGGAATGCAGGTTCCTGTTATGTTAAACTCTTTCATTTGATCAGCTTCCAGCAGAAATCTCTGATACAATAACAGTCTTGTCCATTTTGCCACTCTCACTGAGGATTTCAAACTGAACGGGATCTGCATTCATACTGACTGAAAAAATAATTTCAGAAAACTGATCCGCAATATCATATATTGTATCATTATATTTGATCTGGGTTTTCTCTTTCTGGATTTTTTTCAGAACAATTCTTATTCTGCTCTTCCCCTCAGCTTTCAGGCTGACAGAGAATAACCTGTTCACTGCAAGTCCGTTTTCTTTCTGAAAAATGTCCCTCTCTTCAAGAGATACACAGAAACCGGAATAAAAATAGGGAAAATCCTCTTCTCTGTCCCAGCGAATTTCAGAAGGAGGAATGAATTCAAGTCTTTTCTTGAGCACCCTCGCAGGGGTTCCGACAGCAATGGAATACGGCAGAATATCCTTTGTGACAACAGAATTGGAACCTATCACAGAACCTTTTCCTATCCTGACTCCGCTCATAATCATTACATTGTATCCAATCCAGACATCGTCTTCTATGATGACTGGCCTGTCCAGCTCCGAATGCATTCGAGTATCCGCTGTCAGCAAACGATCCTGATCCTTCATATTCAGAAACGGCCTATAATCAAAAAAATGTCTGCCTGAACTGATATATATATTATAGGAAAATATACAGTATCTGCCAATATTTACATTCCCTAGAATAATGCATCGGTCCTGAACAGATGTAAAATCTCCTATCGTTATCTTTCGATAAGGACCTATTTCAGTATTTCTTCCAATGTAAACGCCCTGACCCAGTTCAAGGATACAGTCTTCAGGTATAATAATGTTTGACCCGTATCCGAAAGAGAAAGATTCAGGAATCATTTTTCCTCTGAGACCCAGATTATAATGGCTTCTGACCAAAGATTCCAGATAACTGAATCTGCCTGAATAAGCCTGTCCTGATTCCGCAGAAAATTTAGCAATCTCAGACTGAATCAGTGAAATGATGAAACTTCTTAGTTTACTTCGGAAGACAGAAAAAGGAAAAATATTTTTTAACTTATTGTATAGATATTTTATCATTTTCACTTTTCTGAATCTCTTGAATAGTATTCCGAAATCTGCTTCTCTGTCGCATTGATCAGATTCTTCCCGGAATGATAAACATCATACCATTCAACCGTTTTTCGCACTGTTTCCTGAATATTCATAACCGGGCTGAAATTCAGAAATGATCTGGATTTGGAAATATCAAGCTTCAGCAATCCCGCTTCATGGAGGCTGGATGATTTTACACTGTAACCTGGAAATCTGAGACTCTGCGAATTCTTTCCGATTTCAGACTGGATCAGCATTACAAGTTCCATTACTGTTCTGCAGTCACTGTCTTCAGGACCGAAATTCCAGCCTTCCGAAAAGTCTGAGGAATGATACATCCTTTCAGCAAGCAGAATATATCCATTTAAAGGATCCAGGATATGCTGCCAAGGTCTCATTGAATTTGGGTTTCTCAGCTCCAGCATCTGGTTTGCGAAAACAGAACGGAATATATCCGGTACAAGTCGGTCTGCCGCAAAATCTCCGCCTCCAATTACATTTCCTGCTCTGGCTGTTCCTATGGAAACTTTATGCTCTGAATACCTGGCTTTCGGGAAAAAAGATTCTCGGAAACTCGATGTAATAATCTCAGAACAGGATTTGCTTGCTGAATAAGGATCTCGACCTCCTAAAGAATCATTTTCTCTGTATCCCCAGCTCCATTCCTTATTCTCATAAACCTTGTCTGTTGTAATATTTAGAAACACCCTGACAGATTTCTGATGCTTCAATGTCTCCAGAATATTTGCTGTTCCCATTACATTGATGCTGTAGGTATCTAAAGTATTTTTGTATGAGTCTCTGACCAAAGGCTGGGCGGCCAAATGTAAAATTATCTCCGGCTCAGAAATCATTACTGCATCTTTGAGTTTTTCAAAATCTCTGATATCTGAAATAAATGATTTTTTCATTATATCATTTACATTTGTCAGATTATACAGTGCCGGGTCGGTCGGAGGGTTCAGTGAATATCCGTAAAGTTCAGCTCCAAATCCGGCAAGGGTTTTGCAAAGCCAGGAACCCTTAAATCCAGTATGTCCTGTAATGAAAACCTTCCTTCCCTTGTAAAAACTCTTAAGGGTTTTATATGCTTCTATTTCCATACTTTCCAAGGTGCTTTACCGGATTTCCAGAGATCTTCCAGATTGGACTTGTCCCGGATCGTATCCATCGCGTGCCAGAACCCATAGTGTTTATAAGCGGCGAATTTTTTCTCAGATGCAAGTTTTTCCAAGGGTTCTTTTTCCAGAACAACTGTATCATCCCCTTCAGGAATGCACTTAAAGAAATCAGGCTCAACTACAAAAAATCCCCCATTGATCCAGTTCCCGTCACCTTTCGGCTTCTCCTTAAAACCTGAAATAAGAGAACTGTTTTCTTCAATGTCCAGAAGCCCCCATCTTCCTACCGGCTGTACAGATGTAACAGTAGCAGAGTATCCGCTCTTTTTATGAAAGGCCAGAAGCTCATTCAGATTGACATCGGATACACCATCACCGTAAGTGAGCATACAAGTCTCACCTTCAGTATACTTTTGGACTCGTTTTACCCGAGCTCCAGTCATAGTTTCCAGCCCGGTATCTACAAGTGTCACTTTCCAGGGTTCTGCCTTGTTGCCGTGAATCTCCATTCTGTTATTTTCTCTGAAATCAAACGTGACATCAGATTCATGAAGATAATAGTTTGCAAAATACTCCTTGATGAGATATCCTTTATAACCCAGACAGATGATAAAATCATTAAATCCATAATGAGAATATATCTTCATTATATGCCATAAGATGGGCTTTTCACCGATTTCAATCATCGGTTTCGGTTTTAAATGAGACTCTTCGCTGATTCTAGTGCCGAATCCGCCAGCTAATATGATCACTTTCAAGATTTAATCCTTTGCCCTGCAATATATCTTTTCATATCCGGTATACTGAACTTTATAATATCCTTTAAATTTGAATCTCAGTACCTGACTGCAAATCTCTGTGCCAGAAATCTCATCACGTTCAGAGTACATATAATCATTCTGCATATAAGATTCATAACCTCTGAAAAATATGAAACAGTTTTTTTCGGGTGTATTTTTAGGAAGACCATATACAGCAGGCAATCCGCTAATGAGAGGAATAATGAACGGCATTTTAATACACTGTTGACCAGGGGAACTCCACGGAGAATATTTATCATCTAGATTATCCCAAAACCCTGTTTCTTTTTTAGGAATATAGACCATAAAATCCATTTGTTTATCTTCTCGAATTTTCTTCAGATGATTCACATATCGGTTTTCATAAAATCTGTTCGCTAGAACTTCATTTCTGATTTGCAAGGTTTTATCAATACTGAAAAGAAATTTTCCTGTAAAGAAATTAACACTGCTCAATGTACAGTAACCGAAGACAATCAGAACTGCAGTCTGGTGAATATTCAGCTTCGAATAAGCACTTAAGCGGGAAAGTATCCGAATTTCATACAAAAAATACCCAATAAAATAAAAGTAAAGCACATTGGAAAAATAATAACCTGAACTGTCTATTGTAATATTCAGTGCAAGCAGTCCGACAGAAAAAATCGCACTGAAGGACAGAAATTCAGTAATATCTTTTCTTTGCAAGCCCCCAAAAAGTATTCGTGCCGCAAATATTCCCAGGAAAAGCCAGTAATAAATAAAATGACTGAATATAAATTGTGGTATAGTAAGTGATGGATAAAGGGCTTTTTGATAAAACATCCATGAAAATTTCACTTCCAAACCTGGGATGTCAGTTGTCCTTGCCAGTGAGTATCCGGCTATCCAGGCGGCCAGCGCAAAAATAAGCTGAACAGTTTTCTCAAATACATTCAGCCTTTTACTCAAAATAATATGTATGCAGAATACCGCCGCTCCTAAAGATCCAACTGATATTTTTGCCAAAGTCATCAGAAATAAATATACTGAACAAATAAAATTTTCAAGATACAGTTTTCTATAAGGGAAATATACAGAATGCAGAAAGCCCGCAAAAAGTATAACGCTGAGAAAATAGGATTCTGAAGTAATATTCGGAATACTTTGTCCGAAATTTCTCGAAAAAACTGAAGAAAAAATGACAATTCCGGAAAAGAGAAGAAATCTTATACCGCCTGCCTGAACCTTTAAAAACCCGTCGGCAAGACGAAAATAGGAATACACTAAGAAGGGACCCATCACCAAATACTGTGCAAATCCATAGACTTCATATACTTGGGTTTTCAGTATTTTAGAAAGACAAGCAAAGAAAAAATGAGATAATATATGATAGTGGACTTTAGGAAGTCCATGCAGCCCGGTAGAAACCGTACCAAAACTTTTAATCATTTCTGCAAGGGATGCATGAAACAGAGTGTCAGGATTCAATGTAAGCTGTTCGATTTTCATAGCAGAGAAGGGATCTGTTACATTCTCTGATGTTCCTTCCCAGACAGCTAACCCGAAGATAATTCCTGTAAGAAATGAAAACCCTAGAATCATTATGTTTTTCGTTTTATAAAAGACTGACCTTTTCAAATAATATATACAAAACATAATTAATGCGAGCAAAATAATTCTGAATGAATTAGGAATAAAAGATAAAGCCGCTGCAATAAACAGACTAACAAGCAATGCAGCAGAAAAACGCTTAAGGAAAAGAAGAAGTAATTCAGTCTGCAAGACTGCAAAAAGAAGAAATAAAAAACATTTCAATATAATTATTTTATTATTCTCATAGTCACCATTGTAAAAATAAAAAAGAAATCCTACAGTAAGAGATGCTGCTGAGGAAATAATTATAAAAGCAAGACTGCCTGTATTCATCCTCATTTTCTGTATAACGCCTCAAAAAAATCAGTCTGAATTCTAGATTCTCTGTTAAAAACAGTTCCCAAATGTGACGGAATCGGATACTCCTCCTGTCTAATTACTGTATTTTCAAAAAGCACATGCCCCACCTTCCACTGCTTAATATACAAATAGCCTCCCTGTTTCAGCAGTCTGTCAAACTGATTCATATAATACCTGATTTGATCCATTCTCATTTCATGCAAAGATGAAATATTTATGCATAAATCTACAGAATTCTGAGGGACAGCTTCTATTTGGGTGGAAAGCAGAAATACAATATCGCTTTCCTCGTAGTCCTGTTTTATTTCACTGAAATTTTTAAAATCCCTGAACCGGAAAATCTTCTTTTCAGGAAAACACTGACTTAAATACTCCTGTGCCACCCAAAGTGCGGGGGGAATATCAGCAATGATGTATTTTACCCCTGGATTCATTTTCATAAATACATAGGCATTTCTTCCATAACCAGCTCCGAGCTCAAAGACCTGTTTTATTTTCGAATTGTTTTTCACTCCGCTTACTATGGATTCATATTCCAATACAGAATTCAGAATATCCTGAGAAAATCTGCTGCCTGCATACTCTGTCACAGGCGGACTTCCTATATCCGGTTCATTCACGGAAACCCAGTCAAAAGAAAACTTCTGCTCTTTGATGTAAAACCACATCAGATATGTTAAATAATTATATAATAATGACTGTATATAATTAAATGAAGAGAAAAAATCATATTTCCTGGAAAAGAATGCAAGTTTCAATGCGGAAATAACTGCGGCCGAAGGAAGGCGTTTAACCAGAAATCGTATCTGCGAATTCCAAGGCATAATCCTCACCCAAGTAAAATAATTGAGCGCAATCGTTTTTTTAAAATTCAAAAAACCATTTTCTTTCAATTGCTCATAGTTCATTCTGTTCAGCTCTATCCAGTATTTGGAAGGCTTCGTCATTTCTTTTTTTGAAGCATTCATTGCATTAAACATACTGTCGATATTTGCAGTTTCGTCAGAAGTCAGAAGACACCGCTTCGATTTTGGACTGGACTTGATAAAAAATTCTTTTACTTTTTGAATAATCATTTTGTGTTTTTTTCCAGATTCAATACGGTTTGCAAAAGTGAGTCCGCATAGAACTTATTTACTTTCGGATTCGGATGTCCATCATATGGTTCCATATTGTTACCTTCCAATGAATATTTTACATAAGCATCAGCGTAAACAAATCCTTTTTTACGCAGAAAATCCAGCATAGGATCATTTTGATAAGGATCGTCACTGTACATATGGGCAATAATCGGGATGATTCCGTTTTCTTTGCTGATTTCCGCAATTCTTTCAAATACCTTCTGAGTGACAAGGAACATATTCGGTTCCATTTCCGGTACCAATTCCGCGACAAGCGGCACTGTTCTGATTTTCAGTTCCCCGTTCTCTAAAAATGCCTGCGGAAAATGAAACTTCACAGAATCAGAATCAATCGGTATCCCAAGAAACTTCCTGATTTTGATTCCATATCTGAAAATTGCTTCTTTCAATAGACTGTTTCCAAAGTGCCTAAAAAAACGCAGTGCTCCGATATATTCCTTCTGTGCCACATTTCTATATTGGTGAAAGGACATATATGATATAATGATATATTTAGGTTTTTTCCCTTTTTTCAGCTGTTCTTCGAGCTGAAGCAAAGTATGAACATTTCCATATCCGTTCTCTCCAAAGTTTTTCACTTTATAATTCTTCAGGCCGGACTGCAGAACATAAGGATAGGTTTCTTCATCTTTCAGTCCTTGTCCCCATGTAAATGAACACCCAAATATCCATATCTCCGGAAGTGCAGGATCTGCGTTTCCAGTATATCTGGTTCCGTCTTCTTCAATCGTAACATTATAATTATGAGAATCAGGACGTTCTTTCACCTGAATCTTTACCGAATATTTTCCAGGCAGACTTTTAAACCCAAGTCTTGGATCATCCTTGTACATTGGAAGAGGATTTACTTCAATAATTCTTTTGTCATTTTCCTGCTTCTTCAGATAAAGCACCCTAGAAAGATAAAGTACGCCGCCAATGAGATGTATAAATACAACTGATAAAATAACCGCAAACTGAATTTTTCTTTTTAATGTAAGTTTCTTTTCCATCTATCTATCCTCTGATATTTCACTCTGCATCCAGTCAATAATAAACACTGGTCTGGATATTCCATTTTTATAAATTCTGGCAATATACAACCCTTGAAAGGCGGACATCACTGTAATATAAAATAAATCTGAAAAAACAAGAATCTTAAAACCATATTCTGCCCTATATAGTACATCGAGGCACAACAATGCAATGTTCCAGAGAAAAAGGAACGGAAGCATAAAAACTCCCAGCCGCAGCGGGAATGTGGATACACTGAGAATTCCGCCCAGTCCAAAAAGAGTCATTCGCCATAGATTATAATTAGATTTTCCTGCAATTCTTGCCTGCCTGTCATATTTGATTCCAATTTTTTTAAAACCGGAATAAGCTATTTCAGCTCTTATGAATGGAAATGTATTGCTGTTCTTAATAATTTCATCTCTGACTCTTTTGCTGAATAAAGAAAATTCAGCCATATCCAGAATAATTTCAGTGTCAGCCAAAAACCGAAGAACTCGATAAAACGCCTTGCGAAGAAAGGTCAACCATTTAGGTTCCGGCCTGTTTCCTCTTTGACCATAAACAATATCAAATCCTTCCTCCCAATGATTCAGAAACTCAATAATTAGTTCAGGAGGATCTTCACAGTCCACGTCTATAAAAACAAAAGCGTCCCCTTTTGCATTGGAAAGTCCTCCAAGAAGGGAAGCTTGGTAACCAAAATTTCTGGAAAAAGTGATATAGTGTATCCTTGTATCTTTTTCCCGAAGACTTTTCAAAATATTCAATGAGTTGTCTGAAGATCTATTATTAGTAAAGATCAGCTCAAAATTATATTTCTGATCTAACTGTTCCATTATTTTCAGAATTCTTTCATAAAAAAGCGGAATAGCTTCTTCCTCATTGTATACGGGACAGATAATAGAT
>JBPOJG010000076.1:0-7985 GCA_052033835.1 Spirochaetota bacterium
AATGTCTTCATATCGCTCTCCTTCAGGTTCTCGGCCTCTTTTAATAAAAATACCCAGTCTTCTAAATTAGACTGAAGTTCAGGAAGAAGTTTTTCCAGCTTGGGCAGTTCTACGATGTGAATTTCCAGGTCTTCGGTCAAGCAAATTTCCGGATTGTTCTTCTCTTGGACTTCAAAAACAGAATGATAATGAGTCTGACCTTGAAATAAGACAAAGGAAGTGAAATTGAAGGAATAGATTCTGGGAAGTTTATCATAATTCTGCCCTTTACGGATTGATTTTGAATAGGCACTTGACCAATAATACAAGACCCTTTTCGTAAAATATGCCTGATGAGACGCCTGCATTTCGATAAGAAATTTATTTCCTGATATGTCCTCTGCACGGATATCCAGAATGGAAAGTTTATCGTCTTTGAACGATTTGGGCAGTTCCGGATTCAATACCTGCAAATTTTTGATCTGCTTTTTTCCTGAAAATTCAGAAAAAGAATTGAGAAGATCCAGAAGCAGGTCTTCATTTTTTGCAAAAATGGATTTGAAAACAAAGTCGTTGGATAATGGCAGGAGCTGCATAAAATAGTAATATTTTATAGGTATATTTTTGTATAGTATTTTTCAGGCAGGAGATTTAAGCGAATTGCAAAAAGAAACTGCTCCCTTAGGTTCCGGTCACTGAACTGCACCTGAGCAGTACCGCTGTCTTTGAGTGCCTCAGCCACTGGCGAGGTCGTCGGGGTGGACACCAGCTGATTCCGCAGTAGCCATACAGTACTTGACAGAATATAAATCTGCCCGAACTCTGATGATTATGGATAATCTAGCCCGAAAGAAAATCAGCGCAGAGGAGTATTTTCGTATAGAAGAAACTTCAGAAGTAAAACACGAATACTTCAAGGGTGATATCTATGCAATGGCGGGAGCAGGGAGCAGTCATAATTTGATTGTGAGCAATCTGATCAGAACACTCGGAAATCAGCTTCGAACAAGTCCCTGTCTGGTCTATCCTTCCGATATGAGAGTTCAGGTGAATGAAAACAGTCATTATGCATATCCTGATGTAATGATCGTATGTGATGAACCGGAATTTCTGAATGACAGGAAGAATACACTGCTCAATCCTATGGTGATATTTGAAGTCCTGTCCGAATCTACAGAACTCTATGATCGAGGAAAAAAATTTCAGGCGTATCGATCGATTTCCTCTCTCCGAAATTATATTCTGATCTCATCCGAATCCAGGCAGATAGAAGTTTTCAGTAAGAATGGGAATGGACAGTGGGTGATCTTTGATATGGATGCGGAAGGGAAAATAAAGATTCCGTATCTGGACTGTGAGCTTTCGCTGGATGAAGTCTACGAAAAATTGACCCTGTAAAACAGGTATATTTAAAGGAACCCTCGGGATTTTTCCCAAATTAGCCTTTTTTTACGGTTGCACCGGGCAGAACCTGCAGTCTAATTGTTAAGAGCCGCATATAATACTGTGTATATCGTAAAAGAGGTTTTATGAAAAAACTTGGAATATTCCTGATACTGATTCAATTTCTGTACTGTCCTTCTTCTCAGAAGAAAGAAGGGGACGGGTTTATCTATGTAAAGGATGTTACAGGCATCAATGACGATGATGCTGAAATGAACGCAAAAAGAAAGATCATTGAGCAGGGGATAGGTGAACTGGTAGAAGGCAATGAGACAGTCATTGATGCCGAATCCAGAGAAAAAATCATCAATGCCACAATTGAAGGTGTAGTTTACGCCTATTCTCAGATCGGTCCTACCCGTAAAAAAGGCCAGCTTGTGGAAATCGACGCAAAAGGAAAGGTCAATCCTAAGTCTCTGAAGACTGCTTTAGAAGAGCTGATGAAAAGGCAGGACAATCCCAATTTCCTGATGCTTGTAGAAGAAAGAATCAACGGAAAGCTGAGTTCGAGCAATTCTGTGGCGACTGAAAACGCAATTGCAGGCCGTTTCAAGGAATTTACAATTCTGGATAAGGCTCAGTTTATGAGAATTCTGGCGAAGGAAGGCGGTAAACCTGTAGGCGTTTACGGAAATCCAAAGGAAGAAGAAAAGGCTCTGGCTGCGGCGGCGGAAATGGAAGCGCAGATTCTTCTCATCGGAACTGCTGAAGTCAGAAACGCCGGGGAGATTGAAGGAAGCGGTCTTTTTTCTCATCAGGCCACTTTGAAATTGAAATTTGTGGATGTGGGTTCTGCCCATATTGTAGCTGCCGAAAATACTACAGGTGCGTATCCTCATGTAAGTCCGGAAAGCGGTGCTCAGGAAGCCATTCAGAAAGCAGTGGAAAAAATTTATCCTAAAGTCAGAGAGCAGTTTGTATCCAAGTGGACACCGGGAACTCTGATTCGTGTAGTCATTGAGGGAATGGATTATGATACATTCCTGGACAAGGACATTCAGGGCCAGATCAGAAAGATCAAAGGAGTGAACAATGTCAGCGTTAAGGGAAATTCAAATGTAAACAAGATGATTCCTCTTGAAGTCAAGGCAATGTTCAACGGAGTGACTCTTTACAGAAAGATGAGAGAAAGAAAGGGTGATATGGGAATTGAATTTACCCAGAAGGAAGTCAAACCCGGAAACCTTCACCTGATAGTGAAATAAATTTTGCATACAGCAGGGATATCAAAGGGACGAAGTCCCTTTGAACCTCCGGTAGGATGCCTCGGATCGCAAAGCGATCCGCAATATTGTCTCTGTGGCGTCTTGATTTGACCGTTGCCCTGCCGCAAAAAGCTTTGTCCTGCAGTCTGCAGGGCAGACTTAATGCCGAATGAAAGTAAAAGTTTGCGGAATCAAAGACATTGAAACAGCACTCTTCACTGCTGAACAGGGTGCTGACTTTATCGGGCTGAATTTTTCTCCTGAAAGTAAAAGAAAAACAGATATTTCTACAGCAGAAAAAATTATTTTTCATCTCAGAAAAAATTTTGGAAGCAGAACTGAAATTGTGCTTCTCTTCTTCCGGAATTCAGAAGAAGAGATTCGCAGTATAATCTCTTCACTTGAGTATGACAGAATTCAGTTTGTGGCAAGAGATGAAACCTGGAAAAATCCGGGTCTGGATAAAAATATTCTTCTCCCTCAGATTTCGGTGGAAAAGGAAATTTCCGACTCGGATCTGGATTCGGAGGGAGACCTCGTCATCCTCGACAGTTTTCATAAGACGATGGGCGGGGGGACAGGAACTGTTTTTCCCTGGTCATATGTAAAACATCTGAAAAGAAAATATCTGCTTGCAGGGGGAATCACTCCTAAAAACCTGAATCTTGTACAATCTGAACTGAATCCGTTTGGTGTGGACACCGCAAGCGGTGTGGAATCTTCTCCCGGAGTCAAGGACAGAAATCTGATTCGGGAATTCATTCGAAATGCAAAAGGAATCTCAGCCTCTTAATACTCCTGCGATGAGGCAGTTTCAGGAGTTCAAAAAAAAATATCCTGATTCCATAATATTTTTCAGACTGGGGGATTTCTATGAAATGTTTATGGATGATGCTGTCACCGCTTCGAGGATTCTGGACATTGCACTGACCAAAAGACAGAACCAGATCCCTATGTGCGGGATACCGTTTCATGCTGCGGACAATTATCTTTCGAGACTGATCTCTGCAGGACAGACTGTTGTTATCTGTGATCAGATCAAGTCGGATGAACCTGCAGGCAAGGTGCTTCAGAGAGAGGTTGTGAGGATCGTGAGTCCCGGAACAGTTCTCGAAGACAATCTTCTCAGAAGTTATGAAAATAATTATTTATGCTTTATTTATATTTCTTTTTCTGTGATATCCGTTCTGTTTGCCGACATCACCACTTCTGAAAATTCCTATTATCTGATTGAGAAGCTGGATTCTGAAAAACTGGATTCTGTTCTGAAAAAATTCAATCCTTCGGAGATTATTTTTTTCCGAGAACATTCCCTTTCCTGGAGCAATCTGGGACTGAATGTCAAATGTCATATTACAATGCTCGACTCTTCTCATTACAATTTTCCGGAATCAGGCGACTATGAATCCATGCGTTCCGTTCTCGAGGAACTTCTGGGAGCATATTTCAAGAACAGTCAGTTCCGTTTTCCCAAGGCGGAGGAAATCAAGGATGAGGAATTTCTGGAAATGGATTCCAATACTGTGAGGAATCTGGATCTGACTGAGAATCAGAATACAAATGAAAAACATCATACACTGTTTCATGTTCTGAATGAATGTGTCACTCCGGGAGGAAAACGGGTTCTGAAAAAAAGGATTCTTTTCCCGACAAGAAGCGAAGAAAAAATACGGCGGAGCTGGGATAAAATAGAAATACTTTCTGCAGATAAAAAAGTATTTATCATTACAAAAACTCTGCTTTCCGAGACACAGGATATGGAAAGAACTGCAGGCAGATTCAGAGGGAGCAAGGTTTTTCCGAGAGACTTCAGGACTGTGGAGAGAAATATCGAGACTGCTGAAAAACTGAAAGAACGTCTTCCGCCTGAATACGGTTTTCCGTCTGTTCATGAATCTCTTCTCCGTCTGAAAAATTTCATCAATGAAAGAATTTCAGAGCATGATCTGCCTGCAGTGCTCGGTACAAACAGTCCGTTCATCCGTGCAGGATTTTCGGCAGAACTCGACAAGGCTAGAGAGGCAAAATTCAAGGGGAAGGACTGGATACTTGCTCTTGAGGAAAAAGAAAAAAAAGCTCTGGGAATGAATACGTTAAAGATTCGATATAATAAGGTTGTCGGATATTATATTGAACTTTCGAGAAAGGATGCAAAAAATGTTCCTGACTCCTATTTAAAAAAACAGACCTTGGTCACTTCAGAAAGATTCACGACTCCTGAACTCGAGGATATCGAAAGAACAATCCTTCATGCAGAGGAAATCATTCAGGATATGGAACTGAAGGAATTTAATCTTATGTGTGCAGAGGTCAATTCCTGTTCGGAGCAGATTCTGGCAATGGCATCTGCATTCAGTGAGCTGGACTATTATCTGTCTCTTGCACACTGCCAGGATAAATACGGATGGGTGCGCCCTGAAATCAACGGCGAAGGTCTGCTCTTTCTCGAAGAATCGAGACATCCGGTTGTCGAAAAATTTCTTTCTGCCGGTGATTCTTTTACACCGAATTCCATTAAACTGGATACAAAAAAGAATGCAGTCGGGATACTGACGGGACCCAATATGGCGGGTAAGTCCACTTTTATGAGACAGATTGCCATAAACCAGATTCTGTTTCAGATGGGTTCGTTCGTTCCCTGCAGAAGTGCGTCCTTTTCCATCGCGGACAGACTTTTTACAAGGATCGGATCTGCAGACAATCTGACTGCGGGTGAATCTACATTTTACGTTGAGATGAAGGAGTCCGCTGCGATTCTGAAAAATCGGACAGAGAACAGCCTGATTCTGTTTGATGAGATTGGGAGGGGGACTTCCACCTATGACGGACTGAGTCTCGCCTGGGCGATTGTGGAAAATCTTTCCAGATCTCATTTTGACGGGAACAGAACGAAGACAATCTTCGCCACTCATTATCATGAACTTACTGATCTCGAAAAGGAAACCGGAGTATTCAACCTTTTTATGGATACAGTGGAGAAGGAAGGAAATGTCATCTTCCTGAAAAAGGCCAGAATGGGAAAAGCCAAAAAGTCTTTCGGTATCTATGTGGCCAAACTTGCCGGCATTCCCGATTCCATTGTGCAGAGAGCCTCTGAGATTCTGTCCGGACTTGAGAATAAGAAAAAGGAAATCAAGTTCAAGGATACCACCCCTTCTCTTTTCGAAATGGTGGAAAAGCCGGATGAGGGGAGCATTCTGAAAAAGGAAATTCTGTCCATTCCCATAGATGAAATCAGTCCAAGACAGGCACATGAAATTCTGTATGCAATTCAGAACCGACTGAAATGATTTTTCCCGTCTCTCTTGACAAGCATTCGGATTAAAAGGAAAATGGTTAATTAGTAACCATATAGTCCAAATTAGGAGAAACCAATGACAGGATTTAGAAAAAGCACTATTTTTCTGGCTTTGCTTGGCGTGGCAGGTCTTGCTGCACAGGCAAAGAAACCTATCCCTTCCAATTCATCCGTAGACAAAGCTTCGGAAGTAATAGATAACATTATCAATACTAAAGATACTGTTCAGCCGGTAAAAAGAGAAGAAACAAACACTTCTACTACAACAACTACGACCACAACAACGACAGTCAAGCCAGCTTCCACATCTACAACAACGACAGCACCGGCAACAACTACTACAACAGTCAAGCCAGCAACAACGTCTACTGCACCTTCGTCCACAACCCCTGCGAGCACTTCCACTGCACCGGCTACATCTTCCCCTGCAGTTGTTCCTGCTTCCGTTCAGCCTTCAGGAAAATCAGCTCTTTTCGTAAATTCAAAGCAGACTTTTGAGCTTCTTCCTGTGGATGATTTAAGTTCAGTGGATTTCGTGGAATACAAAATTAATGATGGCGACTATGTAAAATATACCGGTCCAATCACTTTAGGAAAAGAAGGTCCTGCAACAATCGCATACCGTGCAATTGACAAAGTAGGGAACAGAGAAAATACTCAAGTCCTGAGTGTAATCGTAGACAATACACCGCCTACTGCAGCTCTGAAGCCGGTAGAAGCTCTTTTCACTGATGCAAAGGGAACTCTTTATGCATCAAACAAGAACACTTATGCAATCACTGCAGAAGACGGATCAGCCGGAGTCAAAGAAATCAGCTACAATGTAGACAACGAAGCAAAACAGAAATATTCCGGACAGCCTCTGAAACTCGAGAAGCCTGGATTCCATGTAATCAACTATTTTGCAACTGACAATGCAGGAAATTCAAGTGCTGAAAGTTCTTTCCTCGTAAATGTGGACGGAGTAAAGCCGAATGTAGACATTACTGAATCTATTCCTTTCGTAAAAGTAAATGAAAAGACATTTGCAAGAAAGGACACTACATTCAAAATCACTGCAAAAGACGGCGAATCCGGAATTGCAAAAATCCTCGTGAAAATTGACGGCGCTGCTGAATTCACTCCTTACGTAGAAGATATCGCTTTCACAACTTCAGGTGAACATTCTATCGAAGCTAAGGCAATTGACAATGTAGGAAATGAAAGTGATGTTAAGAAAGTTGTATTCCTCTATGACATCAAAGCTCCAATCACTACAATCAAAGCAGTCAGCAATTAATTAAAGTATCATTATCTCTCAGTCACAGAAGCATGGAGAAAACTCCTGCTTCCTGTGAGAGTTTTTCCTTCCTCATTCATTTTTACAAACACATTCATTTTTCAATCAGCTTCAATTTTTATTAACGCGACTTTGTTATGTTCTAGATTTTGAGCACGGATATATTCTTAAATAATGAATCTTTTCGATTGAAAAATGTGGATTTTGGCTTGCCGAGCCAACTTCCGAGCAGGCAGCCGTCTTCAATAACTGGCGGCAACCCTGAAAAAAGCCGCCGGCAATTGCAGTGAGCCTGCCCCCTGTCAACGCTTCGCCTGCAGCCGAAGATGAGTTAATAAGTTGTTGATTTTCGGAATGAAACTGCTGAAGAAACAAAATTATGAAGAGATAACTGGGATTTAGGAAGTTGTAAAAAGCTGGAAAAAAATTTGAGTAATAAATTAAATATTCCGGAGCGACATACTGCAGTCACTCCGGGTATCATGTTTTTTTAATGTAAAAATGTCCCGTATTTGAAATCAGCAGACGATGATGAGATCGCCTCCGGCCTTGACTTCGCCGTTTTCATCCACAGCTTCCACATTGACAGTGACTAGTTTTTCACCGTTTTCTTCTTTTTTTCTTTTGACTGTACCCTTGCAGGTGAGTTTTGAACCGAGTTTGCACATAGCCTTGAACTTGACTCCGAAGAAACGGATCTGCTTCTGATCTGCCCAGCTTGTGCAGAGTCTTCCGATCTGTGCCATAACATACATACCGTGCGCAATTGTTCCGTCGAGAC
>JBPOJG010000369.1:0-2612 GCA_052033835.1 Spirochaetota bacterium
AATGTCTTCATATCGCTCTCCTTCAGGTTCTCGGCCTCTTTTAATAAAAATACCCAGTCTTCTAAATTAGACTGAAGTTCAGGAAGAAGTTTTTCCAGCTTGGGCAGTTCTACGATGTGAATTTCCAAGTCTTCGGTCAAGCAGATTTCCGGATTGTTTTTTTCCTTGACTTCAAAAACAGAATGAAAATGAGTCTGACCTTGAAATAAGACAAAAGAAGTAAAATTGAAGGAATAGATCCTGGGGAGTCTGTCATAATTCTGTCCTTTTCGAATTGCTTTGGAATACGCACTCGACCAATAGTACATAACTCTTTTTGTGAAATATGCCTGATGAGACGCCTGCATTTCGATAAGAAATTTATTTCCTGATATGTCCTCTGCACGGATATCTAAAATGGAAAGTTTATCGTCTTTGAAAGATTTAGGCAGCTCCGGGTTCATCACCTGCAAATTTCTGGATTTTCGCAAGTGCATGGTTTCCGGAACCGATGACTACTGCTTCTTCCAGAGATACAGGCGTGGCATAGGCCGACACAGCCATACAGAAAACACAGCATATTTGCATTATCCTATATCCCTCTTTCATTTTCTCCAGTCAAGTCCTTTTGTTGTGAAATTTCATTACGATGTATTTGCTTACCTCTCCCCGGCTTCCAGCCCGCCCCTCTCCACTCCTCACGTCGTGCCACCCGCTCACGTCGTTCGCCCCAGCAAGCCTCGCCATACGGCTGCCATACGGCTCGCTGGGACTTCTAAGAAAATGCTCTTCTTCCTTCGGAAAAGTTATCTCCCGCTCCGCTTCGTTGAAGAATCCGAAGAAACGACTTTCTGATTACAGCAAAGCATTCTGCTCAGGTTTTCCAAGCGAAAGCGACGTTTCGAAACGTCGCCTGAGCTTGTCCGAATGTAGCCACACCTTGCTTTCTCATAAGCTCCTCTTTCCATAACATTTGCATCATCATCTCGATTGGTTCGGCTCCGCTCACCAACCGGAACTTGCTCACCAACCGAAATCCGCTCTATGCGTCCTGCCGCAACCAGTTCTCAAAACCATAATCATGGAATCCCGTAAACTTTCGTTATTACATCGACTTTAATGATTCCATCTTTATATGAAACACCAATCTGAATCGGAGGGTTATGAATTCGATCCGTTTTTCTGTAATCAATCTCTTCCCAGGTTACATCTCCATTCTTTAAATTTATGCTTATAACGTAAGGATTTTTTAATGCATTTTTAATGGAATTCAAATCCCAAACTTTTTGGATTTTCTCCAAGTTAAATTTGTCATCTTTATACATTATAAATATTTCTGGCTTTTTTTGATCTGAATAAGAAAAATATTTTTTATCTAGAAACTCCTCCAGATCATAAATTGTTCCTCCACCTTCCAGGATAGAGTACATCTGTTTCCGAAGTTTTTCAAAAGCAATTTTCAAATCAGACTTTTCAAATTCTGCAATATCCTGGCTTACACTAGGATGATATTTTACTTTGTTGACTTCCAATTCGGCGTAAACCTTTTTTGTCTGACAGAAAACAGAACCCCATAAAATCATAAAAAATACTATCACTCTCATTTTCATTCTACTATCATCACATGCAGATGGTTATCGTGATCTGGTCAGCGAAAGCGACGTTTCGAAACGTCGCCTGAGCTTGTTCGAATGCAGCCATACCTTGCTTTCTCATAAGCTCTTCTTTCCATAACATTTGCATCATCATCTTGATTGGTTCGGCTCCGCAAGATGGGAAACTGCTGCTCACCAATCGAAATCCGCTCTATGCGGCTTGCTGCAGCCAGTTCTCTCAAAACCAAAATTAAGGAACCCCGTAAACTTTACCGATTTTACTCAATTTCATTATCCCGTCTTCGTATTTAAAGCCAATTTGAATCGGAGGATTATTGATCCGATCAGTTTTACTGGGATCGATCTCTTCCCAGGTTACATATCCGTCTTTCAGCATTATAGTTATAATATAAGGATTTTTTAATCCATTTTTAATCGATTTCAAATCCCATACTTTCTGAATTTTCTCCAAATTAGCCTTTTCGCCTTCATACCAGATAGAAGTTTTATCTGAGTATCTGAAATATTTTTTATCTAAAAATTCCTCCAGATCATAAATTGTCCCACCTCCTTCAAGAATTGAATAAATCTGTTTTCGAAGTTTTTCAAAGGCAATTTTCATATCAGACTTTTCGAAATCTGCAATATACTGGCTTTGATCTGCATAATATTTAACTTTGTTTACTTGCAGTTCTGGATAGACCTTTTTTGTCTGACAGAAAGCAGAACCCCATAAAATAATAAATAATACTATCAATCTCATTTTCATTCTACTATCATCACGTGCAGATGATTATCGTGATCTGGCCAGAGAAAGCGACGTTTCAAAACGTCGCCTGAGCTTGTTCGAATGTAGCCACACCTTGCTTTCTCATAAGCTCCTCTTTCCATAACATTTGCATCATCATCTCGATTGGTTCGGCTCCGCAAGATGGGAAACTGCTGCTCACCAACCGAAATCCGCTCTATGCGTCCTGCTGCAACCAGTTCTCTCAAAACTATAATCAAGGAATCCCGTAGACTTTCGTTATTCCATCG
>JBPOJG010000500.1:0-4958 GCA_052033835.1 Spirochaetota bacterium
CAGGTCAGCAAAAAAACCGGATATTAATTCGACTTGACAAAACTGCATTAGATTACACAGTTTCAAAACCTTGAGATATAAGGAGTAAATTGAATGAAATCAATTGAGAAAAAAAGTCTTTGGGAAAAAAGCATACATTCTTTTACAATGTTTGATACGACTGATAATCCAAATATAAGAGAATTGAAAACAGAAGAAGGGTTTTCGGCGAAACTAATTTTGAGCCTGCAGAAGGCTAAGGTGAAAAGCACTGAACAATGCAGAAAATCATTTCTGTGTTTTTGAGATTACTTATGAAAAATATTATAAAATATCTTATTTTATCCGCACTGTTCCTGTCTTCCGTCAATCTTATCCAGAGGCAGGATCCTCTGAAATGTGAAATTTATGATTACGGTCTGTACGAATACTTTGAAGAGCATATCCCTGCAGAAAACTACAAAGCAGTGCCAAACGGAGAGTTCAATCATTTCGGAATGGGCACAAAACTTCTAAAAAAAACAAAAGTGTTTCCTGCAAAGGTCGGAACAAGAATCGGTTTTAAATACAGAATTACAGGTCTTCCAAAGAAAAACAAAGCAGTGAACATTTCTCACACAATTCGTTTTCCCGGATTCATTGATAAAAATGGGAACTATTTTGATAAGTATTCAGACAATTGGGAGTCTTACAGTTCTGACGGAAAGATTGAGGACATATACGGTTATTCCTTTGATCATAAATCTGAACTCTCGACCGGACTTTGGACATTTTCTGTCTGGCATAAATCCAAAGAACTCTGCTCCATCAGTTTTGAAATGCAGTGAGATTGTTCTGCCTGCACCGAAACGGTAAACCAGAATGAATTTTCAGGACTTTCGAGTAATTCCTACTTTGAGTTCAGAAAACCAGTTGATGAATCTTTCCACATCCTTTCCTGTATAAATCAGGCCGTGCTGAGGACAGAGAAGATCAATTTCATACTTGCTGATTCTTTCACACCAGTCCAGCTTTGCTTCATTTGAACCCATCCATCTTCTGTGAAAGCCTTCAATATATTCAATATGCCTGTCAAAGTCCTTTACATACAGATCTGAATCATCAGACTCGGGCAGAAGAGCGGCCCCAATGTCTCCTGAAAAAAGGATTTTTGCCTTCGGGTCATAAAGATGAAAATTACCGGAAGAATGAAGATAATGTGCAGGAACGGCTTCCAGATCCAGATTGCCCAGACTGATTTTCATTCCGTCATCGGGCATCGAAATGAAGACTTTTTCAGTCCCCCCGAAATGAGGAAGAAAAGTTGCCCACAGCCAGCTGACATAACACTTAATCATCGGGTTTACTTCCAGCCAGAGACTTAAGGAAGAAATCACATCAGGATCCTGATGTGAACTGAATATATAACGTATTGCCATAGGATTCACTTCGGAACTGATGGAAGTGAATACAGTAGGGAAAATCTCCACTCCGCCGGGATCGGTGATCAGAGAATCGGATCCATTCATTACAATATATTCATTTGTATCTATGATATAGGACTGTTTTTCCTTGTCTCTGTAGACAGAGATCCACTTGTGATCTTTATCAGTGTATATATATTTAATTTTCTTCATTGTTTATGTCTATTCCCAGACTTGTCAGGATATTTTTTAATGCTATCATTGTTTCTGCAAGGAACCGTTCCACATCTTCAGCCAGCTTCATATACACGTCTCTCTGTTCTTTCATATATGCAGACTCAATTTTTGCAAGGACTGCAATTGAATTGCCCTTCATGCATATTTTAAAAAATTCCTTAGTAAACTTCATCAGAAGCTGAATTGACTCATAGATATTCCGATCAAGGCTGGAATGTCTCTTCTGATTTTCCAGAAAAATGCTGTCCAGATCGGATTTGTAAAATTTCTGATCTTCGACTTCCTTATGAACTTCTATTCTCTGAATAAACCGCACTGTTCTGTCAATTTTTTTCTGAAAAGTATGTGCAACTAGAATTTTGTGAATCAGTTCTCTGAGTTTTGCAGACTCAGCTTCCATCAGATCACTGTATTTGATCAGTTCAAATGAAATTGCCTTAAAACCGGTCACCGTTCCAATATCCCTGCTGACAGAAACAAGACTGTTCAAGGCTCGCAGACGGATTTTAAAAGAAAGATCGTTGATATTCTTGATCGATTCGTAAATTTCCACTAGAATCGGATAATTGCATTCAAAACTGACTGGTTTTTCAGGGGAAATCATTGACCTATATGAAAAGTTTGAGTTTTTCGAATACAGTCAAGCATTTTTCAGATTGGACAGGGAGAATAGTGGATTCTGTGCTTTATGAAGTCTGTCTTTTCAGAATGCTTGTGTGCAGTCTCAGCATCTCGGCAGGCATTCCTTTTACTGCTGTTTTTTTGAAAGATGAGTGTAAACTCGATATAAAATCCAGTTCACGTATGAATTAATGGAAAAGTTTATGAAATTCAGGTTTTTCTGAAAATTTTTCCCCTCTTTTTTCCGAAAATATTTACAGTATGCACTGCTGAATTAGAATAGCAGTACGACAAAATTTATCTGGAGTAATACATGGGAGAAGGTTCACTTTCACAAGACGAAATCGACGCACTTTTACAGGGAGCTGATGAAAGTTCTTTTGCGCCTGATCCTGTTCAGCCATCCGGGCCAGCTGATCCATTTTCTCCCACAGACAAGGATTTTCTGACTGAGATTATTTCCTCTGCATTTGGTGTGGCAGCAAGCACACTGGAGAGTGTCCTTGCTAAACCGGTCAGATTTACAAGTCCAATCGTAGAAGCAAAAACTGCACAGGATTTGGCAGCTGAACTCGGAACAGAATCGGTATCTTTGGTATCCAATCTGACAGGCTCAGTCAATGGGAGGACAACTCTTGTCATTTCCGTTGAAAATGCCTCTAAAATCGTAAGCGTTCTAATGGGAGGACTCTCGACCGGAGGTTTTGACAGTGCAAGACAGCAGACTTTAAAGAATAATTTTGCACCTGTTATGGGAATGGTCGGTGTGCAGATCGGAGTTAAGCTGGGCGCATCGGTTCAGGCCGTTCCTTTGGAAATTTCCATGGCAAAAACCCCGAAAGATATGGTTCTGCCTGACGGAAAGATGCTCGTCAAAATTGCAATGAACCTGAACATCGAGACAGTAGCCGTATTTAAAGTCTATTATATCATGTCTCAGGCGACTGCAGAAGAAATTCTTGCACTGTTCAAAAAGGGTCCGCAAAAAACAGGCGGGGCAGGCGGGGGAATCAATATCAGCGTTCCTGCTGCAAATACACAGAGTTCCATCACTTCTCAGCAGAACTCTGTCGGAATTAAGGGGATTGCTTTCCCTTCTCTTTCAAACGCAGCTCAGCCTTCCGGAGCCACAAACCTCAATCTGCTTATGGATGTGCAGATGTCCGTGACTGTGGAACTTGGAAGAACAAAGATGTACATCAAGGACATTTTGGGACTTGGTGAAGGTTCTATCATTGAGCTGGACAAACTGGCTGGTGAGCCGGTCGATCTTCTTGTAAACGGGAAACTGATTGCAAAAGGCGAGGTTGTGGTCATTGACGAAAACTTCGGTGTAAGGGTAACAGATATCGTCAGCCCTACCGACAGAATCAAATCCGAAGGAAAGTAATGCCCCTTCAAAAAATTCTCCTCAGTTTCGGACTGATCCTTTCACTGTCCGTTTCTGAGGTAAATTCTCAGTCCAGAACGGAAGAACTCGACAAGGAACTTCGAAAAGAACTCGGTCAGGAAAATAAGGAAAAACAGACTTCCGAAAAAAACGAGAAGGCTGAAAAAGAGAAATCAGAAAAAGAAACCAAGACCACTGATAAAAAATCAGAAAAAAAAGAATCCGCAGAAAAAAATCCAGTTCTGGAAAGATATGACAGTTCCAAAGAAGATGCACCGAGTCTCCTCTGGATTCTGCTCAAAGTATTTTTCGTACTTGCCGTACTCGTAGGTGTTTTTTATTATCTGCTTCGTTTAATATCAAGAAATCGAAATCTTAAATTTCCAGTTCAGGGTGCAATGCGCGTATTGAGCACACTGCCTCTGGGTCCAAGTAAAGAACTTCAGCTGGTGGAAGTTTCTGGAATGCTTATTCTTATCGGAGTGACAGACGGTTCCATCAGTCTCATCAAGGAAATTGACACTCCCGAAATCAAGCAGAAGATATTTTCCATTAAAGAATCATTTGACCCTCCAAAGGAAAATTTCCTCGAACTGATCGTTCAGACAGTTAAGGAAGATATTCAGTCTGTCAGTCATAAAAAACAGAAAATACAAATCGATGATGAACATGAAGAAATCTTAGATGAACTGAAATCCAGACAGCTGGACAGACTTGAAAAACTCAAAAAAGAAAGACAGTCCATTTCCAAAAAGAAGGACTAGAGCATATGATTAGAGAAGAAAGAAATGATTACATTGCAGAATTGTATGTAAATACAAATGAATTCAATTCCTTCGGAAAGGAATTTTTTCTGGAACTGAGAGATACATTAAAAAAACTTTCAGCCGACAGAAAAGTTAAAGCTGTGATCTTTTCATCGGACAATGAAAAATATTTTTCTCGCGGGTTCAATCCTGAATTTTTTATTGGAAAATCTGCTGAAGAAATTTTTGAAGGTGTATCGCTTGCCATCAATGTTTCTCATGAGGCTCTTTTTTTCAATAAGCCGGTTGTCGCCGCAGTCAACGGTCATGCATTCGGTGTAGGTGCAGTTCTTGCATTATATTCTGATTATAGAATAATGATTCAAAAAAAGCCCAGAATCTCTTTTCCGGAGTCTCTGATTGGACTGAATTTTCCGGGAGTCACAGCCTATGTTCTGACCCAGACTGTAGGATTGAAAAATGCAAGAGATCTTCTGTATTCAGGAAAAATGGTCAAGGCAGAAGAAGCATATTCCATCGGTCTGGCAGATGAGATCGCTCTTGATGAAAAAGACCTTCTGG
>JBPOJG010000550.1:0-9224 GCA_052033835.1 Spirochaetota bacterium
TTTTTGTCCAGAATGTAACCGGAAGCATTTTCCTGCTTCAGTTTCTTTTTGTCGGCGGCCTGAAGATTCAGACCGAATGTAAATAAAATACAAAATAATGCAAATTTCATAAACTCTCCAGAGCTGTCCTGAAAATGACAGCATTGAAATAAAAAACTTCACTGCCTTTGTTCTGATCTAAAATCCGCTTGAGTGCCTTGGGCGTTCGGATTTCTCCGGGACTGTACACAAACCCTGCACCTGATTTACTAAGGAAAATCCCATATCTGCCAATGTCAATATTTTCAGGATTTCCTGTCGGAACGGGTCTGTCTGCAACTGTCAAAACTATTTTCATTCCGTCTAATTCTTCCTTTCGAATTGGGTTGTACCTAGGATCTTCCTTGACTGCACCGGAGATGTAATCGGAAAGAACCTTTTCGAGGTCGTCTGAACGGTGGTGAAATGCTCCAAAACAGCCCCTGATCTCACCTTTTTTCACCAGAGTGATAAAAATCCCGAGCTTCCCGTAAAATCTCGGCAGATTCTCCGGTTTCTCGCAGACTCTCCCATCAAAATGAGACTGCAGAAGACAGGACATCCATTTCTGCATTCGTAAATTCCTGTCCCCGTTTTTCCAGGATTTCCATTCCTGCAGAGGGTCGGGGTCAGAGAAAAGGGGCAGGGTGAGAAGAAGGAGGCAGAGAAGGAGTTTGGACATTGATAATTAGACAGGGGAAGACGGATGAGAGCCGGGAAATAGTTTGCTACTACAGGGAACGGACTGGAAAAAATATAGCCCATAGAGAGCATATCCTGTTTGCGTAAAGTGAGGTGAATTTCCCCCCAAAAAAGAAATGTGACAGATTTTACTGCGAAAGTATACTTGTATTATACTATGAGCTATTATTTGGTAATTGGCGGCAGTGCGGTTTCAGGAGAGCAGACGATTTCAGCAATCCGGTCTGAAGATAAAAATTCTTATATTATTTCTACGTCTTCCAAAGATGCAGATGTGCAGAATGTCGATGAGACAATTCATAATATTGATCTCAGAGCAGATGAAAGTATAAGTAAAATTACTGAACACCTGAAAGACAGAAACCTGAAAGCATTAATTTATATCCCGGCCAGAGGGATGGTCGGAAAACCGGTTCAGTATGCCGACAGAGCGGAGTATCTGGACAGCCTGAATTTCTCAGTGATTCCGATGCTGAAACTCACAAAACTTCTGAAGCCCGGACTGAGTGTCTGGTTTTCAGGTTTTATGTGGCTCAAGCCTCTGATGCTTTTTTACGGCACAATGACTTACACTAAGATTACAATGGAGCAGATTACACTGCAGTTTCCAGACCAGTTCAAGTGCATTCGGTACGGAATGTTCCACAGTGACTCTGTCCGCGGTATATCCGTTCTGGTACAGAAATCATTAAATTCTAATGCATATCCGGAAATGTCCGAATACAGGGAAGCATGGAAAAAGTCCGGCAAGAAGTTCAAAGAGTTCTTTCCCGGAATGAATTATGAATTCGAAGAATTACAGTTGAAAAATGAAGGCAGTTTTGACAGACCTTTCCGGCCCCTCGAACCGAAGGATATTCAGATAGGCATTAAAAAAGCATTATTTCATAATACAAAACCGATTCTGAATGTAGTAGGTGACTGGTACTGGGAAAACGACACTCTTCCTGTCTGGCCTGCTGAAATTCAGAAGCATATGGATATCATTTCTTTGGATCTGGGTGAATATCTGAAATGATCACTGGGACCGGACTTACTGTCAATGCTGTCGTAATTTGACAGCATTGGACTCACAGCCGTGCGTCCCTACGGGGTGCCCGACAGAATTTTCTGTGCACGGATAATATTGCCTGAGGCTGTATAAATTTCCACAAGAAGACGAAGAATTTTTGCATCTTCAGGATGTCTTAATTTCAGAATTTCCCCTAGATCTGCTGCTCTTTGAAAATCCTTCAGAAGATAAAAATATGTAGCCAGCAGATAAATTGCCTCTTCATCTTCAGGATGTTTCAGATGAAATTCATTCAATATGTTCACTCCGGCTCTGTAATTTTTAACTGCAGATACTGTCTTTCCCACGAGTTCAGTAAACTCACCGACATATTCCCCAAGTTCATCGTTTTTGTGAAGATCCAGAGTGAGCAGAACTTCCTCGTACCTGTCTTTCTGCAGAAGTGCAATTGATTCCTGCATAAATTCCGGCTTTTCATTGAGAATTTTACTGTCTGTTCCCATATAATGGATTTTCAGAAGACTGAAATCATCAGTAATTTCACCTTTCTTTTCGGTCAGTACCAGTATCTTTTCCAGCTGACCTTCTGCATCTTCAATTGTCTGCAGGAAAAGATTTTCATTTTCATTGATGATTCTTCTGCCAGTTTCGTCTTCGCCCAGCTGAATATCATCTCTTCCATCGGATCCAATGAATATAACATCATTTTTGTTCATCTGAAAAGTTTTTATGTGGAGAGACCCCTCGATTCCAAGCATCCCGACCTTTCTCAGATTGAAACCAGATTCCAGAAAAGAAGCTTTTGCATCTCTATAAAGTACACTCCAAGGATGTTCTGCATTGATGAAATAGAGATAACCGCATTCATTGTCAATAAGTCCAATTACGATTGAAACGAGCATTGAGCCGTCAAAGGACTCAAACACTTTCTGCAGTTCAATGAATGCCAGCTTCAGCCATCTCTCCGGATACACAGCCTGATTTCCATGATACATTACTGTGCGGGAAATAATGGATTTAAATACCACTCCCAGAACAATCGCACCGCCTGCTCCCTGGATAGATTTGCCCATCGCATCACCGTTAATGAAGACAGTATATTTCCTTCCTTGAAGTGTAATGATATCAGATATACAAATATCTCCTCCAATTTCGTGAATTCTTTTCTTAAATTCAAATTTCTTTTTCTGTCTGACAAGCACATCCAGCCCTACTCTTTCATCACTGGCAGCATTTGTAGCGAGCGGCTGAATAATCAGAGTTGTAAGAAAATAATCTCCATCCTGCTGTTCCTTCAGAAGTCTTACCTGATCGAGAGTCATCTGAAGTTCCTGGGTTCTTATTTCAACTTTCTTTTCCAAGCTGGAATTCAGATCTTCTATTGTTTCGTACAGATTCAGAAACCGGTTTGCCAGAAGAACTGCGATCCCTGTCACAAATGCAAAAAATGCATATCTCGCAAAATGAAACCCTGTTCTGAGAAAAAGGTTGTCAAGTATATCAAATACTGAAAAAATAATTAAAATGGTGAAGCCGAAAAACAGTCTCTTCGCACTTGCACTTTTCTGCCGAATGGCCCTGTAAAAAATATAAAATGTATATATAATTCCCGAAAGAACTGTAAACTGCCAGACCATCAGAAGAAGGTTGAGAACCGGAGGAGGTGATATTAAAGTTGCAAGTGCAATGATGGAAAAGAAAATCGAGATCCCTTTGATCAGCCTGCTCAGTTTTCCAAAAAACAATGTTTCCATAAAGGCGACAATCGAAGGAAAAATTGGATAAGCGGAAAGAAGTTCCAGTCTGTAACTTAACAACGAGTCTATACCATAATCATAGAAAAAACCTGTTCGATTTAGAAAATAAACAGAGGAGGAAATAGAAAGAATGGTAAAATAAAGATTGTAGACTTCTGCTCTTCTTTTCAGATATAGAAAAAAATGGTAACCTCCAGTGAAAATATAAAGAAATATAAGAGCAAGACCGACCCTGTCATTTGTGCTTTCGGCAATTTCTTTATAATCCCCTATATATACTGTATTTCCTGTATATATACCTGTAGCTCCAAATCCTGGATTTCCTTCTGTTTTGATTACAAGAATATTGTCCCTTTCCTTAAACAGTCTGCTGCTGAGAGGAATTAATACGTTTCTGCCGTACCTGCTCGTAATGATTTTTCCGTTTTCCGATTTTCCGTCACCATAGACAAATGTTCCGTTCAGATATACCGAATAGACTTCTCCCAGTGAAATGAAATACAGCCCAGGAAAACTTCTGTTTGAAAGATAATCTGAAGGTGCATCAAATTTTGTGCGCATAGTGAACACATTGTTTCCTGTTCCCGGAAAATATATTTCAGGAGTAAGGGGTATTTTTTCTGCCAATTTCCATCCTTTATCTTCATTTTCTAGGTGGGTCAAATTATCAGAAAATTTATCAATGACATACCAAGGATGGAAACTGCATTCAATATGTTTTGTTTGATCCTTGCAGTCCTCAGAGAGGTTTATTTTTTCAATGGAAAAAACTGGAAAGGAAAAAAGAACAACTGACACCAGAAATCGGAAGAGATGGTTGTGCATACAAGAAGGTTATGGTTAAAGCAGATATTGTCAACTAGGTTATTTTCAGAAGGATCTCAATGCTGGAATGATATAGGGGAAATTCTTCAGTAAATTGACTTTTTTCCCTAATTCTTTCTAAAGTTAATCTCTTGACGAATATTCTAGGCAATCAGAACTTATGAATTGGTAAGAAATTATTTAAAAAACCAGTTTGGTCGAATCAGGAAATGATCAAATCAGAAGTTTTTAAACCGTTTTTCGGCAAATTTTGGTCTGTAAATTCGATCACTGTTTTCCAGTCTGCCTAAAAGTTTTTCAGGCCGGAGTATCTTACAGATAAATAAATTGGGGTTTCAGCGCAGAAAAAGTATGACAATTCTATTTTCAGATATCCGGTCCTTTACAGCTGTTTCTGATGGAATGACTCCAGAAGAGATTTCAGAATTTACAAATTCTTATACTGCAGTAATGGCACCCATTATTCGAAGATACAGCGGATCAGTTGAAAGAAATATTGAAAATTCCATTATGGCAGTTTTTCCGGAAAGACCCTCCAATGCAATAGATGCTGCCATCGCAATGTTGAACGAACTTCATCAGATGAATCTGCGCAGGAAGGAAAAAGAACTTCAGCCGATTTCCATCGGAATTGGAATACATACAGACAGTCAGCTTCTAAAAACCCTCAAAGAAAAGAGAGACGAAAAAGAATCATTGATGTCGGATGCTTTCAGTATCGCTGCCAGACTGGAAGAACTTTCAAAGGCATACTCCTCCTCACTTCTCGTAAGTATGGATGTAATGGATAAAGTAGAAAATAAAGATATATATTATTATAGACATTTAGATACCGTCAAGGTAAAAAAGAAAGATAAATCAGTTCATATTCTTGAAATTTTAAACGGGAACTCTCAGCGAATTATAGATATCAAATTAAAAACAAGAGAAGCATTTGAAAGAGGAATCACCCTTTACCATTCGAAAGAGTTTATCTATGCCTTGAAATGCTTCAAATATGTTCTTAAAGATGACTCAAGAGATGCCGCCGCAGAACTGTACGTGAACAGATGCAATCAGTATCTGGAAAAAGGAGTCGCATTTGACTGGGATGGTGTAGAACAGCTGGAAAAAAAGTAGATTTTTGCAAACTTAATATGAAAGAACTTATTTCAGTGACTGTTTAAGTCAAGCAACTATCGCTCAAAAAAGATGCAGTTTTACAGGCTGTTCTCCCAGAAATCGCATATATATTTGAAGTAACAGCAGGGACAGTCAGCGTCTCGAATAAACCCAGAAACCCAAGAGTGCGGCGACTCCTGTGCAGACTCCCGGCAGAGGAAAGAAATATAGAAAGCTTATAATAGAAAGCAGTGCCATTCCGAAACTGTTGATCGCCAGAAATGTTCTGCCATTTCCTTCAAGTCCGCCTTCTGAAGATACAACCCAAAAGCAGGCAGCAGAGATGAGCAGAAAAAGACTGACGGTCAGATTTGTTCCAAGGAAAAGATCCGAATAACTTTTAGGAGTCCCGACAGGCATTGGAACCAACGTAGTTTTCATTATCTCAACAGTCTTTGCGACCTCAGTCTGTTCAGCAGGAATCGGCATAAAAGTTCCGACTGTATGTCCAATGAATGTAAAGATAACGAGTCCAAAAGCGATTCGGAGCAGAATTTTAGTGTTCAATTGATTTCTCCTTGAAAAAAAATACAAAATTTATCAGAAATAATGATAATGCTGTATGCTCAAATATTTTCAATTAAAATATTAAACTTATCTCCGATCAATTGATAAATTTCCTCATTTTTTTAGGCTTTTACACAGCCCCTAGGTGAGCTAAAGACGCAGTGAGCCTAGATTCGACAGGATAACTGCAAGTGTCGGCGGCCCTAATGTCCCGCAAACTTAGAAGCTGCTGCAAACTTGGAAGCCGCTGCCCACGCCAAGTCTTTGAAGACGGCTGCCAATATCTGAAAGATGGCCGCCAAGTCTTTGAAGACAGCCGCCAATGTTTGGAAGATGGCCGCCAATATCTGAAAGATGGCCGCCAAGTCTTTGAAGACAGCCGCCAATGTTTGGAAGACGGCTGCCAATGTTTGGAAGACGGCTGCCAATGTTTGGAAGATGGCTGCCAATGTTTGGAAGACGGCTGCCAATATCTGAAAAAATCAGTCAGATCCTCTGTTTTGAACGATCAAGCACTGATCTGGACTGCTGTCTTTCAGCTAAAATCCTTCTCAGTCGGATCTTTTTTACTGTTTATAATTGACCAAATGTATGTTTATCATTCTGCTTGCAGATATGAATATACCTGAAGAGCATATTGAACACGGTGAGACCCTTCTGAAGAATGGAAATTTTGCCGGTGCAGTTTCTGCATTTTCCAAAGCAATTGAACTTGTTCCCGATGATGCCTATTATTACTACAAAAGAGGCAGAGCTTATGAAGAAAACAAGGACTATGATAATGCTCTGAAAGATTTCCAGAAAGGTTCAGGACTCGACCCAAAATCTGCTTTGTATGTTTCTGCGGCAGCCGGAATTTATGATGAGCTGAAAGATTATGACAGGGCTATTCAGTATTTTGAAAAAGCATGCACTCTGGACAATGAAAATGATTGGGATCACTATAAAATAGGAAGTATATATTTTATAAATAAAAAATATACTGAAGCTGTTTCTGCATTCAGTCGAGCAATTGAACGCAAGGAAGACGAATACTATTATTTTAACAGAGGCAAAGCTTACCTTGAGATGGGAGAAAAGGAGAATGCTAAAAGGGATTTTAACAGATCACTTCAGATAAAGCCGAACTATGAACTTGCTCTGATGCAGAGAGCCCCGATACTTTATGATGAACAGGATTATGAAGGATCAATCTCCGACTATTCAGCACTGATTAAAATAGGAGGTTCAAAGGCTTACCTTCATTATTTCAGAGCAATGTCATATTTTAACATTCAGAAATACGCTGAGTCAGCAGAGGATTTCACGGAATCCATCAAACTGGATCCTTCTGACATAAACTGTTTTGTAAAGAGGGGTGATGCTTATCTTTATATAAAAGAATATGAAAAGGCAAAGGCAGACTATACCGTTTCCATTCAGGCCGATCCAAAATATTTTCCAGCCTACTTTGCACGCGGAAACAGTCATTACTACTTGAATGAACTCGATGAGGCTTTGCAGGATTTTAATATGGCAGTGGATTTGTGTCCTGAACTGACTGATGCAGTTTACTGGAAGGCAAGAATTCTTCAGAAAAAAGGTGATTATAAGACTGCCGTAAAGTGTTTCAATGAGGTACTGAAGGCAAGACCGGATTTTGTTCAGGCATATTACTGCAGAGGTGAATGTCATTCAAAACTTGGAGATGAGGATCTCGCACAGAAGGATCACTCAAAAGCATATGAACTCAATCCTTCTCTGACAAATACACTTGACACAGTTGATACCGGCAAAGCTGTATCATTTTGAGATATAAAATAATGTTAAAATTTTTTACTGTCATTTCTGTCTTGTTTTTTTACGGATGCGGAAACTATCTGCGTGACAATGCACTTGTAAGATACTTTACGAAAGAACCAGGCAGGCCGCCCAAAGTAAAGATAAGGTCTGCAGAAGGAAAGGAAGAAACAGTACCGGTACCGGACAGATACAGAAAAATATATGTACAAAATTTTCAGAACAATTCTTACGGAGCCGGACTTCATGTTATGCTTACCCAGGCATTGAAATCGGAAATAGACAGACGAGGAAGATTTATTCAGACCAGAGAAAAATCTGAAGCTATGTTCAGAATTTACGGTTCAGTGACTCATTATCAGAAAATCGGAAACATTATGGACTATGCAAATCAGCAGGTCAGTTCAGAGATCACAATGCTTGCCAAAATTGAACTTCAGGAATCAGGCAGCGAAAAAATACAGCTCCCCCGTGATGAAGCAATGGGACGAGCATACTATTCAGAACAGATCGGGTACAGAGAATCAGAAGAACAGGCACAGCTCAGAATGGTCAATAACCTTGCAATGAGACTTTCTGAAGAAGCGGAAGACGGATGGTATCATTATATTGTAAACAGATACTATCCTCCTGAAGAAAAGAAAGAATAATCCTCAAAGACAAATCACTGCAGGTCAGCGAGTTCTCCTTTAGACTGACTGTTCAGCAGCCGTTTTGCTTTTTCATTTTCAGGTTCAATAATAAGTGCACGTTCTGTCATTTTTCTTGAACGTTCTGAATTTCCAAGCAGTCTGTAAATATCGGCCAGATTCACAAGATTCAGCACATTGAACGGATTCCGTATTCTGTGTCTTTCCCCAAGCTCAGCCGCTTCATTGAGTTTTCCAGCTTTTTTCTTCAGAAATGAGTTTAGATAAAGTGCTGATGTGTTTTCAGGAGAAGTCTGAATCAGTCTGTCAAGATAAAAGGAGGCTTTTGAATATTCCTTCTGATGAATGTATATGTCTGAAATTTCTTTCAATGCGATTGGATTTTCACCGTTTTCTGCAATATATTCCAGATAATAAAAAAGAGCGGTTTCTGCTGACTGTATAGAATCATGATAATCGGATACGTCATATTTTGGGTCTTCATATTGAACGGAAATGCCGGAATATGTGATTTTCAGAAATGACAGATCGTCAGTCAGTTCTCCCTTTTCTCTAAGTTTACTTTCTATCTTATGTATATTTCCATCCGACTGATCAATGCTTTCCAGGATGAGCCTTTCATTTTCATTAGAGTTGTTGAAAAAATCAAGAAATTATCTTTAATCAGAAGCGAAATAGGGATTTTCAAGGGACGATAGTCCCTTGAAACCTGTGCGCCCGGCATGTTCGATAACTGGAGGGTGAAAGTCCCTTATGGAGGTTGACTGTACCAACCATTAGCTTAAGACAAGGGTGTCCGTCGTGAGGCGGAAT
>JBPOJG010000068.1:0-8089 GCA_052033835.1 Spirochaetota bacterium
ATTTTCAAAAAATAATGAATACTGAAATAAAATTAAAATATAATTATATTTAAACATATTACTTCCCAGATTTCTAATCTCACCGCGTTCGATTAGAAATCTTAAATGGTAGGGAGGCCTACCGGCAGCAGCTTCAATGCTTGCGTTGGTTTAAAGGGGCTTGAGCAGCCCCTTCGCTAACATTGAAGCTGCTAAAATCCCCGCTTTTTCTCACATTCTATGATATTACCAATTGATTTTCAGTCAACCTCGTATTAATCCTATTATAATCTCATTAGAAATCTGGGTACTTGTTTTCAGAAAATGGGGATGGGGCTGTGTAAAAGCCCATTTTTTATGCTTTTTACACAGTCTCTATATAAGGGACGCACGGATGTGCGTCCCTGACTTGATGCTATTGTAGAACCTCAGTAGGATCTCACACATCTCACGTAAAGTTTAGTTTCTTTTGCAACTGATGTGACTGTTCCGTAATCCACATTCTTGAAACTGACCGACTTTGCAGTTCTTCCGTACAGATCTGTATAATCACTGTACGAAGTCCAGTAACTGTCTTCAGGAGTGTTCGGGAAAATTCCATTTACTGAATTTCTTCCGAGGGATGCAAGGAAACTCAGTTCCGGTTCGCCTGGAACTCTCCAGCCAGTCAGTCCTCCTGTGGTATCAGCATCACAGAAAGAAAATGCCTGACTTACTGCCTTGTTCGTAGGATCTTTTCGGAGAACCTGAGGAATA
Organism: Spirochaetota bacterium; assembly: GCA_052033835.1. Lineage (GTDB taxonomy): Bacteria > Spirochaetota > Leptospiria > Leptospirales > Leptospiraceae > DAORDI01. Next base: position 736 of record JBPOJG010000068.1, read on the forward strand.
GAAGGAACGTTACAGTCATTCGAAGAGTAATTGCAGTAATTCAATGCAAATGCTCCGTATTTACCGCCTTCCACTGCAGGAATATTGATGTTGTAACTCCCCAGAGGATTGTATACTGTTCCAGTTGTTCCCTGACAGTCATTTGTCGCTGCACGGAATGTCTGACCCTGACTGCATCTTTTCCATTCAAGTCTTGTCTTCGGATCTTTCACAGTTCCGTAAGATGTAAGCTCAGTTCCTACCGTATTTATTGCACCCAGAATAATCTGAGCCCTGTCTTCTTCACGAAGCCCGTAAGTGCTTTTTTTCGGCTTGTACTCGCACTGAACCAGACTGAGGACAGCTGCCGTAAAAAGAATTTTCATTATAATATTCATTTTTTTCTCCTAGAAAATATGCCCGAAGTTCAGGTAGAAATTTGTATTTGCGAGAGGAGCTCCGGCAATATTGCTATTGTGTTTGGTTTCATGTCCTCTAGCCCATTCCATATAGATGACAGTAGCCTGATTCCAGATAATTCGAAGACCCATACCGTAAGAATACAGATATTTGTCTTTCATATCAATATTGCTGAATTTATCCCAGGGGCGTCCTATATCAAAGAGAGGAGCGATATTGAAAGTGAATCCGGGGATTTCATATGCTCTCCATCTCAGTTCAAAGTTGGCAAATCCCATTACAGGAGCCACAAATCTGTCCTGATAGAAACCTCTGAGAGTTGTTCTTCCTCCGAGTCCGGAAAGACCGCCCTCAGTACTCCACATATTTCTGTATTCAAAGAAAGGTGTCACACCGTTTGTCTGAACCAGAGAAACCCTCGAAGCAAATACAAGTTTGTTTGCACCGGGAATAATTGTAAAAAACGATCTGAATGATCCGTATGTTCTGTTGAAATTGTAGTTGGAGCCCCATGCAGCATCTGATCTTTCATGAGTCAGCTCGGCAAAAACACCCTTTCCCGGATCAGGTTCAAAGTCTCTAGTGTCATAAACCATACCGATTCTAAGCATATTTACATAACCGCCGTTCAGCCCTACGATTTTTTTAGCCTCTGCATCTTCAGTGACCTTTGTTTTTCCCTGAATGGAAGGAAGCATAAACTTCTGTGCCATCTCGGGTCCTTCTCCGAACAGAGGGTCCACCTGCTTGTAAAGTTTTCCATCATACGTTCTGATCGTATTCTTTGAAAGTTTTGCACCGAAAACAAGTCGCACAAGTCCTTTGAAGAAAGATCTTTCCCCGGAAAACTGAACCTGAGGAGATTCGAGAGTGTACCTGTTGTACATTCTGTCTGTGATTTTGAAATTGCTTCCTGCAGTTCCCTGCGCCTGGATCAGAGAGTTGAGAAACGGATCACTGTTGAAGCGGATTTCATTTGGACTTCTTGGGTCCCTTGCATAATTCAAATTGCTCTGATTGTCATGAAAGGACTGATTTTCCATCATAGGCAGATTTTTCTGGTTGTGGAATCTGTTTGAAAGTCCGTTCATTGAAGATTCTCCGATTCCGAAGAAAAGGTTGTTCGGGTTTCTGTCATAGATCAGACTTGCCCTTGCTCTCCACTGAGTGTCGAAAATAAACGGAGCATCCCAGTCGAGCCAATGGTAATGAGCGTTTTTATTGGTCATTGAGGGATTGAAAAAGATTCTGTGGCGGTAAGGAGTATACTCAAAAAATGGGTCATCCTTAGTCTTGTTGTTGAACAGAAGAACCCGTCCGCCGATCCCTGTACCTGAATTCGGATCACTGAAAGGACCTGCAAGACCGGTCACATACCAGCCCTCTTTCTTCTTTTTGACATCATCGGCACCAAGCCTTTTCTTATCATCGATCTCGAAAGGCAATTTTTTCGAGGACGACGGGGAGGGGGAATCCTGCGCCAGAACCAAACCCTGAGTGAACACAAGGGCTGCTGCAATTTTATATAATCTTCTCATACGCCAATTGAATTGAAATGGATTTTCTGTCAAAGAGACGGAATGGAGCTAACTCTCATCTTCAAATTTTTGAAGTCAAGTAAAATTTTTCAACTTGACTGAGAATGTTGATTTCCCAAGATACAAATCTTATGAAAGCTTTTATTGCACCCAATCACAATCCTTTACTAGGCTGGATCGCCGACACAATGTTTCACCCGCTGCTGAAGGCAATGCACAATATCAATGAAGTCATCATTTCTGAATCCGACAAAGCGGCATTGCGGACTCTGAAGGATCACAGACTTCTGTTTTTTACCAATCACCCTTCTACGGCTGAGCCTCCTCTTGTGTACCATATGTCAAACATCATTGGAGCAAGATTCAAGTATATGGCTTCGAGACAGGTATTTGACTGGGGAATGGGAGTGGTAGGAAAAGCGATCTCGAATATTGGTGCTTTCTCTGTAATCGCAGGGATCAATGATAAGGAGTCTCTGAAAACTGCAAGAGCCGCTCTTGCCGAAAAAGGAGGCAAATTGGTGCTTTTTCCGGAAGGAGAACCTACTAGCGGTGAAAATGATAATTTAATGCCTTTTCAGGAAGGGATTGCAGCGCTCAGTTTCTGGGCAATGGATGATGCAAGAAAAATCGATCCCAATGCCGACATTACAATTCTTCCGGGTTTCATCAAATATGTGATTGATGCCAGAACTGAAGTGATCATGGACGATCTGGATCATTCTCTGAAAAAAATTGAATCCAAATACAATATCTCTCCCGGAAACAAGAACATTCTCAGACGTTTTCTTACAATCGGCAAATATCTTCTCCTCGAAGCTGAGGAAATGTACAATATTAAGGATGCTGAAAGTAATGATTTTGATTATCGGATCGGTCGGGTACGTCATGCAATCCTCGACAGAATTGCAGATGATTTAAGACCTGTGAACTATGATTACAAGGCGGATGCAATTCATAAGCTGAGGGCAATTTTCGCACTTATTGAAATGCTTTCGATCGGCTACCCTGATCCGAAACTTCCTAAACTGAACAATCAGCAGCTCGAACACTACAAAAAAGAATCCATCAAAGCGTTCGACTTCATCGTGATGAAAAGAGATTATATCCTCTCTTATCCTTCTCCTGAGCGTCTGTATGAGTGGATGGACAGATACGAATCCTATGTATTCGGAACAAAACCCCGTGCACTCGGTGGAGTTCCTTCACATCTTTCGAGAAAAGCCTACATCACTCTTGCAAATCATTTCCCGCTTTCTGAGTATTTCTTTGACTACAAGAAGAAGAAAAAAGAAACAGTGGCCGCAATGCTCACAAGACTGAGAGGCGATCTGCAGAAGATGCTCGACAGTTCACAGAAACTTTCCCAGCCCCTCTTCAAACCCTATGACGTCGGCGGCGACATCTAAGAAACTGATCTGATCCTGCTCAGCGTCTCGATTGTGATTCCCAGATAAGAAGCTATCTGACCTAGTTTGACCCGATCAAACAGGTCAGGTCTTTTCTGCAGGAATGCACCGTATCTTTCCTTTGCAGTCTGAAACTGCAGAGAAACAGCCCTCTCTCCAAGTTCCAAATAATACTTCTCCATCAGTATTCTTCCAAGCAGGTTCATTTCCGAAAAATTTTCATACAGAAAATTCAGATCCTTTCTTTTTATGACAAGCAGTTCTGAATCTTCGAGTGTTTCAATATTTTCCATATTCGGTTTTCCGGAAACAAAGGAATACATAGAAGTGGCAAATTCATTTTCCACCGAGAACCAGTTTGTAATGTCCTTTCTTTTATGGTAATAGTATCCTCTGATCAGACCCGACTGAATATAAAAAAGACTCTCGCATACCTTGCCTGATTCAGCGAGCGGTTTTCTTCTCTTTACTTTCAGGAAAGAAATTCTTTCTGAAATTCCCTTTTTCAGAGAACTGCTGAGCACCATATATTTTTCCAGACTGCCAAGAAGTTTTTCCATATCTGTCTCCGTTTTTACACAGCCTCAAAATTTATCTCTGCAAACATAATATGTTTACTTATTATTTAATCCGTTCTATGACTGACGTTTTACATTTATGCAGAAGTATGTATGTGTTCAAGCAGTTTTCCTCTGGGAGACGGGAAACTGATATGCGGAAACCAGGAGCTGAGCTAAAGTGCAGCATCAGACAAATATTCTCTTGATTTCTTTTCAGTTCAGAGTTATAAAGTAAATCTGTAAGAGGATTCGTTATTTATGGCAGTTAAGAAATCAGAATTGTATAGTGCTTTGTGGAGAAGCTGCGATGAGCTGCGCGGGGGATGGACGCCAGTCAGTATAAGGATTATGTTTTAGTATTGCTCTTCATCAAATATGTAAGTGATAAATATGCAGGACAGGCGTTTGCGCCAATCAATATTCCGAAAGGCTCCAGCTTCAGTGATATGGTGAAGTTAAAAGGGAAGCCTTCCATTGGCGAAGATATCAATAAAAAAATTATCGCACCGATCAAAGAGGCTAACAATTTAAGCGGAATGCCGGATTTCAGCGACAAAGAGAAACTGGGCGATGGAAAAGAAATGGTTGAGAAGTTGACCAACCTGATTTCTATTTTTGAAGACAAGGCTTTAGACTTCAGCAGCAACCGCGCTGAGCATGATGATATTCTGGGTGATGCATATGAATATCTGATGAGAAATTTTGCTCAGCAAAGCGGAAAGAGCAAAGGTCAATTTTATACACCTTCCGAAGTAAGTCTTGTAATTGCAAAAATTATTGCTTTTTTAATGAAAAAAGTAACTCCCAGTATGATAGGATATGATCCAACTTGCGGTTCTGGCTCTCTGCTTTTAAAAGTATCCGATGAGTTCAATAATGTAATTACACTGTATGGGCAGGAAAAAGATGTGGCTACTGCCGGTATGGCCCGTATGAATATGATTCTGCATAATAACCCCGGTGCAGAAATCAAGCAGGGGAATACATTGACTAACCCCTTATTTAAAAATGGAAATGAAATCAAACAGGCTGATATTGTAGCAGCGAATCCGCCATTCAGCGATAAGAGCTGGATGACTGGAATGAACATCGACGGAGTGGATGATTCGTTTCATAGGTTTAGTGGATTTGGAATTCCGCCTGCTAAGAATGGGGATTATGCGTATTTGCTCCATATCATTAAATCTATGAAGAGCACAGGAAAAGGGGCTTGTATTTTACCGCATGGAGTTTTGTTTCGTGGAAATGTGGAAGGCGATATTCGCACGAATCTAATCAAGCAAGGATTTATCAAAGGAATCATTGGACTGCCGCAAAATCTTTTTTATGGAACGGGCATTGCTGCCTGTATTCTGATTTTAGATAAAGAAGAAAGCAAAAATCGTAAAGGTATCTTCATGATTGATGCCAGCAAAGGTTTTATGAAAGACGGTGACAAGAACCGTCTGAGAAGCAGAGACATTCATAAGATTGTAGATATATTCAACAGCCAAGCGGATTCTGAGAAATATGCTCGCTTTGTTCCTAATTCAGAAATTGAGGCTAATGGATACAACTTAAATATTTCCCGGTATATCGATACGCAGGAAGAAGACATACAAGATATTAAAGCCCATCTCACGGGAGAAATTCCGAATCGAGATATTGAATCTCTTTCTGGATTCTGGGAAGTCTGTCCTTCTATACAAAAAGTATTATTTGGAAAAGGGCAAAACAAAGAGTATTCGCAAATCAAAGTAGAGAAAGATGCAATCAAAACAAAAATATTTGAACATCCAGAGTTTCAGAATTTTTCTCGTGAAGTAGAATCTAAATACTCCAAATGGAAAAAGAAACATCTCACAGAGTTAAAGAATTTGAAGAAGGGTTTTAAACCAAAAGAATTAATCCACGAGATAAGCGAGAGTATCCTAAAGTCGTTCGAAGGAGATAAACTCATAGACCAATATGACATCTACCAACACTTAATGGATTTTTGGTATGAAACCATGCAAGATGATTGTTACCTATTATCCCAAGACGGATGGAAGGCAGAGACAAGGCGAATTATCGAAACCGTAAAAGGAAAACCAATAGACAAAGGTTGGTACTGTGATTTGATTCCTAAAGAACTAGTGATTGCAAAATACTTTCAAAAAGAAAAACAAGAAATGGAAAACTTGGAAGCAGACCTTGAATCCAGACAAAGCAGATTAAAAGAAATCGAAGAAGAGAACGGAGGCGAAGACGGATTATTCGCAGACTTCGAGAAAATCAATAAAGCGACTGTATCTGCCAGGCTCAAGGAAATCACTAAAAACAAAGAAGCCTCCGAAGAAAAAAAGATTCTAGAAGAGTATCTACAAGTTTCCGAATCCATTCCTGAACTTAACAAACAAATTAAAGTATCCACACAAGACCTAGACAAAAAACTTCTAGAGAAATATCCAAAACTGAAAGAAGAAGAAATCAAAAGTCTAGTCGTGGATGACAAATGGCTGGCCGCTCTTGAAAAACAAGTTCATTCCGAAATGGACAGAGTAAGCCAGACCATCAGCCGCAGACTCATCGAACTCGCCGAACGTTATGAAACTCCGCTTTCTGTTCTAGATACAAAAGTAGAGGAGTTGGAAAAGAAGGTGAATAAACATCTGAGGAAGATGGGAGTTGTGGAATGAAGGGGATGTTTTTTCATAGCATAGCCCTTGCAGGCTATGCGGGAGAGGTATTGCGCCCCGTTGGTGCTTGGACTAAGCCCTGAAAGGGCGTAATATCAAACCAGCAATGGGTGAAGCCCATTGCTGAAAGGAAATAATTATATGAAAGAACTTCAAATTTCTAGAGAGCTTTTTCAGGATGTTTCTTTTTTAATTGAGCAGACTAAAAAGCAGATTGCTTCCAATATAAATGCTGCTGTAAATATATTGTATTGGAACATCGGGAAAAGAGTAAAGGAAGAACTGTTAAAGAATCAAAAGCCTGAATATGGCAAACAAGTCATAGAAACTTTGAGCAGTCAATTGACGGAGTCTTTTGGAAAAGGATATAGTAAAACAAATTTATTCAATTTCATTCGATTATTTGAAGTTTTCACAGAGCCTGAAATTTTCCACGCAGTGAGTGGAAAATTGACATGGACCCATCTTCGAATTATTATTTATATAGAAGACGAACTCAAACGATCTTTTTATATCGAGATGTGTAAGCTGGAAAATTGGAGCACTCGAACTCTGCAAGACAGAATTAAATCCATGCTCTACGAGAGAACTGCCATCAGTAAGAAACCGGAAGATACAATCAAAAACGATTTAGAACTGCTTAAGACAGAGAAAAAGATTACCCCTATAGTTTCCCCCATTTTTTGGACAGTAAAATTGAAAAAATAAGGTGGTAAATAAATTGCAAAATCCGGAAAAAGGAGAAGCAATGAGACAAAGGAAAAGCTACGAGCCTGCATTCAGAGCCAAGG
>JBPOJG010000054.1:0-13486 GCA_052033835.1 Spirochaetota bacterium
GATCTGAAGACTAAGTTTCCTGGGAGATCCAAACCGCAGGTTAAGAAAACGGAAGCATAAGAGGTCAGGGGAAGCTCAGATGATTGACCAACTACCCTCAGCACATAGTCAGAGGTACTTCTGGAAGATCGCTCAACTACACTCGGAACATAGTCAGAGGTATCTCAGATGATCGACCGACTACTCTCTACACATCGTCGAAGGTACTTCTCACTGGTCGTTCAACTACTCTCATAACCTCGTCAGGGGAAGCTCAGATGATTGACCAACTACCTTCAGCACATAGTCAGAGGTACTTCTGGAAGATCGCTCAACTACTCTCAGCACATAGTCAAAGGAAGCTCAGATGATCAACCGACTACTCTCAGCACATAGTCGAAGGTACTTCTCACTGGTCGGTCAACTACTCTCGGTACATAGTCAGAGGTATCTCCGATGATCGACCGACTACTCTCAACATATGGTCGAAGGTAACACTCTAGGAACACTGCCTAGCTATCTCCTCAGTCCCTTGGTTGGTGAGCAGCCGCTTCCGAGCTTGCGTTGTCGAACCACTCCATAACGAAATCTTTACTCGTTATGGCCCCCTCGTTCGCTGAAGCTCACAACCGTTGACCGAAGGGAGACTTGTCTGGATTCACCGGCAGGTGACTGGGGGGTCAGCAGGCCTCGCCTTTGGCTGCCTGTAGGCTCACCGGGTGGGAGTAGGTGGGGATGAGATTCTTATTCCATCGGCAGGGGCATCACGGATGCTCGACCGACTATTCCCTGCAGATAGTCGAAGGTACTTCAGATAGGTCGGTCAACCAGGCGGGGTGAGGTAATGACTCAGCACGCGGAAAATGTGAAAGGCCTTACACTGCATATCCCGATACGCAAACTCCGAACCTCAGTTAAGAATTGACAAAGACTGATGATAAGATTTCATGAATGTTTATGTTATCATTAGAGAAAAAACTGGAACTGTATCTTTCCGGAAGAATGGAAAAGGCAGTGCATATTCGGTCGATGATTCCCCTTACGGGCGGGGCCTGTCAGGACAATTATCTTCTGAAACTTTCCGAGGATCCGGGGGAGCTTGTATTCAGAACCGACAAGGGTGCATCCCTTTTTGCGAGTCTCTCAAGAATTGAAGAATGTCAGGTGGCCGAACTTGCCCATTCTTTCGGTGTCAACACGCCAAAAACTTTTTATCTGGAAAAAGACCCTTCTTACATCGGTTCTCCTTTTTATTTTATGGAAAAAATAGAGGGGAAGGCAGGCGGAAGGTACGTGATCAAGGATCCTTCTCTGAACAGAATCCGAAAAACGTTTCCGGAGGTTCTCGCTGCAAATCTGGCCAAAATTCACAGCATCACTCCGGTGGACTGTCCGGATGAAGAACTGAAGAAAAAACTTTTCCGTTCTCTAGATCCAAAAACTCCGAATCCGGCACTGTCGGCTGTAAAGGAACTCAGGATTCAGATGGAAGGATTTAAGGAAGCACATCCTGCAATGGAGCTCATCTTAAACTGGCTCGAAAAAAATCCGGCTGAGACTGACGCCCTTGTGCTTGTGCACGGTGATTTCCGGACAGGAAACTTTATGGTGACTCCTGAAAAAGTGACAGGAATCATGGACTGGGAATTTGCCCATTTCGGAGACAGACATGAAGACTTTGCCTGGCTCTGTATGAGAGACTGGAGATTCGGAAAAGTCAAGAAGGAAGTCGGGGGATTTGCAGACCGTGAAGAATTCATTGAATGGTATGAAAAATTTGCGGAAGCAAAAATGGACAGAAAGAAAATTCTGTACTGGGAAGTGATGGGAAATCTGCGTTGGGCGATTGGATGCGTCGGTCAGGCCGAAAGACATCTATCGGGAAAGGACAAGGGAATTGAACTTGCAAGCATCGGCAGAAGAACCTGTGAAATGGAAATGGAAGCAATGAGGCTGATAGAAAATGCAGGATAGACCGGATATAAATTCATTACTCGAAGCAGTTCAGGATTTTCTCATCAAGGAGATTATGCCTGCAGTAAAAGACAGTGATTCTCTTTCGTACAAGACTCTTGTCAGCTGGAATATGCTCGGAGTCATAGGACGTGAGGTGAGACTGGGAGAGAAGTCTTCCGTCATTGAACTGGAAAGACTGAAAAAAATACTGAGTTATGAAGATGTAAATATTTCAGCTCTTTCGCATTCGGAAAGACTGACTCTTTCAGGAAGACTCAATCAGATTCTGTCTGAAAAAATCAGAAAGGAAAAGATTTCGATTGAAAACAGAGAAATCTGGAATGCTGTCAAACAGGGCCTTGCTGAAAAGCTGGAGATCACAAATCCGAAATTCAGCACAGGGGATGCATGAATATTTTTCTGATTCGTCACGGGCAGGCAAGTTTCGGAGAGGAAAACTACGACAGACTCTCTGAGAAGGGAAAACTGCAGGCTGAACTTCTTTCGGAATATCTGAGAAAACATTTTCCGGAACCTGATCTTGTATGCATTGGTTCACTTCTCCGTCATGAAGAAACTGCTGCTCCTTTTCTCCGAGAGAGAAAAAACTGTGAAGTAAGAAAAGACAGCTCACTCGATGAGTTTACGGAAAAACTCTGGAGGGATATGGCAGTTCATCTTATGGCAGTGCATCCTGAATTTGGGAAGCTGATTTCTGTATTTCAGAAATTTTCAGGTCAGAAGACAGGAAGGGTGAAAAATATGTTTTTTCGTCTGACTGGAATTATCCTTCATTCCTGGAGAAGCGGGATCACACCGGAGGGGCATGAATCCTGGGCAGAGTTTAAAAAAAAGAAAATCGAGTTTGTAAGAAATATTTCGAAGGAAAATCATGAAAATGTATTTATATTTTCATCAGGCATTCCTTTGACTGTGATTCTTTCGGACATCTTCGGATTCAGTTCGGAAAGGGAAATGGAGATTTCTCTTTATCTTTGGAATACCTCGCTCAGCATCCTGCATTCTGCCAAAGGAAAAATTGTCCCAGTGACAGTGAATTCCATTCCTCATCTTCAATATTCAGAGCATTGGAGCCGTGTATGAAAGCAGCAAGACTGCATAAGAATGAAAGTCTTCTTCGAATTGAGGATCTGCCGATTCCTGAAACCGGAAAAAATAAAATTCTGGTCAGAATACATTGCTGCGGAGTCTGCGGTTCGGACATTCATGCCACTGTACATAAGCAGGTCAGTATTAAAAATACTCCTGTGACAATGGGTCATGAATCTTCCGGAATTGTGGAAGAGACAGGGGAAGGAGTCTTTTCTTTTAAAAAAGGAGACAGGGTTGTCATCAGTGCAGGCACATCCTGCGGTGTCTGCAGATTCTGCATTGGCGGCAGAGAGAACTACTGTGAAAAGAAGGGAGTGCTGGGATTTGATTCGGACGGTGCATTTGCGGAGTATATTCTGACTGAAGAGAGATACCTGACCCGTCTTCCAGATTCTATTCCGTTTGATGAGGGAGCCATTCTGGCAGATGCCGTTTCCACCCCTTACCATGCACTGAAGTACCAGGGGAGGCTGGAAGCAGGTGAGTCTGTGGCTGTTGTAGGATGCGGCGGACTTGGAATTCATGCGGTTACGCTTGCGAAAGCTCTCGGTGCAGGAAAAGTGACTGCGGTGGACATAGATGACGGTGCTCTTGAACATGCAGAAAAATACGGAGCAGATGTTCTAATCAATGCAAAGACTTCGAGAAATATAGGGAAGACAATCCGGGAAGCTTCCGGAGGAATTGATCTGTTCTGTGATTTTTCAGGATTTTATAAAAATATTGAGGATTCTGTCAGAACAATGAATTCGGGGGGAAGGATGGTCATGGTCGGAATCGGAAAACATTCGCTGAATATCGGTTTTGCAATGAATCTGGTAGACAGGCAGATCAGCATTACAGGATCATTGGGATGTGATAAAAGAGCAATACCGGAACTGATTTCCCTGTATGAATCAGGAAAACTGAATCTTTCGCGGTCTATTACATCCTGTCATCCGATTGAGGAAGTCAATGACTGTCTCGAGAATCTTTACAGAAGAAAAGGAAATCCGATCAGATTTATCATAAAACCATGATTTCTAACTTAAAGAAAAATATTCCTTATCTATTGAAGATTTTCCATATTTCAGGAAGGATCTGTTTCTGATGAAAGAGTCGACTGATCTGAAATCCCTGCAGAGATTTATGGAATTTGTACCGGATCCCATGTTTTTCTGTGATATGACTGGCCGGATCATTTTTCATAATGCAAAAGCTGAGATTTTTTTTGAGTTTGATATTCTGTCAGTGGAAAAGACATCTGTATACTCTTTACTTGCTGAACAGTATCTTCCTGAATTTTCAATGTTCTGGAAGGAATGTTTTTCCGAAAAAAAAGAAATCATTCAGGAGAAGCTGGAAGCATACTGCCTGTGCAGGGACGGCAGAATTCTGCCTTTTGAGATTAAGGCTGCGGTATCTGAAATACAGAACGAAAAATTTGCCGCTCTGACGTTCAGAAATATTTCGGACAGAAAGGATACAGAAAAAGATCTTCTTGAGACTGAAAAGAAATTTCATGCAATCTTTGAACAGGCTGCAGTAGGTGTTGCGCTGATTGAATCTGAAACCGGCGAATTCATTTCAATCAACAGAAAATACTGTGACATAGTGGGATACAGCATAAGGGAAATGACCGGAGCCACTTTTCTTCAGATCACTCATCCTGATGATCTAGAGAGAGATCTGGATAATATGAAAAGCCTTATCTCTGGGAAAATTCATTCTTTCAGTATGGAAAAAAGATATTTCCACAAGGATGGCAGCATCGTATGGGTGAACCTGACAGTATCCCCGATGTGGAAGGAAGGAGAAAAACCGACCTATCATATCGCTGTCGTTGAAGACATTACCGAAAGAAAAAAGGCACAGCTCGCACTTGAGAGCAATGAAAATCTGTTCAGACTGATTTCAGAACAGTCTATGCTCGGAATCGTTCTTTTCCAGGAAGGAAAAATCGTCTACGCAAACCAGGCTGCTTCTGATATTACCGGCAGAAAAATAAGTGAGATTATGAAATGGAACAAGGTCCCTTTCAAAGAACTGATTCATCCTGAAGACCTTTTTTTTTCCGTTTACAGGATAACCAGAAGAAGTATTTATCCTTCGGAATCCGTTTCCCATTTTGGGTGCAGGCTGAAAAAACCGGACGGAAGCACTGTCTGGATAGAACATTATTCGAGAAAAATTCAGATTCAGGGAAAACCTTCCGAGATGGTCACCCTGATAGACACTACTGCTCAGAAAAATGCAGAGAACGCGCTGAAGCAGAGTGAGAGCAGATTCAGGACACTGATGGAAAATGCTCCTGAGGCTATTGTTGTATTCAGTCCTGCCTCTCAAAAATTTGTTGATTTTAATGAAAATGCATGCAGAATGTTTCAGCTGACTCCGGAAGAAATGTTTCAGAGAGGGCCTGCCGATCTGAGTCCTTTCTATCAGCCGGACGGAAGGATTTCATCGGATGCCGCAAAAGAAAAAATCACTAATACAGTCATGACGGGAAAACCATGTCATTTTGAATGGGCGCATATAGATTCGAAAGGAAAAATCATTCCCTGTGAGGTCTATCTTTCAAAACTTCCTTCAGAAGAGGAGATACTCGTCCGAGGAAGCATTCTGGATATTTCTGAAAGAAAAAAAGCAGAACAATCATTAAAAAGTATAGCAACAAGCTTCACTCATCTTTCAGGGAGCGAATTTTTCAAAGCTGTTTCAAGGCATATCGCTGAGACCCTTTCTGTGGACTGTGTTTTCATCGGTGAACTGAATGAGGAAAAAGACGGAGTCAATGTTCTCGGAGGTTTTAACAAAGACGAGTATTTTGAGATGAGTTATCTGCTGGAACATACCCCGTGTGAGAATGTGATTTCTTCGAGTATGTGCATCTATCCATCCGAGGTGCAGAGACTATTTCCAAAAGACATTGCTCTTGTGCATATGAATGCGGAGAGTTATCTCGGATACAGTGTAAGAGACAAAAATAATCAGCCAGTGGGAATCATGGTCACACTGCATTCTTCAGAACTGAAAAATCATGAAATGATCACGAATCTTTTTAATGTTTTCATTGAAAGAGTGTCAGCCGAGCTGCAGAGAAGAAATTCTGAAAAAGCTCTGTATGAGAGTGAAGAACATCTGCGTCTGATTGTGGAGACCTCTCTCGACGGAGTCATTTCTGTGACAGAGAAGGGAATGATTACGAGATGGAATCTTCAGTGCGAAAACATTTTCGGATGGAAAAGATCTGAGGCAATCGGCAACAGACTTGAGGATCTTATCATTCCGGATACTCACAGGAATGCTCATATTGGCGGAATGAAAAGGTATCTGGAAACAAAAGAAAGCAGGATTTTGAACAGTCGAGTTGAGATCGAAGGAAAAAGAAAAGACGGCACAGTGTTTCCTTTGGAACTGACGATTGTACCGGTGGAGCTTGGTCAGTCACTTGAATTTACTGCATTTGTAAGGGATATTACAGAAAGGAAAAATTCTGAAGAAGCCATCCGTGAGCTGAACAATACTCTGGAACGCAAGGTGTCGGAAAGAACTGCAGAACTGACTCTTGCACTCAGTGAACTGAAAGCTGCAAGAGACAGAGCCGAAGAGGCGACCAGGACAAAATCTGAATTTCTTGCAAATATGAGTCATGAAATCAGGACCCCGATGAATGCAATTATCGGACTCTCTCATCTTGCCCTGCAGACAGGACTGAATGATAAGCAGACTGATTATATACAGAAAATAAACCAGTCTGGAACTGCACTTCTCGGAATCATCAATGATATACTGGATTTTTCCAAAATAGAAGCCGGCAGACTGGAACTAGAGGATATAGATTTCAGGCTTTCGGATATTTTTCAAAACCTGAATCTGATGCTGTACGAGAAGGCTAGAGGAAAAAAAATCGTCCTGAGCTTTGATATTTCACCGAATGTTCCTGAATTTTTGAGAGGAGATTCACTCAGGTTCGGTCAGGTTCTCCTGAATCTGGCAGACAATGCAGTGAAGTTTACTGCTTCAGGAAAAGTGACTGTTTCAGTCAGAAATCTGGAAAGAAAGGACGACAGATCTCTTCTGAAAATTGAAGTTTCTGATACAGGCATCGGTCTGAGTGATACACAGATAAAAAAACTCTTTCGCCCTTTCAGTCAGGCTGACGGTTCAACAACACGACGTTTCGGAGGTACGGGACTTGGTCTGACTATCAGCAGATCCATCGTGTCAATGCTCGGCGGTGAGATCGATGTGAAGAGTTTTCCAGGCAGAGGGAGCATATTTTCTTTTTCTGTATGGATGAGACACGGGAATGCTGTTTCAAATTCAGCAGCAGAGGAGGGAATGAATTCAGTCAGAGAAAGAAAATGGGATCTGGAGGGACTGAGGGTTCTTCTTGCAGAAGACAACGAAATCAATCAGCAGATTGCAGTGGAAATTATGCTCCTGGAAGGCATTACCGTAACAATTGCTGAAAACGGAGTTGAAGCATTGAGACTTCTGAATGAATCGGGGCCTGAAGGTTTTGATTTAATTCTGATGGACATTCAGATGCCGGAACTGGACGGTTATCAGACCTCATTGAAAATCAGAGAGAGAAGGGAATATGACAGTATTCCGATACTGGCAATGACTGCACATGCAAGCCCTGAGGACCGGGCAAGATGTCTTTCCTTCGGAATGCAGGACCATATCACAAAACCTTTCAATCAGAATTTTCTGTTTGAAACTCTGGAAAGATGGAAGTCAAAACCATCTTTTCAGTTTGAAATACGTCGCCATTAAAATACCTATCATTCCCATGATTCCTATGGAAATGAAAAATCCGTTCGGATTTTCAAGCATAGGAATATACTTAAAATTCATTCCGTAAAGGCCGGCAATGAGCGACATTGGGAGCATGATGGCAGTCATCATCGTAAGTATTGTCATGATCTCATTTGACTTTCTGGAGGATACTGTGAGATGAACTTCCAGAGCAGAAGAAATCAATTCTTTTACATTTTCGGTGATGTCCAGAATTCTGTAGGAATGATCCTTTACGTCTCTGAAGAATGCATCCGATTCCACAGAAATGAAATCCTCTTCTGAGGTTTCCATTTCTTTCAGTATTTCAATGTGCTGCAGAATAATTTTTTTAATCTGCTGAAGATTTCCCCGAAGCATAAATACAGTACCAATGTCGAGCTTTCTGTCGCTTCCGAATATTTTTGCCTCAAGTTCCTCTGCCTGATCTTCTATTCTGTAAACTATCGGAAGAACATGGTCAGTTTCTGCATCCATAATTCTGTGAATGATGAATTCCAGACCTCTGTCCAGAAGATCCTTTCCGTTGTGCCAGTTTTCAATGATGTCGTTGATCGTATTCCGATGATCAAGTGCGACTGTAATCAGAACATTTTTTGTAATGATGAAATTGAAATTTTTTGCAGAGATGACGTTTGCATCAAAATGTATTCCTCTGAAAATTACAAATGTATAATTCGGAAATTCTTCCTTTTTGATACGGCTGTGAATGTTCATAAGATCCTCTATTGTCAGAGGATGTATATTATAGTTTTTGAGCAGTTTTGTGAGTTCTTCCTCGTTTTTCGGAGTCAGATGTATCCAGGTTTTTGCCCTGAATACAGGCAGTGCCTCATCCGATTCAATTTCTGTTTTTCCGTTTGTATTCAGTATCCACGATGTACCAAGCATCAGATCACCTCTCTTTTGAAGAAACATTCAGCAATCCTGTTTGTCCGGAATATTTCTTCAAAGTCTTCTTCCAGAACAGGGTAGGGGATCTGATATGTATAGATCATTTTTGTCTGCACCTTTGCATAAAAAATTCTTCCTTTTCTCGAAAGAATCAGTTCTGCTTCGGAACTGTCCGGAAGAGACAGTTTCAGTTTTTCAAATATATCCCGGTTGACTCTTCTGGAATTGATTCCTATCAGTTCATCTCCGATTTCCAGATCAGGGATGTTCCACTGATTGAATATTTTGGAAATGATCTGTTTTCCTGACTCCGTTTTCACTTCAAAAGGAAATACACTTTTCTTCATAGTTTTGGCCAGTTTTATTCCCAGTTTATCCAGATAGATTTCAGCTGGAATTCTTATCTTTTCGGAAATGTACTGTTCAAATTCTGCCTGAAGATCAAATCCGAATTCTTCCTCAGCAGTTTTGAAGAATTCCTGCTTGGTGAAACCTTTGTTCTTTTTCAGATGATACTTCCTGTACAATTCTCTCATCAGATGCATCAGATTTTTTCTGCCCTCAGTCTGTTCGAGAATTCTGATGTTCATGCAGAGAGAAAGAAGAAACCCTTTGATATAATAGGAAATCGATACATTATGCGAATTTGGATTCTGCTTATAGTATTTTGTCCAGGCTGTAAAGGATGCTTCCTCAAGGCTCATATATTCTTCACCTGACGAGTCTGCAAGACGGTTGATGTCAGAAAGAATTTCATTCAGATAATCATTTATGGACATGATTCCCGTTTTATATAAGATATAATTATCGTAGAAGCTTGTTATTCCTTCACTGATCCAGAGTTCTCTAGTGAGATTTGGAGTAAAATAATCAAATGAGACCAGACTTTCAGGTCTGATTCTTTTTACATTCCAGAGATGAAAGTATTCATGGCAGAGAAGGGACAGCATTTTCTGATATTCGGATACTGAGTCAATATCGGATATGTCAAATGCATTTACGCTGCAGGATTTGTGTTCAAGCCCCCCGTAGACATCCTCATACGCATTCAGAATAAACAGATAATACTTGTTTGGATTTCCTTCAAATATTTCTGACTGATAATTTACTATAGTTTCCAGGTTTTCGAAAAATTTCTTTTTCTTTTTTTCCGGGAAGTCTCCCTGTATCACAATTTCATGAAGACATCCTGATGCTTCGAACTTATGCGATTTTGCATTGGTAATCAGAAAAGGAGAATCGTAAAGTTCATCATAATCGGATGCAGTAAAAAAATTTTCTTCCCTTGTAAGGCTGCAGTATGTTTCAGAAAAAAGATTTCCGCTTTCAATGTATACTTTTACCGGCTTATGCAGTTTTGATTTTGGATGAAGAAATGTAGAAGGGGGATTGATGAATCCAAAACTGGAATTTAGAAAATTTGTTCTGACTGTATTTTCAAAACCGAATACTTTGTATCTGACTGTAATTATACCAGCATTTTCTGTACGAAGTTTCCATTCGCTCAGATCATTCTGTATCCAGTCAATTTTAGATCCGCTTTCATCAAAAACATCGAAATCGAACAGATTGCCCGCGTAGTCCCGAATCATATACGAACCTGTAGACCAGGTAGGGATGCGGAGAGATATTTTACCTTTTTTGGTGGAGAGGAATCTCATTTCCACCTGATAAGTGTGAAGATGAGGTTCCTGAATGTGTATCCTAAATGAAATGTCTTTGACTGCCATCAAAACAAGAATAATCTTGTTTGACGGCATGACAAGTAATTAAGTGTTACGCTATTCCTTTCACCTGAGCTGCCGCAGGACCTTTTTTACCTTTAACGATCTGAAATTCGACTCTTTCGCCGTCTTTGAGTTGTTTAAACCCATCAGTAATAATTTCAGAATAATGAACAAAAATTTCTTCTCCGGAGTCCGCTGAGATGAACCCATACCCCTTTGTCTTATTAAACCACTTGACAGTTCCCAGGGCCATAATGCTGTACCTCTTAAAAAATAATTAATCTATTGAGCCAGTCTGGACTCACAGCAAACAGGGGGGCTTTACAAAGCACTCAAATAAACTACGAGGACGTACCGAAACAATAAACTTCATTACAAGGAATTCAGTACTGCCTATTTCTGTCAAATTTTTTTTGCATAAAGTTAAATATTTAACGGATTTCTCTTGCAAAAAACTGTCTGTTCCGGTCATTTGAACTTGATGAAATATACAGTTAAACACACTTTCAATTTCCCTTTGAAAGATGTTCTTGCTGCCCGCGAGAACAGATACAAACATTTGGATAAATTTCCGGATCTTCAGAATGTCACTATGATTGAAGAAAGACAGGAAGCTGAAAAAGTTTTTCAGAAGAGAAAAGTCAGTCTGGCAAAGTCTCTGCCTGCAGTGCTTCAGTCATTTCTGAAAGACCCTAACCTGATTGAAGAGTCCGTTTTTGACCTGAACACAAGCATCCATACATTTCGTTTTTATCCTCCTGGAAATGAAAAAGTCGTTACTATTACTGGGAAAAGCATATACAAGGCTGTGGATGAAAAAACCAGTGAAAGAGTTTACGATGTGGAAGTAAAATCGGAAGTTTTTTTGGTCAGCGCTCTTGTCGAAGCGGCTATTGAAGAAATTCACAAGCACAGTCTCGAAAAAGACAAAGCCTCCATTCTCAAATTCCTTTCCGACGGCAGCATAGTCTGAAATGAAAAAAGTAAAAGTCGGAGTTATTGCAGCGGCAGGGAAGGGAACTCGTGCCTATCCTAGAACGAGTTTTATTCCCAAGCCTCTTTTTCTGGTCAACAACAAGTCCATCCTTTCTCACAACGTTGCACTGATGCAGGACAAATTCGGAGTGGAGAAAATTTACATATTGGTCGGTCATCTCAAAGAACAGGTGATTGGAGAAATAGAAAAGATGAAGTATGATTATCCTAAAATCTCCATTGAAGCCTGTGACTGGACGACTAAGGGACTTGCAAGTGATGTTGCATCTCTGGAATCAAAGATAACGGAACCGTTTATTACAATTCTGGGGGATGAGTTTTATTATAAGACAGATCATGAAAATTTTCTGGCAACTCTGAAATCCCATCCTGATCTGCTCGCATCTATCGGAGTCGTTCATACACCGATCATTTCCCGGATCAGAAAAAATTATTCGGTGGAACTTGACGGAGACAGGATTATCAATCTTGTGGAAAAGCCGGAGAATCCCCCAAACAATATGCTCGGTCTCGGATCTTATCTTTTTACTCCTGCCTACTTTGAATATTTCAGAAAGACACCCCCTGCACATAAATCAGGTGTTGTTGAGATTACAGAAGTCATAGATAAAATGGCAAAAGAGTCAGGCAAAGTATATATGACTCCGGTTCATTGTACATATTATAATATCAATTCTATGCAGGATTACCATCAGGCGGTTTATGAAATCAGACATGATCTGTTTGATAATTATAAAGTATCCCTGATTGTCCCCACAAAAAACAATGAACGTTCCCTGCCTGATGTCATCACCGATTTTAAGGACAAGGTGCATGAGATTGTCATTGTAGACGGGAATTCCACCGACAGGACAGCCTCAATTGCAAAGGAATTCAAGACGCGGCTCGAGATGTACTATTCCCCTGACGGAAACGAGAATGAGGGAGTGAAGATCAGAGAGGGGATTGAAAGGGCAACCGGAGACATTATTGTTGTCGTTTCTGCAGACGGAGCTTTCCGCTCCAAGGATCTTCTGAAACTTCTGGAATATGTGAAAGACTGCGATATGGTGATCGGAACTAGAACAACAAGACAGATGATAGAACAGGGTTCGAATCTGAAGGCATTTTCGAGGCTTGTCAATCTGATCCTCGGAAAGATCGTAGAAGTGTTCTGGTGGGGTCAGGAACCCCGTTTTACCGACGTGGACTGCAAATTTTTTGCGATTTGGAAGGATTCCTATACCAAAATCAAGTCCAGACTTGTTGTAAAAAATGAATCTTATCCTCTGGAAATGATGATAGAAATAGTACGTTCACATATGAGATGCATCGAAGTGCCTATTTCCTATTTCAATCCTGTCGAAAAGGAACATTACAGAAAAAGAACTGTGTTTAAAAAAGGACTCAAGGCGTTGAGACTTGCATTATCAAAGAAAAAAAGAGATTACTTTCCTGATAAACTGGAGGATTAAGAATGAATAAAGTACTCGTGACTGGCGGATGCGGATTTTTGGGATCACATGTCTGTGAATATTTCAGAAAAGAGGGATGGGATGTTGTCAGCTATGATAATATGACCAAATATGAACTGAAAAGAACAGGTTACGGAACAGATGCAACCAGAGACTTCAACTGGAATTTTCTGAAAGGCATCGGAGTGGAGATGGTCAAGGGCGATATCAGAAATATCGAACATCTTCTCGACCGTACTCAAGGGTGCAGCTATATCGTTCACACAGCGGCACAGCCTGCGATGACAGTTTCCTGGGAAGATCCAGAATACGATTTCACAAACAACGTAGTCGGAACATTCAATGTAATGGAAGCAGCCAGACAGAGAAAAATCCCTGTAGTGAATACAAGCTCCATCCATGTATACGGAAATGCAATCAACGATACACTGAAAGAGGGAGAAACAGCCTATACGAGAGACCCAGTGGAAATTCCGGAAACTCAGGCAGTTATGGTGGGAAAACTTTCCCCTCTCCATGCATCCAAGATGAGTGCAGAACACTATGTGAGAACGTATCATGATATGTATGATGTAAAAAGTG
>JBPOJG010000003.1:0-10292 GCA_052033835.1 Spirochaetota bacterium
CCTTGGCTCTGAATGCAGGCTCGTAGCTTTTCCTTTGTCTCATTGCTTCTCCTTTTTCCGGATTTTGCAATTTATTTACCACCTTATTTTTTCAATTTTACTGTCCAAAAAATGGGGGAAACTATAAGAGGATGAAAATTTGAATTTCCCTGATGTTACATTGAGTCTGACACATCAGTTTCCCATTGTTTCAGATGAAGATAAACAATTTCTTTCAAGACCAGAATTAGAAAAGGAACTTGTTTATATTTATACAGGAAGAATGAATTCAAAGAAGGATTATATATTCAAGCTGTTGCCTGGAAAATACTTTGCTTCATTCCACACAAGAGAAAGATATGACGGTGTAATCAGATATTTTTTAGAAAAAACAGAATACTTTGATGCTATAATTAATTTTGGATTTGAGTATAAATTTGATCAAAATTCTGGGGATGCAAATCATTTGCTCTTTACTAAAGAGTGTAAAGTAAAATCTCCTTACTTTGTTGGCGGCAAGCCATTTTATATTGCTTGTAATGCAATAAATATTGAAAAAAAGAAAGTAACTCAAATAACATTTATAAAAAAGAAAGAAATTTTAAATTTCTGGACATCTATTCTCCAAAGTATTCCAGGCTTATTTATTTTATATCCAATTTATGGTGGATTTCTTGGATATGATGTTGCATTTGATGTCAGCATAGAGAACCCAAAGTAATTTAACAGAAGGAGGGTTGATATTCTGAAAAGTACAAAATGGGACTGATGGGGTGAAGCTGTGTATGGGGAAGCGGATAGTGAATGAAAGAGAATAGCGGTCAGCGAATGGCGAATAGGGTATATGTTACAATGGTAAAGATTTTGAGTTCAGGTCTGGAGTTCAGAGGAGAATCTGTAATGATGGAGTATCTTAGAAAGATGAGTATTGCTTTTACAGACAGTCCCGCGAAAGGGATAGAGGCGGTGTCAAGTTTCTGCGGAAGCAGGAACTTGACAGAAGCCGAAAGCCCGGTCGCACATTTCGGAAAGACATATTGTTTGAGAGGCTGTGCGATTCGCCGAAGAAAGAAGGATACATGACAGAAAAACATAGATGATGTGGCTATCCGCTATCCGCATCCCTCCCATTAAAACACTTGTTTTTTTCTGCCGTAAACTGTCCGATGTCTCTCAAGGAGAATTTATGTCCAATAAAGCTGAACTGAATTTTGATGGAAAGAAATATGAATTTGATGTTTTGACAGGAACTGACGGGAGATCCGGAATCGATATTTCTTCACTTCATGAAAAAACAGGACTCGTTTCCTATGATCCCGGGTTCTTCAATACTGCGGTAGGAGAAAGCAAGGTTTCCAGAAGAGACTCAGAAAAGGGTGAACTCTCCTACAGAGGTTATCAGATAGGGGATCTGGTCAGAAATTCCACTTTTGTGGAAACTTCGTATCTTCTGATCTACGGAGTCCTTCCGAATAAAGAACAGCTCCATGACTATTCCGTGCGACTGTCCAAACATTCCATGATTCATGAAGATATGATCAATCTGTTTGACGGGTTTCCGGGCAAAGCCCATCCACTTGCAATTCTTTCCACGATGGTTATGGCACTGTCGAGTTATTATACCGACGACTATGAAGAATCCGCAGACAGAGGTGTGGATCATGTCACAAGACTTCTGGCAAAGGTCAGAACAATTGCAGCATTTTCCTATAAAAAAATGATCGGTCAGCCGTTTGTATATCCTCTTGACAGGCTTCCCTACTGCACAAACTTCCTGCATATGGTTTTCTCTGTTCCTGCAGAAAAATATGAGGTCGATCCTTATTTTGACAGAGTATTGAATCAGCTCTGGATTCTTTACGCTGACCACGAACAGAATGTGGCAGCAACAACTGTTCAGCTTGTGGGTTCCACAAAGGCAAATCTGTTTGCATCTGTCAGCGCAGGAATCTCTGCTCTCTGGGGTTCAAGAGAAGGCGGACAGAGTGTCGCTGCGGTGGAACTGATCGAAGACATCAACAGAACCGGAGGAGACTGCAAGGCGTATTTTGAAAAACTCAAGGGTTCCGAAATCATCACTCAGTCCACTTTCCTCGGACATGCTGCATACAAGACAGTCAGTCCAAGAGCAATTGCAGCCAGAGAAGTGTTCCACGAATTCAGCAGAAAATACAGAAACCCTGTTCTCGAAACTGCTCTCAAGGTGGAGGAATATCTGATCAATGAACCGTATTTCAAGGAAAGAAATCTCTATCCGAATCTGGAATTTTACAGCGGAGTGCTGTTTTTCAGTCTGGGAGTCCCAAAGAATATGTTCACACTGATGCAGGCAATCGGCAAACTGCCCGGATGGATGGCACACTGGAGAGAACTCAGAATCAATGCAAATTACAAAAAAGCCAGACCGCGTCAGATCTACAAAGGAGAAATGAACAGAGTCTACTCTCCTATTGAAGACAGAAAGTAAGTGCAGGATATAGTAAAAATCAGTAAGTTTCTCAGTTACGTTCTGAGACACAGTCCCGAAAGCATCGGGATTGTGCTCGATGAACACGGCTGGGCAGACATAAGCGAAATCATTCAAAAATCCGATCTGAATCTGAATTTTGAAATCATAGAAAAAACAGTTCAGGAAAACAATAAGAAACGTTTTTCGATCAGTCCGGATCAGAAAAAAATCAGAGCAAATCAGGGACATTCCATTCAGACTGATGTGGAACTTAAAGCAGCAGAACCTCCTGAGTTTCTCTATCACGGAACAGCAGAAAAATATCTGGAATCCATTCTCCGGGAAGGACTGAAATCTATGAAAAGACTTCATGTTCATCTTTCAAAGGATATGGAAACCGCAGAAAGTGTCGGCAGAAGACACGGAAGACCAAAGGTGCTGAAGATCGCATCAGGACAAATGTTTCAGGATGGATTTCTATTTTATCTTTCTGAAAATTCAGTCTGGCTCACAGACTC
Source organism: Spirochaetota bacterium (assembly GCA_052033835.1). Lineage (GTDB taxonomy): Bacteria > Spirochaetota > Leptospiria > Leptospirales > Leptospiraceae > DAORDI01. The sequence continues at coordinate 2,947 of JBPOJG010000003.1, forward strand.
AGTTCCTGTAAAATATATTTTATTGACTCTTTCAGGTCAAAAACCTTCAATCTAATTTTAATGAAACTCAGAAAACTGCCCATCGGCTTAAGTGACTTCAAACGCATCATCGAAGACGATATGTTTTATGCAGACAAGTCTCTTCTCATTCAGGAGCTGATCGACTCAGGCACATTAGTCAATCTGATTGTCCGTCCCCGTCGTTTCGGGAAGACCACCAACCTTTTCATGCTCAAATATTTTTTTGAGAAACATCCTAAACTTGAAAGCACCCGTCATCTGTTCAAAAATCTTCAGATCGAAAAAGAAGGTGAAGAATATATGAAGCATTGCGGAAAGTATCCGGTCATATTCCTCACTTTCAAGGATGTAAAAGAAAAGAACTGGGAAAGGTCGGAAGCAAAACTGAAACTGATCATATCCAATGAATATGAAAGACATAATTATCTGCTCTCTTCACCTTTGATATCAGACAAGCAGAAGAAAATGTTCGAAGATATTCTCTGCAGAACTGCCGATTCTTCTGTTTTAAACGGATCACTGAAACTGCTCACAGAACTTTTATACAGTTATCATAATGAAAGAGTCATGCTCCTGCTCGATGAATATGACACACCGATTCATGAAGCCTACGAGAACGGATTCTACACAGACATCATCAGTTTTATCCGTTCCTTTCTGGGTTCAGGCCTGAAAGACAATTCCTGCCTGCACAAGGGTGTGATTACAGGAATTCTGAGAATTTCCAAGGAAAGCATATTTTCAGATATAAATAATTTAGAAGTATTTACGATCTTAGACCGGCGCTTTTCAGATAAATTCGGACTGACTGAAAAAGAGGTGCAGAAGTCTCTCACTTATTACGGACTCGATTCCTGTAAAGAAGGAGTCAAGAACTGGTACAACGGTTACTCTTTCGGAAATAATGAAAATATATATAATCCTTGGTCTATATTAAACTTTATTGATAAGAACGAAGAAGGTCTGAAACCCCATTGGGTCAATACAAGCTCCAATCTGCTCGTAAAAAAACTGCTGACAAACGCAGGCACTGATGCAAAGAAAGATTTGGAAATGCTTCTGACAGGACAGTCCATTTCCAAGGAAATCGTAATCGATACAGTGTTTTCCGAGATTGAAAAAAACAGTGAGACCCTCTGGAGTTTTCTGCTCTTCTGCGGATATCTGAAAGTGACCGGACAGGAAATCAGAGACAAACGTCTGTTCTGCAATTTACAGATTCCCAATCTGGAAGTGGATTATTTATTTGAAAGATTCATTTCCTCCTGGCTTTCCGACGGTCTTCCTTCCGGTGAACTGAAGATTATGCTGAACAGTCTGATTCACGGTTCTCTGGATTCATTTGCCGAACCGTTTCAAAAATATGTGATGAATTCAATGAGTTATTTTGATCCGACAGGAGAAGAACCTGAAAAAGTCTACCATGCATTTGTTCTGGGTCTGCTTCTGCATCTTTCGGATACTCATTCTGTAAGATCCAATCGGGAAAGCGGGTTCGGCAGATATGATATTATGCTGATTCCCAAAAATACATCGTATCATGGAGTCATCATCGAATTTAAGAAAGTAAGCCTCTATAAAGAAGAGACTCTGCAGTCCGCAGCTGAGGCAGCCCTGAAACAGATCGAGGAAAAACAGTATGAAGCAGAACTCAAAGCCCTAGGTGTATCAGTCATTCACAAATATGCAGTCGTTTTTGAGGGAAAAGAAACATTTGTAATGATGGGATAATTTGGAAAGGATTTTTTTTGCCCGCGAATCGCGCTAATCTTCGCGGATATTGTTTCTATCTTTATTCGCGTAGATCCGCGTGATTCGTTGGCCTCTTTTTATCCTTCAAAACTCTTCCGATTCTTTTTTTGCCAGCAAATTGCGCTAATCACGTGGATACTAGATCCGCGTGATTGGTTGGCAACTTATTTGCCCTCCCTTTGGCAAGACGACTTTTAAACCTCTCCCTCTCCGCGCCTTTAGCGTGAACTCAAACCTCACCCCCCGCTTTTTTTTGAAATGGTCTTTAATTTCAAGCTTGTATTTTAAACAAAGGAATCATAATCATACATGGGAGCAATTGTTATGGGAAATCAGATTCTGGAGCTGTTAAAGAAAAAAGATGTAACAGTAGCAGTGATAGGAGCTACAAATGACAGAACCAAATATGGAAATATCATTTACCGCGATTTGAAAAATAAGGGCATCCGAGTATTCGGTGTCAATCCCAAGGCAACAACAATTGAAGGCGATCCTGCCTACAAAAGAGTGCAGGATATTCCCGAAAAACCGGACATTCTGGATTTTGTGCTCCCTCCTAAAATAGGTCTTGAAACGATAAAAGAACTGATTCAGGACGGATACGATCATTTCTGGCTCCAGCCTGGTGCGGAAAGCGACGAGATCCTTGCGCTTCTGAATAAGGAAAACAAATCCGTTCTGGCACATTCCTGCGTGATGGTGGAGACCCGCTGATGAGTTCTTTTTCCTATGCAGAATCTCTTCTCAATGAAATTGAAAGCAATGAGGATGGAAACTTCAGAATAGTGAGTGAAGGCGGATTTGCACTGCTGACTGTAAACAAAGGCGGCAAAAACGGAAAGCCTGTCCGAAAGGATGATGTCATCGCCAGGATGAAACTGTACGGTATTGAAAAGTACGACAGTGTTCTTTTGGAAAAAATCATCAAGGAAAGCGACGGAAAAGAACACAAGATTGCAGAATGGACAGGTTCAGCCGCTGTGGATGCAACTCTTTCCCTGGAAATCAGCGAAGACAAAATGCATGCATTCCTGACAATGCACCCTCCCCGTTTCGGCGGAAAGCAGGTAAGCATTGAAGAAGCCACTGAATTTCTGAAGCAGAACGGTGTCAAATTCGGAATCGACGAACATTCAGTCGTCTCCATCATCAATGAATCGAAATATCTCGTCAAGACACTCGTTGCCACAGGAAGACGTCCTACAAATGGAACACACGGATATATCAGGATTCTGTTTGACTATTCCGGAAAACCTAAAATGGCTTCTGAATCGAAAGGAAAGGTGGATTATAAAAATATCCATGTCATCCAGAGTGTAAATGCAGGAGATATGATCGCCGAAAAAGTGGAACCGAACACAGGCGAAATCGGAATGAACGTGCTTGGAGAAGAAATCCCGAATGAAAAGGGAATTTCCGGTGAATGGAAACTGGGCACGAACTGCAGACTTTCCGATGACAAGCTCCAGCTTTTTGCAACACTTTCAGGACGCCCTGTTTTTTCGAAGGACGGCACAATCGGTGTGGATGAAGTCTGTCAGCTCGAAAATGTAGACTACTCCACCGGAAATGTGGATTTCCCGGGAACAGTCGTTGTGGAAGGCAGTGTGGCTGACAATTTCACTCTCAGAACTCAAGGATCACTCTACGTCAAAAAAAGTGTAGGAAGAGTTTTTCTGTATGCAGAGAAGGACATCTATCTTTCCGGCGGGGTGATGGGAAGAAACGGAGGTTTTATTGAAGCAGGCGGAAATATTTATGCCAGATTCATTGAACAGGGAACAGTCAAGGCCAAAGGTTCCATCTATATTGAAAGTTCCTCATTTCATTCTGATCTGACTGCGGGAGATTCCATATTCCTGCAGGGAGAAAGAGGAGAACTGATCGGAGGAAATGCAATTGCGGGCAAATCGGTTGAGGCAAGTAAAATCGGTGCTGTAGTGGAAACAAAAACAGACATCACAGTGGGACTTCCTCCTGAAATCGTGGACGAACTGAAGAAAATGAAGCAGGAGATCATCAATCGGGAAGATACTCTGAAAAAAATCAAGCAGAGTCTTCACAAAATGAATGAGACAATTGCTGCCAAGAAGGAAATTTCTGCAGATGATAAAAACCTTCTGAAGAAACTCATCGAACTTGAAAAAAGATACACCGAGGGACTGATCTCAGTCAAAAAAGACTATGAAACTGTCTCACAGGAATATGACTCTCCTGACCATGCATTTGTATCTGCAGAAAAATTCATCTATCCGAAAGTAAATATCAGTTTCGGAAGGGGAAAGACATTTTCCACAGACATCAGAACGATTGACGGTAAAGTATTTGTATATCTGAACTCGGAAGGTCTTCCTCACACAAACAATATTCCGCCTGCGGCAAAAAAAGATAAAAAATGATCAATTATAATGAAAATGAATGATTATCCCCTGCTGAAATTCGGACGGCCTGCCGGACATACAGTAAACAGTTATATTAATTTTTCGGCAGTCTGCCAGACGCTCCGCCTGCGCAAAGCGAGTAAACATAAAGGACATCAGTATGAATAAAGACAATATACTTCCATGGACAAAAGAACCGTTTCCTGAATCGGTCAGAAAAGAAGCAGAATCTGCTCTCGAAAAACTGGAAAAAGGAGAATCCTCTCCTGAAACAGAAGGATTTTCTGTTCCTCTCGAATTCGGAACAGGAGGAATGAGAGGGATTATCGGAAACGGAATCGGCAGAATGAATGTGTACACTGTTGCAAGAGCTGCCCTAGGTCTCTGCAGATATCTGAATTTGAAATTCAAAAACCCTACAATTGTGATTGCGTACTATTCCAGAAGAATGTCCAAAGAATTTGCAGAAATCACGGCTGCTACAGCTGCCAGAGAAAAAATAAAAGTAAAACTTTTCGGCAAGCCGACCCCGACCCCGATGCTTTCCTATGCAGTGCGCCATTACAAGGCACAGGGAGGAGTGGTCATCACAGCCTCTCACAACCCTCCTGAATACAACGGATTCAAGGCCTATCTGAATGACGGAGGACAGCTTGTACCTCCTGATGATGCCAAAATCATTTCTTCGATTGAAAAAATAAAAGACTGGAGTCAAGTTTCCGGGATCAGTAAAAAGTCCAAGGAATATGCAAAGTATGTCACCGCAGTCGATGCAAAGGTATTCGATACTTACAAAAAGAAAGTCTTAAGTTCCGGAATCTACAACTCCAAAATGGATCCGAAGCTCAGATCCAAACTGAAAGTCGTCTACTCTCCTCTTCACGGAACAGGAGGGGATTATATGAAATCTCTTCTGAATCAGGCTGGATACAAAAATGTATTCCTGGTACCTGAACAGGCAAAACCGGACGGAGAATTTCCTACAGTTCAGTTTCCAAATCCGGAGGAAAAAGAAGCACTTGTTCTGTCTGAGGCATTTTCGAGAAAGAAAAATGCGGATATCTTCATCGCAACAGATCCGGATGCGGACAGGCTTGGGATCGGAGTCAGAAATTCGGAAGGAAATTATGTTCTTCTGAACGGAAACCAGACAGGAAGCATTCTGTGTGCATATCTCTGTGAAAAAATATCTGCTGCTCCCAAAACAGACAAGATCTGGCATATATTCAAGACGATCGTGACGACTGATCTTCAGGAAAACATCGCAAAGAAAAACAAGGTCAAGATCAAAAATGTTCTGACCGGATTTAAGTACATTGCAAATGAAATGAACAAGATCGAAAAGAATCCAAAAAACAAGTTTCTTTTCGGCGGGGAAGAATCATACGGGTATCTGCCTGTGGACATTGTCCGCGACAAGGACTCTCTTTCCTCTGCTCTTCTTCTTCTCGAAGTCATTGCAGAAAAAAAAGACATTCTGAGTTACTTGAATGAAATCTATGTGAAATACGGTTTATACCTCGAGTCACTGAAATCAATCAGTCTGAAAGGCGAGGCAGGAAAGACAAAAATCAAGGAAAGCATAGACAGACTGAGAAAAGAAAATCTGATCGGCAGAAAGATAGGCACTAGAGAAGTCATCGGAGTTCTGGACTATCAGATGAAGACAGCAAAAGGTTCAGCTTCCAAGTCAGTGTTTGCGGGAATGCCTCCTTCCAATGTCATTCAGGTAATCCTTTCCGGAAATGCAAAACTGACTATCCGGCCTTCAGGAACCGAACCGAAAGTAAAAATTTACTCTTCTTTTCAGTCTCTGAATTCACCCTCTTCCGTGGCTGATCTGCCCGAACTGCAGACTTCGCTTCGTACAGAAATACTTGAAGCAGAAAAGCAGTTTATAAGTATGGCAGGCTTAGATGGGTAAAATTGCAGAAAAAACAGCTCTCGAAGCGATCCGGTCAAAAACGGATAAATACATTCTGGGTACCTACGCCAGATACGAAACAGCATTTGAATATGGTGTAGGTGATCTGCTGTTCGATACAGACGGAAAACAGTACATTGATTTCTTCTCCGGTCTCGCAGTGACGAACCTCGGACACGGAGAGGCTGACCTGATTGATACAATTCGAAATCAGGCAGACAAGGTTATGCATACCTCCAATCTGTACTATTCTGAACCTCAGGCAAATCTGGCTGAGGTGATCATCGAAAACAGTTTTCCAGGAAAGGTATTTTTCTGCAATTCAGGAACGGAAGCGAACGAAGCCGCATTAAAACTGGCCAGAAAATACGCTCAGAAAAGAAACATTTCAGATCCGATCATCCTTTCTCTGAAAAGTGGATTTCATGGAAGAACAACCGGATCGATGGTGATGACAGGTCAGCCGAAAATCAGAGAAGGATTCGGAGATCTGATGCCCGGGTTTGCCTATATTCAGGAAAACAGCATTGACGATCTGGAATCAAAGTTCGCAGAGTATGAGGGCAGAATTGCAGGTCTGATCCTGGAACCGATTCTAGGAGAATACGGAGTTCTGCCTCTCACTGAGGATTTTCTGAATACGGCTAGAAAACTCACACAGGATCATAAAGCAGTTTTGATCTTCGACGAAATTCAGACCGGTATGGGTAGGACAGGAAAACTTTTCTTTTTTCAGCATTTGAATTTCACACCTGACGTGATGACACTTGCGAAAGGTCTCGGTTCCGGTTTTCCGATCGGTGCCGTTGTGATCGGAGAAAAGTTTACAGACATTATCGGTGCGGGAATTCACGGATCTACATTCGGGGGAAACCATCTTGCCGCAGCAGCTGCATTTGAAACATTCAGAATTATACTTGGAAGAGAGATTCTTGAAAATGTCCCTGCCCTTTCTGAATATCTGTTCAGGAATCTACGTGCAATCCAGGTAAAAAATCCGAAAGTCATCAAGGAAATCAGAGGAAAGGGACTGCATATCGGTGTTGTGCTTTCTGTTCCCTCCAAACCTGTTGCATCTGAATGTCTGAAGAAAGGTCTCGTGGTCAATTCCACGAATGAAAATGTCATTAGAATAATGCCGCCTCTGATCACTTCCATAGAAAGGATCCATGAGGCATTGCAGATTTTTGAAGAAGTTATTACAGGAGTTCAGGTTTGAAAAATAAAAAAATCGCAGTTCTTCCGGGAGATGGAATCGGTCCGGAAGT
>JBPOJG010000389.1:0-1612 GCA_052033835.1 Spirochaetota bacterium
ATAGAAAATCAGAACGGAATAAAAATATTCGGAACGAATACACATCTGCTGAAGACCCCTGCATCCCAAAAATACAATATAATGAAGAAATGTGTCTTTAAATTTCCTGCAAATATGAATGAGGGAAAATACTCAATCAGTGTCTCAATTCACAGAGGCGAAAACCATATTGGAACCTGTCTTTACTGGAAAGAAAGAATACTTTCTTTTGAACTGGAAAAAGGAAATTTGGGAAAATTTGAAGGAACGAATTTTCTCCCTGCAGAAGCCTTCTGGGATGAATAATTTTTAAACTGCTTTCTGCAAAAATCTGTTCCATTCGTAAATAACTTTAAATTTCTTCAGAACATCATCAGTCAATTTTTCTGAATTGACTGAATCATCATCTATCATTGATGAAAATATAAAACTTTTGTATTTCAGAAGTTCTGCTGCAGGATGCTCCTTTGAAAATCCCTTAGGCACAGTCTTGAGACGGTCATCATACATTGACGGAAAGATTTCAGAGAATTTTTTCGATTTCATTATCTTTTCTGCTTCCTTATAATTCTCAGACATAAAATTTCTTAATTTCAAAAGTACATCAGCAGGAGGCATATAAATTCCTCCTGCCGCCATAGATTCATTCGGCTCAATATGAATATAATATCCCGGAAAAGAGGACTTTTTTCCTCCTTTCGCAATATAAGCTCCAAAATTTGTCTTGTACGGAGACTTGTCTTTTGAAAAACGCACATCCTTGTAAATTCTGAAAACTGCAGATTCAGGATCAATATCCTTCACGGTGGAATCAAACTTGGATATTTCAGAAATCAGTTTCGCGGTGATAAATACAAATGAATGTTTTGCTTCTTCATAAGATTCTTTATTATCCTGAAACCATTCTCTGCTGTTGTTTTTCTTCAGGTTTTTCAGAAATGCAAGTATCATCAGCCCAATTTTTTCCTTTCCTCACCTTTCTGCCAGAGGGAAAGAAACTCAGTTTCCGTAATTTCACGGCAGAGCTCCGGCTTGTACATTTTTTTTACTGGAGGCTTCGGATATATATGAATTTCATCCATATCCGGAATATAAGTAAGCATACGAATTATCGAAAAATCATCTCCCGCCTCATAAAGAGTGTAAGACATACCTTTGGCGGGAATAATCTGAGAAGATTCCAGATATTTCATTTCCCCTCACATACAATTGTATCATTTCTGTCCGGACCGGTGGATATGATTCCAATTGGAATGCCGATCTGCTTGGTCAGGAAATTGATATAATCTCTGCAGGCAGAAGGAAGTTTTGAAAACTCATTGATTCCAGTAATATCCGATTTCCAGCCGGGCAGTTCCTCATAAATAACTTTGACTTTTTCCATTCCGTGAGAAGGAAGAAAATCCAGTTTTTTTCCGTTGATCTCGTATCCCACACCCACAGGAATCTTATCGTAAGCAGAAAGGATATCAATCTTTGTCAGAACAAGAGTGGACATACCGTTTACACGGATTGCATGTTTGATCATCTCTGTATCAAACCATCCGCATCTCCTAGGTCTTCCTGTAGTCGCGCCGAATTCGGAACCAAGTTTTCTCATCCTGTCTCCCTCTTCTCCGAAGAGTTCAGTCGG
>JBPOJG010000193.1:0-13257 GCA_052033835.1 Spirochaetota bacterium
TCTGCAGTTCTGTTGAATCCCATTGCAGCGTTTCTTGCTGATGCCATACATACAAGTATAAGCAGAAGTCTTTTAATGAGTTCCTCCTTTGTGAGAGAAGATCCCAAAAGAGCAATAATGGATGCAAGTCCTGCAAACGGAAGAGCAAAAAGAGTATGAGAAAATTTGACCATTCGGCCAAAATCTGTAAACGTTTCAAGAAACCGCATTTTCAGCGCCCAGTCACATCACTGTAATCCGGCATGTACACTTTTACAGACTGGTCCGGATTGATGACTGCAGAACCGCCGCTAGTCAGAGTCACAAAGTATTTTTCCAGATAAAAATCCATAGGATCTTTCTGATCCTTGTCTATCATCTGCATATTTGCATCCACCATGAAAAGTTTACCGAACTTGACTTCTCCCCTGAAAATATGCAGATAGTTGCTCACGTTCGGTTCAGGCGGAGGAGGGAATTTAGGTTCAAAAGGAGATTCCAGTCTGAGATACATTCTCTTATTTTTTATTGCAATTTCTCCAATCGTTCCTTCCATCTGAGGAGGCGGAATAATGGAAAAAACACTCACAAAAATCTGATTTTTCTTGACTGCAATTCCTCTTCCTTCCGGAATCGTCAGCAGTTTTTCCAGATTCAATCCTATCATTCCCAGAATCGGTTTGGAATTTGTAGGAACTACTGCACGGATGTCTTCAGCCGTGATGACTACATTGTTGGAGGCCTTGTCCAGAGAAAGTGTTCCGATCATCTCAAAATTGAGCCAGATGAAAAGATTCATTTCGCCTGTCATTCTGATCTTATTGTCGCTGCCTTCGAGCATTTCTATCTTATCGAGCTTCAGAGGAGAACCGTCGAACTTGAATACATAATCCTTAAAAAGAACTTCCAGGACAGATGCATCCGCATATGCTTCCCCGTTGGCAATTTTAATCAGAAAAGAATTCACATCATCAAAATTCACGATGGAAGAATTTCCTTTCGGAATCAGTTCTGCGGTGAGTCTGGTAATATCAAGACTGATATTTTCCTTGAATCTGAACCTGGTATTTTTCAGATTCAGGAATGAACCTTTTCTTGTGCTGGTGGAAAACCCTTCAGGATTCTTTTCCAGGAACAAAGGAGTTTTTTCAAACTTCGTCTGACCCAGATAATAGTGGATTCCTAAAATGCCTGCACCTAGGCCGAGAACTGGGATGATCAATAGGAGAATTCTTTTCACGATAGGGTTTCCGGTCTGAGAATTAGTATAGAACTTAAAGAATCCGGACTGCCGTCATTTTTGTCGAGCAATAATTTTTCCATAATTCCGTTATAGTCTTCGAGCCAGTGAGAATAACCGACAATCACAAGAGAGTATTGAGTAATAATTTTTTTGGAATTTTTTCCGGAGGAAATGACTCGGATGGATTTTCTGAAATGTTTTCTCAGAATACTCTCCTCAGGCACATTGCCTTTGTCATAAAGCAGGTGAATCTCCTCAGTAAAATTTTTCTGAAGTCCGCCTGCAATTTCAAAAAGCATTTCTGCTTCTTCCGGATTTTTGTACATGACAAGTACGGACTCAGGTTTATCAAATCCTCTGTCCAGAAATATTCCCATTCTGGAATTTACCTGAGAAAGTATATCATCCACTTTTCCGCCCAGCACATTGTCTCCGAATATTTTTTTAGCCCCTCCCATAAACACTATGGAATAGTCCATTTTCTCAATTGTATTCACTATTTCGAGAGAGGTATTGTTTGTCATTTTAAAGACAGGAGTAATCTGAACATCGGACTTTCTTGCAGCTTCACGGATCAGAGAAAAATTCTCCTCCTTCAGATTTACCGGATCATCGAGAGAAATCGTTTCAGGAATAGGGGAAATATGAAGAGCAGAATAATGGACAGTCTTTCCGAATATGGAATGAGCCAGACGAAAAAGGATTTCGCCCGACTTGGGAGGACCGAAAGTAATCAGGAGGTCAGGGAAATTTCCAGGTCTTTGCTGATCGGATGTACTGCCGTTTCTTTTAAAAAGATCCAGAACAGGACTTGTCATAAAGGTTGTAACGAGGGCCATCAGCACCATCATTGCAAATATCTTCGGAGACAGGATTCCCAGATCATAGCCTATGTTCAGCACAACAAGCTCCATCAGGCCTCTCGTATTCATAAGTGTGCCGATAATACCTGAATCTCTCCATCCGATACCGGAAAGTCTGGCTGCCGCCATTCCGCCTCCGAATTTTCCGGCAACGGCCGCCAGGATAATGATGACTGTATCCAGAACGTCCTGAGTCGTGGAGATCAGTCCAATCTGAGTACGAAGTCCTGTATAGGCAAAGAACAGAGGAAGAAGAACCACTGCACTGAAATCTTCAAATTTGTCTCTGAGAGTCATTCTGAGTTTTGAATCTGAAGGCATAATGACTCCGGCAAGAAATGCGCCGAACAGTGCATGAATTCCGAGTACCTCAGTAGACAGTGCAGAAAACATCATAATCGTGACAAGAAACGTCATTACACCTCTGCCGATGTATTCCTTGGTGATGTAAACTTTACCCAGCTTGTTCAGGAAGGGACGAAGAACAAAAATCATTCCTGCAGCATAAAGAAGCACAAATCCGATCAGTGCAAAGGATTGAATGATCCCTCCCGAATGGATGACTGCAATGATCAGTGCAAGCATAATCCAGGCAGAAATATCATCAATGGCGGCGGCAGTAATGACGATTGCACCCACCTGGGTTCTGGCAAAACCCTTCTCCTGAAGAATACGGGCGAGAACAGGAAAAGCAGTCACACTCATTGCAATTCCCATAAAAAGACCGAAACTTAAAAAACTGACCTTCGGAAGACTGAATTTTGGATACAGATAAATGGAAAGAGCGCTTCCCAGAAGAAATGGAAACACTATGCTCAGATGACTGATGAGAACTGCAGCGTGCGCTTTTGTTCTGAGAGTCGCTATGTCAAGTTCAATGCCTACAATGAACATAAAGATGATCAGACCGAACTGACTCAGTATCTGCAGATTCCCGAGGGATTCCGGGGGAAAAATAAGCCTGAATGTATCCGGAAAGAACAGTCCGAAAAGAGAGGGTCCCAGCGCAATTCCGGCAGTGATTTCTCCAATCACGCTTGCCTGTCCTATTCTTCTGAATATGACGGTGAATATTCTGGAAATGATCAGAATGACGGCACACTGCCAGAGCAGGACTGCCAAAGGGTGGTGAAGATTCTTTCCGAAATGGCTGAACAGATTGATTTCAGATCCGGAAACCCCTCCGAATATCCCTTTCTCATTTCTGAAAATATACAGAAGTCCTGCGATAAAGGCCAGTATTCCGACTAAATATATTTTGAATGGATGGAATTTTTCTTCCGTTTCGGCAGGATTGGACATCTAATACAGGACATTTTCCATTTGGCCTAATTTTTCAAGCGAAAAAAAACAATTTTCTCCGATATAGATACTGTATGAGTATATCTTTCAGGTCTGCATTTTCCATTCTGTTTCTGTCTGCATTCTGTCTTCATGCCGAATCCTCCAATCAGAAAACGATTTACGGCTTTAAAAATGCCGAGGGAACAAAACTCATAAAAATGGTTCTCGTCGGTGAAACGATGAGTATAGAAAAAGCATCTACAATAGAGATTGATCTGAAAAAAGATGATTCTCTTCTCGAAGTGGATACAAGACCGGACACTGTGACCGCAAAAATTGTAAACAATCCGGGAATCAGAGTCGGGCAGACTCTTTATCTGATCGAAAAAAATCCTGACCATGACTCATTTCGGGACGGAAATATTGTGGGGCAGTTCAGAGTCGTTTCCATATTCAATACAGGATTTTTCGGTCAGCAGCTGAGAGGTGAAGGATACCTGAGGCTGATTGACGGGAAAATAATGACAGTTGCCATGCCGATTGAATCCGTCAGTCTGACAGAGGCAGTCATAGCCAAAAAACAGGGAGACTATTTCCTGCATAAATCGGAGACTGCTGCCGCAATTCAGTACTACAAAAAAGCCGTGAAAATGGATAAGAGTTTCCCGGAAGCGCATTTTGCTCTCGCCCTTCTGCATGAAAAAAAGGGAGAAGGATTTGTCACTGCAAAATATGAATATAATATAGCCTGGCAGAACAGACATAAATTTATGGAGCAGTCTGAAAAATTCAGATTCCTTCTCAGTTATGCATCCTTTTATATGAACTATTATAAAAAAGAGACAGTGAGAAACAATCCGAAGGAAACTGAGGATCTGAACAATGCACTTTCGTCCTGCAGAGAAGCTTACCAGATTGCACCTGCAGACACCGATCTTCTGAAAAAGTATTCTGAGCTTTATCTCATTCTCTATCTTCATTCCAAAGAAATGATCCCCACTGAACCTGAACTGAAAAAGGTAAAAAGAACTGCGACTGATGAATATGATGAAAAAGCAGTATCTTTTATGGAAAAAGCATTAAAAGCTGCTCCTGAGGATGCAAAACAGTACTCGCTTGCCGTATATCTTTATTATGAAAAACTGAGGTCACTGGACAATCCAAATTCACCGGTTCAGGCGTCTCAGAAAAAGGAATTCAAGGAAAAAATTGAAACCTACGGGAAGATGTATCTGACTTATAAACCTAAATCGCAGAAGCTCGACAAGAATGTTACAGCAGCGATGAAATTTGCCAGATCACTCTGACAGAATATTTCCTCTTCTTTCATAAATATACTGTTCCAAAATTTTCATATCATCCGGATTGGATGATATGAAATTGACTCCCAGCTTGAAGGAATTGTCTTCAGCTACGCTGAATCTTACAATCTCGCCTGTAATGACAAGAGTGGTTCTTCCCGGTATCGGAATATTCATTTTTATACTGTTGTGCTTTTTCAGATAATTGTAAAGGCTTTCATCGGATACCTCAAACAGAAGACCGCTGATGCTGATGTCTACAATTCTAGTGTCCACATATGTTGTATTTATATTGTCTTTTCGAATTGCAATTTTTGTAAATCCGTAACTTGCAATTTCTGTGAGTTCATGAATAAATTCAGCATGGTAACTTCCTAGATTTTTCTTATCCATTGCCGTTGTAAAAACCTTCAGATGACCGATCACATTGTCAAAAAGAGTAATGGGAGAAATGATATAGGAAACCATAAAATTGCGAATTTCCGCTTTCTGCATCTTTTCAAAAAATTTCCCTGCTGCGTATTCATCCGATGTTCTGCCCATTTCCTTGAATACTTCATAAAAATTTTTATAATATTGGTTGTCTGATCTGCCGATATAACTTTCTATGTCGGAACATTCCGGAATGAAGACTGTCCTGTTGTCGGAGGAAAGCACAGAGCGGATAAAGTCATTTCCGTCTCCCGGTCTGTAGATCACAAGTTCGTAGTCCTCTGAAATGCTCCTGACATAATCTGTAATGATAATATTCAGAAGTTTCAGATCAGGCATATCCTTCTTGATTTCACGAAAAAGATAATTGAATCTTCTTTCTGCATTGATATTGTCGCCGGATACGAATTTTCCGCCCTTGTAGGATTTGAACTGAATCACAAAACTCATAAAAAGATCATCTACCACTACTCTTCTGTAATGCCTCATTTCTGCAGACTGAAGTTCTGTAGGAATTTTGATAGTTACAAGTGAGCCTCTAGTCTCTTCAATTACGACTTCGAAAGTGTACATCACGTTCACTACTTCAAACTTGATCTTCGCTCTGTGAGTATCACTCTCCTCAAATCCGAGCACTTCAAGTTCTACAAATTCCATTCCCACGTCTCTGACTTTCGTGGTCATGTATCTCTCTTTGTATTCGAAAATGAACTCAACTTCCTCAAACTGCAGATAATAAAAAAGATGTTTGATGAGATTGATATCAGATCCGATAATCGTTTCCCCGAAAGTTTTTTCGAGATCTGTAATCAGCTGCTGCATTGAGTCAGTTCTTCCGACGGCCATACAGTATGTATCGGCAGAAAAAGGTCTCCTCTTTCCATGTTTTCCAATTCCTGAATTGACTTTAGGCTGTTTTCACAGGCAGAAGCTCCGGTCATTTGTCTTTCCATTCACCTCAAGTGTTCAGTCAGGGTCTGTGCAAAAGAGTGCATTAAATCCTTTTCAAGTGCAGAACCTGAGAATCTTTGGCTCATAGGGGAGATTCCAATGCCTGTTTTGGTCGTATTATGCGCTTTTCTTGTCTATTTTCTGGGGTACAGATTCTATTCAAAATACCTTTCTGAAAAGGTTTTCTCTCTGGCCGGAAAAGAGGTTCTGACACCTGCGCACAGGCACGAGGACGGGATAGACTACGTTCCCACAAAACCATCTGTCCTTTTCGGGCATCATTATGCTTCAATAGCGGGACTCGCTCCGATACTTGGACCTGCAGTGGCAGTGATCTGGGGCTGGCTCCCGGCCCTGGTATGGATCGTCCTCGGGGGAGTATTCATCGGATGTGTGCATGATTTCGGATCGCTGGTCGTATCTATGCGATATGACGGGAAATCAGTGGGACAGGTGGCTCAGGCGGTCATCGGGCACAGAGCCAGAACTCTTTTTCACGCAATCATATTCTTTCTTGTATCTCTTGCAATGGGAGTATTTGTGCTTGTCATTGCAGGACTGTATTCCGCTCCCGCTGCGCCCACGGCTCCGCTGACAAAACTGCCGGTCAAATCAGAGACAGTCACGGTTCAGGAAGTCAAGGACGGACATGACAGCGGTCAGCTGAAGACTGAAAAAACCTCGCCTCTCAGAAGCAATTTCCCTGAATCCGTAGCTCCTACTGCGGCTCTGATGATTGCAGCTCTTGCAGTCGGGTATCTGCACTACAAAAAAAACTTTTCATTAAAAAAACTCACAGCATTGAGTCTGGCATTTGTAATGTTCATTATATATTTCTGTATGAAAAAAGAATTTATGGACTGGTCAGGTCTGAATGATCCTGAAAGGTCACCTTCAGCGGACACATGGAAATGGATTCTTCTTTTTTATGCATTTCTTGCATCAGTCACTCCGGTCTGGCTTCTTCTTCAGAGCAGAGACTATATCAATTCCTTTCTTCTGTACCTTGGAATCATCCTGATCTATCTGGGTTTTTTCACCGGAGCATTTCAGGGAGATTTTTCCTCATTTCACTCAAGTGCTGTCAGAACAGAAAATATTGGGCTTTCCATTATTCCTTTCGTATTCATCACAATTGCCTGCGGTGCGGTATCCGGGTTTCACGCACTTGTCAGCTCCGGAACGACGGCAAAGCAGATCGATCAGGAAAAGGATGCCAGAGTCATCGGTTACGGCGGAATGATCGGAGAATCTCTTCTCGGACTCACATCAGTCATTGCATGTACAGTCGGATTCAGTTCGGATGCTGAATGGAATATGTACTACAAATCGTGGGCAGGACTGCAGGGACTGAGTGTTCAGGTAGGAGCCTATATCAGCGGGACTGGGAAATTTCTTTCCCGTCTGGGAATCTCTGAAGATTTCGGACAGGGATTTATTGCGCTCATTGTAATCAGCTTCGCTCTCACTTCCCTCGATTCAGCCACAAGACTTTTAAGATACAATATAGAAGAAATTGTACATTCTTTCAAATCAGAAACTCTGAACAGAATATTTGCAAACAGATACTCATCGAGCCTGATTGCCTGCGGTGCAATTGCATTTTTCGCATTTCTGAAAATCGAATCGGGAGGAACATCCAAACCGGCAGGACTTGCACTCTGGAAACTTTTCGGAACGACAAATCAGCTTCTTGCAGGACTCGCACTTCTCAGCATTACAATATATGTTGTCAGAATTAAAAAAAATCCTCTCTTTACATTTCTTCCGATGATATTCATTCTGTTTGTGACACTCTGGGCAATGATAGAAAACTTTATTGAATTTATAACCCCGAAAACGCAGAGTCTTATGCTTGCAGCAGTGGGAGGTGTGCTGATTCTCCTCACTCTATGGCTCGCTGTAGAAGGAATCCTTGTTTATCTGCATCTCAGAAAAAAACACAGTCTGGAAGAATAAGATTCCTATGATCCCGAAATACTGATCCAGATATTTATACGCACCTTGTGCAGACAGTATGATAGAAAAAACGAAAGAAGCGGAACTGTTATCAGAACTGCGGAGGAGGAAAATTTCATACTGTGATTTTTTTCACAGGAAGGGAATGTCAAATACTTTGTCTAAGGTATTGTTCACTCCGCAACTGCTCCATTCGAAATAGCCGCAAGGCGACTTTCTTCATTTCTCGCTGGCTTTTTTCAGACGATTCAGAAGCGAATGGAAAAATTCGTCATCCAACGGAATCTGACAGAATATTTTTTTCATATTTCTTCTGTCAGAATCAATGAGAAAAGAATACAGCTCATGCATATAATCCCGATTGTCCTGTATATGAAGATCGAAACTGCCTGCATTCTTCAGATCAAATCCGATCCTGACACAGTCATTATCTGAAAATTCAGGGAGAGTCTGGCAGAGAATCACTTCTGCATCCGGGGAATAATGCCTGTATTTCATTCCGGGGCTTGATATATTTTCGGAATATTTTTCTTCATATTGCATCTCGGAAAAAATATTTTTTAATGAATCAGTTCCCAGTCCTCCCGGACGGAGAATTAAAGGAGGATTTTTTCTGATGTCTATAACCGAGGACTCCAGTCCAATTTCAGTATCCATTTCATCCAGAATAATATCGACTTTATTATGAAAAACTTCCTTTACATCCTTGAATCTGGTAATGGAAGGTTTTCCCGACATATTGGCGGAAGGAGCACTCACGGGTCCTGCTGATTTCAAAAAACTTCTGCAGAGTTCAAGTGATGGAATTCGAAATGCAATACTTGACAGTCCCGAAGTAAAAATCGCAGATTCTTTTTTTTTGTCTGCGACAAAGGAGACTGGCCCTGGTACAAGTTTTCTGATTTTATCGATTAAATCAGCTGATATGTCGGCATGATCCAAAACCTCTTCAATCGAATAAAAATGCACAATGAGAGGATTGTCAGACGGTCGATTCTTTATTTTATATATTTTTTTGCATGAATCTTCATTAAAAGAGGATGCTCCAATTCCATAGACGGTCTCCGTGGGAAAAACAGCAATTCCCCCTCTTCGCACAATTTCAGCAGCACGAAGAGGATCAGAAGAGTATTCTGTCAATCAGCAGTCCTTTCTTTTGTCTTTTCAGGAACAGAATCCTTTTCAGATTTTTCAGCTTTCTCTGCCGCAGTTTTTTCTGCTGCAAGTTTTTCTGCTTTCAGTTTCTCTTCTAGAGCTTCCTTTTCCTTTCTTTCTGCTGCTTCTTCCTTTGCTGTCTTTACTTTAGGAAGTTTGTCAGTCATCAGTAGGGAAAGATAATCATTAATGCCTGGATCATTATTGCTCAGAAGCTGCCAGAATGAAAAACCGGCCAGCTCATACTTTCTCAATAGGCTCATCTTGGCTTCAAATGCCCGTCTGTTCATATAGAAAGCAACTCTGTCGCATCCTCCTGATTTGTACCAGAGACTGGGATCTTCGTAAGATTTGTTTTCATGAATATATTTGAAGCGTGTTAGATTTTTCCAGTTTTTAGAACCGGGATGTTTTGCAAGAATTGCATCTATGTTCGTCGGCTGATATTCATGATGAGAACCTGCTTTGATTTTCTGTGCAGTATCAAAGTAGACGCCCTTGGCTCTGGACTTGCAGTTCAATGCCCAGTCATACCCGTATGTCGGGATTGCCATATAAAGTTTTTCGGCTGGAACTCTTTCCATTGCATATTCAATGATTGCTTTCAGCCATACATTCGGAGCCTGAGGTCCGGGTCCCGGATTATGATATTTTCTAGGATGAAGCTCATACGCCATTATCTTTATCTTGTCTGCATACTTTGCCAGAAACTCATAATCATGAGTCATCGGACCTCTCCAGTTCTCTGCAAAGTCCTGCTTAATTTTTTTAGTGCTTCCCTTGCATACCGCCATCTTTTCATTTGAAGACGCTGTTTTGGGATGAACCGCAACCGAAAGAATCTTATTTCTTTTCTTCAGTTCCTTGCTCAACAGAACAATGAACTCTTCAAATTTTTCCTTCTTGTTGCACGTCATTCCTTCGTAGTCAATATCAATTCCATCATATCCGTACGTTTCCACTTCAGAAATAATGATCTGTATATGTTTATCTCTGATATCGTTCCGGCCATGAAGACCGATGTTCTCTGCAATTTTTTCTCCAGGATTTTCCCATCTGAAAATAGTAGGAATGATCTTTACGTTCGGATTGAGTTCCCTCATTTCCTTTACTCTTTCCAGTCTTTTCTCTTTCGTCCATATACATGTAATTTCGCCGGTATTATGCTGTCTGCCTTTCATCAGATAAATGAAAGGATGCACCTCATGATAATACTGTATATTTTTTTTCATTGCAGAATAATCAGAAAACCATGTAGATGCCTTGAACTTTGCTTCGGGCAGAGTTTCTTTTTTTTCAGGTTCTGCCTGCTTCTGTTTTTCTGCAGTTTCCAGCATCTGCTTCTGCTTTTCAGACATTTCCAGAGCCTGCTTTTCCTTATAAAAATGAAATCCGATAAAACCGAGAAGGGATGCCAGAATCATCCCTAAAAGAATAAAAAGAATTTTTTTTATAACGTCACGTGACACAGGCAATCCTTAACGTCAGGATTTTTCTACTGCTTGGCAGGAACAGCAGAATTTGCAGGAGGGGGCTGTACAGCGGTTGAAGTCTGTGTACCGGTTGAGGAAGGAGGAGAAATGTTTGCACTCCCCGTGTTTGTCTGAGGAGGATTTCCTGCTCCTGCAGGCGGATTCACTGTGGTAGGAGGGGACGAAATTGAATTTGATGACTGCCCCCCTCCGCCTAAGTTTACCTTTGGATCAGAAATCGTTCCCTGAAGAGGAAAACATCCTTCCGGTCCTTTTTTCAAGAGTTCCAGACCGTTTGCGATATCCGACCTTTCTGCTGCATATTTTTTATCCAGTTCCGGACATACTTCGAGATTCAGCTGAGAGTTTTTGAAAACCGGTGAAAGATTGATGCTTCCCTTTACTCTGATTTTGGCAATGGACAGATGCAGAAGTGCCTTTTCCAAATTTAAAATTGCACCGTTTTTTCGGACAGTAATATTCAATGTCTTAATCTGTGTACCCGAAAGGTCCCCTACAAAAGGAATGACGGGGAAACGGGTTATCTTGGAAGCATTCATCAGAATTTCCACCGAACCGGAGACCGCAGAAAACCCCTCATCTATATTGCTCAGATTCACTTTGGATTTAAGTGAACTGCCGGTAATCGTAAGATCGTGAGTATCTATTTCAAATGGAGATGCCTGGACTTCGCCATCCAATTTCGCTGAATACAGCTGCTTTATGCCTACATCAGCCAAAAGTTCTTCCGACTTGAATTCTATTCCGTCCTTATTCAGAAAATAGACCGCATCAAAACTTTTTTTCCCAAATATAGGAAAATCGAGTTTTTTAAAATCCAGAACAAAACCTGCCTCATGAGAAACCCGTCCTATCATAAAACGTACAATTTCTTCAATAGGAAAAAGCATCAGAAATGACAGAAGAAAAGCACTGATTCCTAAAAGAAGCAAGATCAGTTTCTCTTTAATGCTTAAGGATTTGTTTTCCTGCTCTTCCTCCGGAAGAATCTCACTGTCCTCTTCAAGCTGATCCTGCTCAATTTCTTCGTTTTCTGCATTCTTCAGATCAGCCATCACTTCTTTCCTATTCTTGAGTAGTATGCAAACTTAATATTGACGTCGTAAAGTTCCTTGCCCTGAATGGATTTTCTGAAACTTAAATAATCCACCTTGCAGTTTACCTGCTTGTTCATTTCCACATCATATATCATTTTCATCATATCCTGGAGAACCACAGATCTGAATGTAAGTTCTATTGTATATTTATTATACTGTTTCAGAATCGGAACATTGCCTTCACTTATCTTCTGAAGCTGATCCTTCATCGCATATTTTACAATCAGCTGATCCACTTTCTGCAGGATCACAGCAGATGATTCATCATCCCCTGACTTAAGGGAACGGAAAAAGTTGTAATCTTTGATGGCTCTTTCCAGAACAGGGAAACTTGCCCTCGATTCAATCACTCTGTTAGAAAGCTCGGAACGCATTTCATAGAGATATTTGAATATGACGGATACAGTCAGCAGTATAAGAACTGCAATAAAACTGATGACCGCCAGTTTTTCTCTTTCATCCAGCTTATTCAGCACTTCCGCCACCGTCCCCTTTTTTGTTTTTTTCGTTCGGCTTTTCCGGGCTGCCCGATACCAGTTCCATTTTCAGGCGTATATTGACACCCAGTTTAGGAACGTTAGGAATAAGATTCTTGTCGAGTTTGAAATTCTTAAATTTCTTCGATTTTGCGAGGGCTTCCTTAAGATTTTCTGCATCTATATAAGAATCCACTTTCCCCTGAATCTGTATTTCAGTTCCGTCATAAATGAAATTGTCCATTACAAAATTGAATTCTTCTTTTGCGGGAAAAAGCATAGTCATTTCATGAATGAGATCGAGTATGCTTTCCTTGCTTAAAAAAAGTCTCACAATTTCCGATTTCTTCTGTTCGGTCTTTACTTCCGCGAGAGCCTTTTCAATCGGATCATCTTCTTCTCCAAGTTCCTTTCCGAAACCTTCCTTGTATCTTTGAGAAAGAACAGAGTGATTTGCATCGATTTTCTTTCTGTCTATGAAAATCCCGGCAATGAAAACAGTGGATAGGATGAAAAATGCCACTGCAGAGAGTAAAATATGCACCTTGAAATTGGAAAGCCTGAAAGCGTTTTTATTGAGTTTTCTGGAAAATTCAGCTGTCAGAAAATTAATCTGATCCTTCGTCGGAAGCCTGTAATGATATCCCATAGAAAGACAGTTGATGAATATTTCATCATTATTTTCCAGAAAATCATATCTCTTAAACTGAATGCCGGTCAGGTCGGAAAGATATTTTTCTGTATCCTTAAAAAGTGACCCGCCTCCGGAAAGCAGAATAAAAGCAGGCTTTTCCGATCCATGAAGAGTGTGTATGCTTTTGAAAAATTCCTGAACAGTTTCCTTAAGAGTATCTTTAATATAACCGAGTATTGCTTCTATATGAGAGTCGTTCAGATGAAACTGTTTTTTAAACTCTGCGGTTTCTTCAGGAGAAGGCTCTATTATGCTGAAACGAATGGAATGTTTCAGTTACTCAGAAACCTCGGGTCCAAGTTTCAGAAGTTTTCTGATATTTTCTGTGAC
>JBPOJG010000289.1:0-14861 GCA_052033835.1 Spirochaetota bacterium
TCTCAGGCTGCGGGCAGTGCCAGTCCATATATCCTTACCAAGACTCCAATTTCTTCCACTATTGTAGTGAAAGTGAAAGGTGTCCAGGTGGCAAACAGTGCATCCAACGGATGGGTGTATGATGCAACTGCAAATGCAATCTCTTTTGCCGGTGCAGCAACTCCGGTTGCAGGTGATGCAATCACTGTGACTTACGAATACAACACTTCTGCAACTGCAATGAATTCAGGATCTAATCAGACTCTGACTGCTTTCATAGGAAATGCTTCCAGTGAAGAAGTAGGCAAGTTTGCATTCGGTGCACTTCTCCTTGCAGGTATCGCTCTTGCAGGTAGATCTTTCTTCTCCAGAAAAAAATAATCTGGAGCTCTCCGTAGGGAATGTCGAAAGGCATTCCCTTTTTTATTGTACTTTACGAAATTGAAAAAACCCGAGAAATTCAAATTCCAGACAGCCATTAAAGTCAACTGGGGAGATATGGACGCTTTCGGCCATGTCAACAATGTCATCTTTCTAAGATATTTTGAAACAGCCAGAGCAGAGTATTTCTCTTATCACAAAATCTGGGAAAACTCAGGAAGAAACCCGTCTGACGGAATGGTGATGTCCCATATTGAACTGGACTACAGAAAGCAGATCGTATATCCCGAAATCATTACAGTGTATGTAGGACTGGAATCTGTCCAATCCAGAAAATTTACAGTTGCCTGTTCCTTTTACAATTCAAACAATGAATGTGCCGCATCCGGGTTCGGTGAATTTATCTGGTTTGATTTTGTAAATGGAAAGATGACCTCTGTACCTGAGAAAATTTTTCAGATATTCAAAAAAGAAGCGAAAGAACTGCTTTAGGAGCGTTATACATAAATGTAAGATGCTCAGTGTAAAAAATTTTTTCGTCCTTTTGTATGATTCCAAATTTGCAGTAACCATAAGCCTAAAAGTCGTCAATCCTGATAATCTTGTAAATCCTGTCCAATTTTTTTGCAGGATTTGCATTTTCCAATGTTCTTGCACCGCTTCTGCCAGATTAAATCGGGTTTATCATTAAAAAGCAGGAAAAAAGTTTACAATTGAGTAAAAGCTCAAATTTAATGCAGAGTTTAAAATAACAAAGAGAGCTGGATCAACAAAATCAATGCTCCGCGATCTCCGTGTGATACATTTTTTTCTATGCTTTTACACAAACCCACTGAGGTAGAGAACATCTGCAGCAAGCTTGCAGCGGCTTCCGAGTTTGCTGGGGATAGGTAACAAGAGAATGCATTTCCGGGTAACGATATGACAGAACAGAAAATTTTTTCTGCACCACTGTAACAGTTAAAAAACTAACGAGCAACTCTCCTGATGCACACAGTGGTGAGGATATTCCTTAGAGCCGTTAAAAATCTGCTACCTCATCTTCTTTTCAAAAAGAATGACACTGTCTTCAGACGCTCCTGTTTTTCCCCCCAGCTCAGGATCATGATAGAAAAATCTGATCCTTAAAAATATATCCCGTATTCCGGGATCATCCAAAGTAATGATAATTTCCTTCTGATCCGGCTTGACTGTAGAATCGGAGATCAGTTTCCTGTTCCAGAAAGTTCCGGTCTCAGTGAGCCCTGCCCCGTAAAATCTCGCAAATTTTTTAGTAAAAAACAGATTTCTGAAATCACTGTAATTGGAAAATTCCAGAGACAATGATCTGAAAAGATCCCCGGCAGGAAATGAGTGAGCTCTTTTGGCAATGATTTCCAGTCGAAAATGCAGAAGTCCATTTTCTGAATCAGTGAGTTCAGATTCTCCAAGCACTTTTTTCAGCCATTCCGTACTGCTCGGTCCTTTCAGTATATGATCTTCAAAATGACAGTTCTGGCAGTTCTTTTTTGTACCGGAATTTTTCCATTCGGAATATACGGACTGCATCGATTCAGAAGAGAAACTTAATTTCCCTTCATTTATAATAGGAAAATTGAATTCATGGCACCCTGCACAGAACTCGGAAGAATTCAGAGTTCTGTCAATTACAGTATTATGAGGTGAATCTTTTCTTTTTTCAGCAGAAACAATTTTTCCGTTTCTGATATGACAGACTGCACAATTTATTCCTTCATTATGAAGTACACCATCTGTATTTCCTAGAATTTCTTTTTTCTGAGACTCAAGAGGTGCATGACAGTGAATGCACCAGTTCATAGGCTCAACTTTGTAACCGGACTGAAAGAGAGGATTGATCCAAGCACGTCCATGACTGTTGATTTTCTGATCTTGGAAATGTCGGATATGACATCTACTGCATTCAGAATCACTCAGTTTTTCCGGTGTGTTTTCGATACCGGTCAGAATGGAATTTCGTCCCTCGTGAAAACCGAAATCTGATTTTCCGCAATAACACAAAGAAAAGAAAATCCAGAAAAAAGATAAGGAATATCTTTTATTAATGACATTGTATTTCATATTCTGTCCCTATTTCCCTGATTTCCGGCAGCACGCTGTGTTGCATTTCGAAAGGTTCAGTGCAGACTATCTGCTCTGCAGACGAAGAGCAGACCTATCAGCGTCAAGCAGTTCAATTGTCTTCAAAAAAGAAAAGTATCCACTTTTTTTCTCAGAATCTCAATGAGTTCCTCATCACCGTATCCAAATCTGTCCGGAATGTTCAGACAGATCACACGTTTGTTCTTTACAGCCTCACCGAATTTTCTTTCGAGATTCTTCAGATGATTTTTTTCCATTACAAAAACAAGATCCGCCCATTCCAGATCCTCTGATGAAAGAACATATTCTGCATTTTTGTCCAGACCTGCAGACCGAGTCTCCAGATTAGGAAATTCAGAATATACATCCTCTGCTGTCGGACTGCGTTTTTTATTTCTGCTGCAGATAAACAGAATTTTCTGCTTCGATTCCACAGGATTATTCTGCATAAGAATCGTAAATGCTACTTTTCTTCCTTTTCTTCAGAATCCCTATCAAAACTTTTCGCCCAGGATTTGATCAGATTTTTTTCATCAGAATTCAGAACAGCATCTCTGTGAATCAGAGTATAAGAAGTAAGAGGCATACCATTTTTGTCCAGTTCCTCAATAATTTTTTCCGCTTTTTTGAATTTCTTCTTTGCAGTGAAACTTTCCCAATCAGAAAAATTCAGCTCCTCTCTTCCTTCGTCTATATGATGAGCAAGAAACACCGAGACGGGAAAAATGTATGAATATGCCGGATACACAGTTTCATTTGAGTGACAGTCATAACATGATTTTTTCAGAATGGATTTGACCTTTTCATCAGCAATCAGATCCGCCTTGACATCAGGGTTCTTTCTGTTGACCGGAATCAGCTGCAGAAGGAGAAATATAACAGGAACAGCAATCAAAATTTTTTTCTTCATATCATCGCCTTTTTTATATTCTGCCGTTCAGGCATCAAGCAGTTTATGCTTAAGACTTACTCTAGACTGCGAATGATCTTCATTACTCTCGCATTCAAATTGCGCATCACCGGATACTTGCGGAGTTTCACAGTCAGAAATCCGATCCTTTAAATAAAGATACGGAAAAGACAGTACGACATCAGACCTTTCATCCATCCTGGACTGCTCTCATTTCGATATTGGAGAAACAGAAGAAATTCACTTCTGAAAACGATGATTGAGCGAATCTCATTACACCGAAAATGGCCAATAAAGCAGAAAACAGAAAGTTTACGAAAAAAAAGAATAGCAAGAAAATCCGCTAAAAACTATGAGTTTTTAAAGAGGATATCGGAGGATACTTTGGTTAAGATAAAGATTGACGGAATTGAGGTCGAGGTAGATGAAAAGAAGAATCTGATCGATGCTGTAAAAGAAGTCGGTACAGAAATTCCCTATTTCTGCTATCACCCGGCACTCAGCATAGTCGGAATGTGCAGGATGTGTCTGATTGAGATTGAAGGAGTGCCTAAACTCCAGGCTGCATGCAATACCGGTGTAAAAGAAGGTCTGTCGATCATCACTAAAAGTCCGAGAGTCAAAGAGGCCAGAGAAGGCACTATGGAATTCCTGCTGGCAAACCATCCTCTTGACTGTCCAGTCTGCGACAAGGCCGGAGAATGTGAACTTCAGGACAACTCTTTCGGGTCAGGAAAAGGTCATTCCCGCTTTGAATTCAAAAAAAGAAATATTCCTCAGGAAGAAATCGGATCCAATCTGATTATCAACCATAACAGATGCATTATATGCTTCAGATGCGTAAGATTCGAAGAAGAAAAACTGGGAAAGGCTAACCTCGGTCTTTTTGAAAGAGGGCACCACTCCATTATCGGTCTTGCAAACAATGAACCTATCGAGCACAATTATCAGGGGGCACTTTCTGATATCTGCCCTGTAGGAGCACTTCTCAATCATAAAACACTCTTCAAATCCAGAGTCTGGTGGTATAAGACTGCGAAGTCCGTCTGTCATGGATGCAGTACCGGATGCAATGTGGAAATGAATGTTCGAGACAATAAAATGTACAGATATATGGTCAGAGAAAACAGAGAGCAGAATATGTTCTTTCTCTGCGACAAAGGAAGATTTGACATTGACTGGCTGAATGAAAACAGGCTGTTCTCCTATTACGAAAATGGAGAAGCAAGTGAAAGCACAAAGGTAATTCCTAAAATTACTGATAAACTGAAAGCATCGGGCAAGATCGTAATATTAGGCGGTGCCAAAGAATCCAATGAAAATCTTCAGATCATTTCTCAGGAACTCAAGAAATGGAGCAAAAATGTGATAATGGAAGCCAGAGTCACTGAAGCACAGAATAAACCGACAGAACAGGTGGATTTTCTTCTGACCAAAGACAATAGACCGAACACAAAGGGAGCAGTAGATTCAGGTTTCATTTCGGCCGGGTCAATGGATTCGATACGAAATGTATGGAACTCAGGAAACATTGACGTTCTGTTTCTTCTAAATGAAGAACTTCCGGAAGGTTTTCAAAAGAAGGGAACTGTCATCGCTCTGAACACAAATATTACAGAGTCAGTAAAATCATCTGAATTTGGAGTGCCAGTAAAGGCATTTACCGAACAAACCGGTTCTTTTACAAACAAGAACGGAATCAGACAGAATTTTGAACTAGCAATGAATCCGATTTTAGGCCTGCCGTCTTCCGGTGATTTTTTCAGAAGACTCAGCTTAGAACTGTCCAGAAAAAAAGAGGAGGTCCTCGTTGGCAACCGTTAATGTTGTAAATGTCGTCAAGAAACATCAGTTCAAGTGGTATGAAAAACTGTATTTTTATTCCATCACCAAAGGGATGGGAATTACTTTTAAGCATTTTTTCAAATCTGCATTCCTTCGCGGTACAGTGACTGTTGAATATCCTGATAAAAAAAGACAGTATTCTTCCAGATTCAGAGGTTTGCACTCTCTGAAAAGAGATGAGCAAGGCAGAGAAAGATGTACCGCATGTTTCTGCTGTATGTGGATCTGTCCAGCAGACGCAATTCATATAGAAGCAGCCGAAGTATCCGCAGACAGGCAGCATATGCATCCAGAAGATAAATATGCCAAACGATTTGACATTGATCTTCTCAGATGTATTTTCTGCGGTTTATGTGAAGAGGCTTGTCCTAAGGGAGCAATCTATCTGGATGGAAACGGTGAAATGGCTTCTGATAACAGAAACGACCTGATCCTGACTAAGGAAAGAATGACAGAGAAGAACGGCGGACCAATATTAGGGCGCCGAATCTGATTCAAAACCATTAAGTTTTAATAAAAAGCGGTGATTCCAGAATATGGTCGCCGCTTTTCAGAGTTTAGTCAGAACCTCAACCCCGCTCTGAGTTACAAGAACAGTATGCTCAAATTGAGCCGACCACTTTCCGTCTTTCGTTCTGACAGTCCATTTGTCTTTTTTATCTGTGTACACCTGATACCCGCCTAAATTGACCATAGGCTCAATTGTAAATGTCATACCGGGTTCCAGTTTAGCGAGTTTCCTGACCTGTCTGAAATGAGGGACCTGAGGATCCTCATGAAAACTCCGCCCTATTCCGTGTCCCATTAAATCCCTTACAATTCCATATCTCTTAGGAGTCAGGAAATCATCAATTGCATTTGCGATATCATCTACCCTGTTTCCGGGTCTTACCTGTTCAATTCCGATCCACATAGCCGCTTCTGTATCCAGAACAAGTTTTTCGACTTCAGGAAGTGTCTTTCCAATAATAAACGTTTTCGATGTATCTCCATGGTATCCGTCCACAATCGGAGTGACATCTATATTGATAATGTCTCCTTCTTTCAGCACGTCTTCTTTTCTCGGAATTCCATGACATACAACGTCATTGACTGATGTGCAGACCGCTTTCGGAAAACCCTTGTAACCGAGTGGAGCAGATTTTGCACCCTTTTTCAAGGTAAACTCATGAATCATGTCATTCAGTTCAATTGTACTGACGCCCTCTTTTACAAACGGGGCAATATATTCCAAAATCTCAGCGGCAAACCTGCACGCATTGCGCATTTTGTCGATCTCTGTTCTGTTTTTTATATAAATCATAATGATTAAAATGTAACAAATAATGCCTTTGCATTAAAGGCATCTTCAAACATTTCCTTTTTCTGCTGAGCAGACCAGATATCAATGTGAGGATCCACATCTTTCCTGCATCTGATCTTGAAGAGTACGGTTCTATCCTGAACTTCACAGGAAATTTCCTCAGCAATATTCTGATGACTTCTGTCCAGGCCGTCGGCAATTCTCAGAATTCCAGCCAGTTTTCGCACTGTATTCTGAGCGTAATTTCCCAGCGATGCAAATTCAAGGTGTTTAGGTTTTGGAGGGCTTTTCCTATGGTATCTTGCAATCTGAGCAATAATTTCAATTTCCTCAAAATTAAAACCGACCATAAATTCCGAATTTCGAATAATATAATAACTGTGCTTATGATGTGAGCTTCTGGAAATACCGAATCCGACTTCGTGGAGTATACAGGCTGCCTGCAGATACTCTCTTTCTTCCTTGGTGCATTTATGGAATGATTTCAAGTCATCAAAAATTTTCATAGAAAGCTGAGTCACTTTTTCTACGTGCTCTCTTTCATAGGGAAAAGCATTAAAAAGACTGTTGACAGCCTTCATTCTGATATTGTCTAACGGATACGGCTCGCCATTGTCCTGACCTTCAAATTTTCTGATGGAATCATATATAATTCCCTCACGAAGTGCATAGTCTGAAACAGTCAGCTGCTTTATGAAAAAATTCTTGAATATTTCTTCGAGGATAATACTGCCTGCAACAATAATGTCTGCACGTTTTGCATCCAGACCCGGAAGTTTGGTTCTTTTTTTCAGAGTGTCTGCATCATCGAGGATTTTACTCACTTTGGCAAATTCCTCTACAGTGAAAGAAAAATTGTTCAGTGTTCTTTGAGGTTCTTCTCCCCTGTTTGCAATCACCATACTGGCTATGGTCTGAATCGTTCCGGAACTTCCAATGACGATCTGAGGAGAGTGTTTTTCAACTTCCCTTCTGATCGGCGCTATCATACCTTCTACATAAAGTTTGCACTGCTTTTTCTCTGAGTCTCTGTCAGGATCACCGAAGAAAAATTTATCAGTCAGACGAATTGCACCGATCTTGAAACTCTGTGCATAATCCACCTGCCCTTTGTAACCTACTAAAAGTTCAGTACTTCCTCCGCCGATATCAATCAGGAAAACTTTTTTATCAAAAACAGGCAGTCCCTGCAGAACCCCAAAATATATCAGTCTTGCTTCTTCAAACCCGCTGATGACTTCAATATGAAGCCCCACCTCTCTTTCTGCCCGTTCCAAAAAAAGCTGTCGATTTTTTGCTTCTCTGAGAGCACTGGTAGCAATTGCACGAATCTGTGCATTGTGCATATCTGCCAGACCTTTGAAACGTTTCAGACATTTGATCCCTCGATCCATTGCCTCAGGAGTGATAAAATCATCTCCCCCGCTTCCGCTTCCCAGTCTGACTGATTCTTTCTCTTTTGTGAGAGACTCAAAAGTGCCGTCCGACTTGACTCTGACAACAATGATGTGAAAGGAATTCGTCCCTAAATCTATCGCAGCGAGATTTCTTTCTTTCATTATTGCTTCATATCATTATCTGATCTTGTCTTTTGCTATTTTAGCTTCTTTAGCAGACATCTTCACATAGTATTGAGTCAATTTTTCAAGTTCACCCAAATCTGTAGTCCTGATCTGATCATCTTTTACCATTAAAAATTTATTCCCATCGAAAAGCTGGAGCAGAATTTTCTCATCTCTGTTTTCAGCCAGACCTACCATTTTCAGAACATCAGCTACACCGATTTCAAAATTGTAAGGTGTCTTGGGAGCAATTTTAGCTCTGTTTTTTTCTGCCAATGTAAGAAGTGTATCTGCAATTCTTCCTGCAGGGTCCCTGATCATCAGATTCGCCAGCTGCTTATACGCAATCCAGATTCTCTCCGAGAGAAGAGTAATCAGTCTTGTGGCGAGCTGCGGCTGAGCCTTTACCATACCTTCAAAGTTTGCTTTGTTAATAGCCAGAACTGTCACATCCCCAAATGCTACTGCAGAAGCGGATCTTGGTTTATTGTCCAGAATGGCCATTTCCCCAAAAATGTCTCCATTTTCGAGAACAGCAAGCATCACCTCATTGCTGTTTACAATCTTGGAAATTTTTACTTTTCCCGACTGAATAATATAGAGTTCCTTGCCAGGTTCATGCTCGCAGAAAATCACTCTATTGTCTTTATAAAACCTGTTGAATTTTGTCTCATCTTCGTGAGGCATTGTGAGAGGCAGATTCAAGGTCATCAGCTTTTTCTTTGCCATTGGTGCAAACTGTCCGTTAGGGAGATACTGAATATATGCCTGATATGCATAAGCAGCATGGGATGTATTTCCCTGTGCAAAATAGTATTCACCCATATTGTACAGCTGATTTAAATCTTCACTCACTGTATTTTTAAAGGAAAGCCTTGTGATTGTCTGATCGAACTGTCTCA
Organism: Spirochaetota bacterium; assembly: GCA_052033835.1. Lineage (GTDB taxonomy): Bacteria > Spirochaetota > Leptospiria > Leptospirales > Leptospiraceae > DAORDI01. Next base: position 8,983 of record JBPOJG010000289.1, read on the forward strand.
ATTTCATTGAGAAATAACGAATGATCTTCATTGCAACAGGGGTATTTCTCTGGATCAATGTTCCAAACTGGTCATAACTGACCGAGATCAATGAAACATTCGTCAAAGCCCTTGCGGACTCGATCTGAGGGTGCTGACTCATTGCGGCAACGACCCCGAAGAAATCCCCAGGACCTAAGACCTGATTCGGATCCTCTCCTACCACAGGGTTCTGTCTGCCTACACTGACTTTTCCTTCCCTGACAATATAGAAATTGAAGGCTTCTTTCTTTCCTTCAACAATAATGAAGGCCCCTGAGGGATAATTAACAATTTGAAAACTAGGTGCTGCTCCTGACATGAAACCAAATCCTTGGAAATTGACCTAAAGACCTTTATCCAAGATCATCGGTCAGAATCAATGCTATTTTTTCTAAAGAAGAAAATTAATTGCTGTTCTATACATCTCGAACAGTTTTCTCACAGACAAGTCTGCAACTCAATCCAAAAATCCTAATATACTACTGCTGTTTTTCTTTTTCCTGAACTGATTTTACATCTTTCACTAAACCAAGAATTCTCATTTGGTCAAGCTCAATTTCTGCATCTTTTGCCAGTTTATTTGAATACATTTGCGTTTTCAAGTATTCTAAAATTTCAAAAGCTCTGGCCGTTTTCCCCATTTTAGCCATTTTTTTGGCCGCATCCAGATAAGAGCTTAAGCCCTCTTCCAAGGAAGAATTTTCCTTATGGATTTTCAGGTCAACCTGAACTGATTTATCCCACTGTTCATTTTTTTCATAGGCCTGACTGAGAAGTTTCTGTGCCTTGACTGTCCAAGGATGCCCGGGGAAAAGAATTTGAAAATCCAGAAGTTTTTCTATGCATGTCTCATACATCTTATCTTGATAATAATGAGTTGCCTGATCAAAGAAAATTTCTCCTTGAGAAATTCTCTGTGCCTTGAAAACTTCCGTTGGACTTTCTTTTTCAGCTGCGGCTACATTCAATGAAAAGGACATCAACAAGATTAGCAATATTCTCATATACTCTACATGGCGAGAAGAACCGTAATTTCTACAAGAAAAAAAAGAAAAACGGCTGTTTTTATGTTTACATTCGGTGAAATTATTTTGCTCTGCTTTTATGAACTTCAGATTTTTCAGTGCCGCCATTATTTTAATCTTCCTCGGATGTATAGGAAATTTCAAAGGGACGGGTTCTGTTAAAATTACGCTCGCCGACAAAAAGAAAAAAGAAAGGCTCGATACAATTGAAATCCATTGTCCCTACGGATACCATATATTGGATTTTCAAGTTTTCTTGTACAGGAATTTCAAACCCAACTTCGGATCAAGGGGGCTTTCCGACTGTACATTCTTCTTTGATCCAGTCCACAGCAGAAACAATTATATGCATACGAGTATTCTGGATTTGAAAAAACTCAACAGCTCGCTCGAAACTATGGAAACTGAAAAACCGTATCTGATCTGGCAGTACAAAAATACGGAAAACAAGGAGACTGAAACAGTCGGTCTTATGTTTATGATGTTTACAAAGGATGAGTCTCTTATGAGGCGGGAGAAAGAACTCTTCAAAATTGCAGAAAAAAATTCTCCTGTTTCACTGGAAGGTTATATTCGGTCGGAATAAGAACAATACTCAAATACTGAGGTCAAATAAATATGAAACTTTTTTCCATCCTTCTTTTATCTGTTTTCATCTCTTTCTGCAGCAGTGCATCATATAAGACAGATCGTTATCAGCATAATCAGTATGACGAAAGCCGTCCGGGAGTCTCTTCCTCCCTTGCCGGACTCTCAGACGGGGAAAAATCAGGCAGTGCCAATGCCGCCGCTGCTACCGCAGATACAGTTCAGCCGAATAAGATGATTGTATACAATGCGACAGTCAGAATCAAATCAGACCAGATTCAGGACAAGATTGCAGAGATGACAAAACTCGCTGAATCATTTCAGGGATTCGTGCTGAGCATGAATACAAACGGAAATATGGTTCTGAAAATTCCAGGACAGAGTCTCAGAGAATTTCTGAACTCAGTCAAAAAAAGCGTCAAGGAATACTATGAAGAGATTTCAGCAAATGACGTGAGTGAAGAATATCATGACACTGCACTCAGGCTCGAAAATGCAAAAAAAACAAGAGTCCGGCTTCTTGAGCTTTATAAGCAGGCCAAAAATGTGGAAGATGTTCTTAAGATAGAAGCTGAACTGGGCAAAACTTCTGAAACAATTGAAAGAATGGAAGGCAGAGTTAAATTTCTGACAGATCAGGTATCATACTCCAGAGTGACGGTGTATATATCCCCGTTTTATCACGCACCTCCTGCAAGAAGAGAAAAAGAATACAAGCCCGGAATCCTCGGCTACCCGATCTACTGGGCATACAAAGGACTCGGGTATCTGTATGACGGAATCGTATGGCTTTTTATCACTGAAGAAAAAGAGGAACCTGAAAAGACTCCAAAAAAATGAATCAGCGCAGGAATAGCAGAGCCTTTTAATTCCGAATGAAATTTGAATACAGGATATTCCGGCAATATCCTGTATTCAGTCAAAAATTCAGGAAAGAATCTCCTCTGCGGCATCTCTGCCGGAAATCAGTGCTCCATGGATTGTGCCAGAATATTCTGCAGTTGTCGCCTCACCTGCAAAGAAAAGAGTATCGTCTACTGATGGCCAAAGCTTCAAAATCATCTTCTCCTGCTCCGACAGACACAGAGGAATATGATCCGTAAGAAAATTCATCCTTTCCCCAACTTTTCCGAAGCCAGTCTTCAGGTTCAGGAATGTCTTCACCGTAAAGTTTTCTGAGTGAATTCATAATATTCTTTATCAGTTCTGCATCAGAGAGTGATTCTTTTTTCTCTGCATCCCTGCCTGCAGTGAAAAAAAGGAGAATCGGCTCCTTTAAGTAAGGGTAAAAATTTAGAACATCCAGCCAGTCTTTTCTTTCATCATTCATAAAAAAAATGAACTCAGTTTCTTTCGGCTAGAAAACTTTAGGAAATTTCAGATACAGTTTATTCAATAGACCCATCTTCAGATTCTTAATCGCCTTCTGCTTTTTTTCAGGAAGGGGCGGATCAAATTCGACAGTTCCTTTTTTCAGAACGCCCAACGGCAGAGTAACAACGGCATATTCTCCCTTGAAAGTTCCCTGATCCGTACTGACCGTAACCGTATCTTCATTATAAGATATTTTTTTAACAATATGCTCAAAACGGATATCAGCACCTTTTGCAAGATTCTGTGCGATCTCATCGAAACCGTTCGGAAAGACTGCATCCTTGCCGTCAAAACCTCCGTCACAGTCCCAGTTTAATGCAGAAATATCCTCCACAATGACTGATTTGCCCGCTTTTCTTAAATCCCAGGCAGCCGCGAGTCCTGAAACACCTGCACCTATGACGATTACATCTGCTGAATCTTTTGACATTTCCCTCTCCTGTAAACTTCGGATTGAATATATCTTTTCGATCGTATTTTTTAAAGTATCATTACCGGATCTCGAGAACCTTTCCTTTCACAAAACCGGAGACAGAGTCTCTTTTCGTAAGAAGTTTTCTGATCTCGGAAGGAGACAGAACAAGCAGAAGAGGTGTGCCGTCATTGTAAAGAGATGTAGATTCGGGAACATTTCTGAAGCCTGCAGGGTTGGAAAATTCCTTTCTGAATACTGTATGAAAACTGACTTCCTTTCCTTCGAATGAATCATCCAAATCATTTACACTGATCCAGACTGCCTGTCCGGCACTCTTAATGAGAACTCTTCTGGAAACTTTTCCGGAAGCACTTGTTTTATGGTGAACAATACTGTCCAGATTTTCTTTGATGTCCGATTTGACTCTGCTCTTTTCGAGAACCTTCTCAGAATTGATTTTGGAATATACATCTGAAAAATTTCCGGGATGAGGAAATTCTACAAATGAGTAGACTTTTCCCTCGGGTATCGACTGCATTTCCCTGAAGTCAGCACCGTATGGAGTATCTCTTTCCCCATTCTCAAAATAGATTCTACGGTCTTTCAGATACACCATTTTGAATCCGCCCACTGTGCCGATTCGCTGAAAATGAGTCAGTTCATGATGAGCTGTCACTGCCCTTCCGAGCTTTTTGTAAAGTTTCGCTTCCTTGTAATCAAAGAATGACCCTGAAATCAGATAGGTCTTGAATCCGAGCGATTTGATTTTCTGAAGAACAGTGAGAAGAAGTCCTGAATCTTTTCCTCCTGATTTTGCATCAGTGAACAGAACAAACTTTTTATCTCTGGAATTTATCTGAGAAAGTTTTGTATAGAATTTCTGAATCTCATCTGCGAGATCATTCATTCTGAGCGAATTTCCAAAAGAAATATTTTTCAGTTCTTTTCTGATACCCTGAGAATCGGAACTGGGCGGGATATATCTGCTTTTTTTTGAATGAAGAAACATTAAGCCTATCTCAGTACCGGTACTGCCCGCAATTGAATCAATATATTCAGCAGCAGATTTCACATCTCCAGAAACCGAAGAAGAGAGATCAAGCGCAAACACTGTCTGAGAACTTCCTGAATAGGAGACGCTCCCGTCTTTTTTCTTCGGGGAAAGAAATGAAAAAAGTTTTTTGGAATGTCTTTCCATCCAGGAATAAATATCCTGTGAAAACCTGTCCTCTGCCGAGTACACAAGTTTTCCTTTGCAGTTGTAAATGCCTGTATAAATCACAGGACTGCCTTCAAAATCAATTTCTGATTTCACTACATAGTCAGGTTCTGTCTCTGAACAGACCGCAGACACAGTATTTCTGTCCGGTTTTCTTTCATCAGAGTAAGTATCCACTGAATTCAGAATATTTCTGATTCTGTCCGATTCAGTCACTTCCATCTGGTAATTCTGTCTGCCGTAATAGGCGACAAGCTCTGCAAAACCCTCATTTACATTCGGGTCTTTCTTCTTTATTTCAGAAGGAGCCTCACCTATGATATGAGCAGGCAGGAAGGCGAATTCTCTTGAGAATATGCCTTCATTAAGAAAAAATACAAGAAAGATACATAGTCCGCGGATCATTTTTATTCTATCCTCATTGAAGGTTTTGTATACGAATACAGACTGTGAACAGATCCCTGAGCCTGTGCAGATTCTGATCTTCTTTCAAATCTGAGTTTTCCGCTGTACAGAGCCTTGTGGAGATCTGTCATTGTCTTATACCCCATATCCTGAAAAGACTGACGAAGCCCCTGCACAAGATACGGAACAAAATTGATGACCGATCCCTTGTCCACAACAGCACCGCTCACTCCCTGTGCCACCTTGATTTTCTGACCCTCACTGAAATAACGTTTGTCGCCGCCTGCTTTCATTGCTTCGAGACTTGCCAGTCCGCGGTATTTTTTCAGCCTGATCCCGTTTTCATAAAAGTATTCTCCGGGAGCTTCGCTCGTTCCTGCAAACATAGAACCCATCATACAGGTGGATGCACCGATTGCAAGAGCAGTGGAAATATCACCTATGCTCGAAATTCCCCCGTCTGCCATAATCGGTATCCCGAACTTTTTGGAGTAGTTTCCTGTTTTGTAGACTGCAGTTGCCTGTGCCCTTCCGACTGCCATCATATCCTGTGTGATGCAGATGGAACCGGGCCCCATCCCTACTCGAAGACCGTCAGCACCGGCCTCAATCAGATTCCTGCACTGCTCCATTGTGACTACATTTCCTCCGATCACTTCTAGACCGGGAAATTTTTCTTTAATGAACTGAATCATTTCAATCTGATAAACTGAATTTCCCTGTGCTGAATCTATAATGATGACATCTACACCGGCAGCAACCAGAGCCGCAACCCTATCTCTTGACTCAGGCAGAGTCGAAACTGCAGCACCTACTCTCAGTCTTTTATTAC
>JBPOJG010000546.1:0-2279 GCA_052033835.1 Spirochaetota bacterium
ATTTGATGAAGAAGTCTCATTCTGGTATGCATTTTACTATGCCGGGCAGGCTGCAGAACATATGTACTCAGTAAATGCATTTCAGTACATCATTGATAAAATTCTTTTTAAAATGCAGGAAGACCGAGTCATCAGATAGAACGACTGCTCAGTTTCTGCTTGACAGTCCCGAAAAACCCGCCTGAATTAAAAAAAGAGGCTGTATGAAAGAACTGATTTCTCAAATCCCTGCTCCGATGTATATCTATGATATAAAAACACTTAGAATTTCTGCCATAAACGACGTGTTTACTGAACAGTTCGGATACTCTGAAGAATCTGCTCTTTTAATGACAGTCTATGATCTGTTTCCGGAATCGGAAAGAGATGCCCTGAAAAAAAAATGTGCAGAACAGAATGGGTGCAGTCAGATCAAAGGAGACTGGCATCATATCAGACAGGACGGGACAGCGGTCAGTGTATCGATTCAGTCCAGGAGCATTTTATTTGATGGAAATGAATTCAGAGCAGCTGTCATCACAGATGTATCTGATTTGAAAAAAGCCGAAAGAGAACTTGCGTCTGAGAAAAAACTTCTCTGGACAATGATTCATTCCATACCTGATCCGGTCTGGGTAAAGAATACAGACGGAGTGTATCTGATATGCAACTCGATGATGGAGCGTCTTCTGGGAGTCTTAGAATCCGATATAATAGGTAAGACAGATTATCATTTTGCAGATAAAAAGACTGCGGATTCATTTACGAAAAATGACAGAAAAGCGATGGAAACAGGGTCCCCGGTTACAAATGAGGACTGGATCAGATCAGCAGACACAGGGAACCGCAGTCTTTTCGAAACGGTAAAAACACCTTTGTACGATGATTCGGGAAATCTTCTCGGAATTATAGGCATTGCCAGAGACATTACTGAAAGACGAAAAAATCAGCATGATCTGCGCGAAAGAGTGAAGGAACAGATATGTCTTTATAATATATTTGCACTTACTGAAAATATGGATTCTCCTGTAGCAGTAACTCTTCAGAAAGCAGCCGAAAAAACAGGAGAGGGACTGCAGTTTCCTGAACTGGCAGAGACTCGGATTGAATATGACGGAATCCAATACAGCACTTCAGGCTTTATCGAAACTGAATGGATGTACAAAGCTGAGTCAAATATTCAGGGAGGCGGAACACTCAGAATGACTGCAGCTTACAGGCAGATCCCTCCTCTTAATGAAAATCGTGAAATATTTTTGAAGGAAGAGGAAGCGCTTCTCGCCGCCGCATCACACCGTATTGCAGATTTCATCAGCAGGAAAAATTCAGTAAAAATACTGAAAGAAAATGAAACCCTTGTTACAACTATGTTTGCTCAGACAACGGATTCCATCGTGCTCGTAGATGCAGAAACTGGAAAGTTCGTAGATTTTAATGATTCGGCTCACAATAGTCTTGGGTATACTAGAGAACAATTTTCGACATTATATGTCAGAGACATTCAGGCAGAACAGCCGGAAGAGGTGATCAGAGAAAATATTCAAAAAACATCAAACGGGAATCTGACTGATTTTGAAACAAAGCACAGACACAGGAACGGAAGCATACGGGATGTATCCATCCGGCTCAGACCTATTATGATCGGAGGACGTCAGATTATATCTGCTGTATGGAGAGACATTACCGAGCAGAAGATCAAAGAAAAGGAAATAGAAGCATACAAACTTCATCTCGAAGAACTCGTTGCATCAAGAACAAAAGAACTCGAATCCATCAATGCAGAACAGAATGCCGTATTTGAATCGGCCACAATCGGAATTGCACTGATCAGGGAACGTATTGTGATAAGATGCAATAAAAAATTAGAAGAAATATTGGGTTATGAGACAGGCGAACTTGCAGGAAAATCGACTCGGCACTGGTATAAAAATGAAGAAGAGTTCCAGAAAATAGGAAGGGATATTTTTCAGAATCTAGAAGAACACGGACTTTATTATCGGAAAGAGATTCAGCTCACGAAAAAGAACGGAGACATCGTATGGGCAAGAACAAAAATCAAAAGACTGAAGGAAAGTGAACCGATGAGCGGTCTTGTCGCAGTATTTGAAGACATCACTGACGAAAGAGAATCTGAAGAAATACTGAAATCAGCAAAGGAAGCCGCTGAAAAAGCGACTCAGGCAAAATCATTCTTTCTCGCCAATATGAGTCATGAAATCAGAACTCCTATGAATGCGGTTATCGGAATGACGCATCTGCTTTATAAGACAGAACTGACTGAGAAACAGAGAGACTATCTG
>JBPOJG010000455.1:0-2782 GCA_052033835.1 Spirochaetota bacterium
ATGACGGAGACAGTGCATTCAAATTTCTTGACACGATGAAAAACGACTTCAAAAATATGTTCACTCTCCCTTCTTCCGGCACTCTGACCGGCTCTGCCGGTATGGTGGACGAGAATGGGTTCTTCCACCCAAGAACATGTTTCACTGCAGGAACCAAAATCAGAGTGCTGAAAAAAAGCTATGCAGACAGCCGAAGAGACCCGAAACTGATCGAAGTGAACCGTGAACTTGAAGAGACAAAGAATATTGAAGATCTCCGCAGAGGGGACTATGTGCTGTCGTGGAACGAAAAGACCGGAAGACAGACATATTCAAAAGTCACGGACACATATACTAAGAAGACAGATGAAATCTACATCCTGACTCTGCAGTCCGGCGAGAAGATAGAAACTACCTGGAATCACAGTTTCCGGGTGATGAAATCAGAGCGGACAGCGAATGGCGAGCAGCGGATAGCGGGGAAGCCTTCTGTGATCCTAAAGCAGCAGACCCTGCAGGTGTCCCTCTACAGTGCCTTCGGTCAGTCCGAGGAAAAGCCTGACGCTGAAAACAGCGAGTGGAAGGAAGCCCGACGTCTGAAGAAGGGCGACGTTCTTTTTGACTCAACCGGAAGACAGCTCCGCATCCGTGATGTTTCCGTTGAGAAGAGAACAGAGACGGTATATAACTTTACGGTAGAGGGCGAGCACGATTATTATGTCGGTGAAGATGGGGTGCTCGTGCATAATGAGGGGTGTAATATAAAAAGGGAGGCAGAAAGTCCGTTTCTGCGAAACACAGTCAAGGCACCGAAGCTTGACTTGAGTGATATTCTGATGGGGCGCAAGCTTAGTCTGTCAGATGAAACGACGGATCTGTTTACAGGTAAAACTGAGATAATCAACGGCGAGATATGGCATGAGAAGCAGGGTCATCCGCCGATGCTGGATACAGAGCCTTATCTGACAAGGATAGACGGTGTGAAGGGAGATGACGGGAAAGAGTATAAGCTTGAGAAGATTATGCGCAGCAACGGAGACAGTGAGTATCTTATATGGAACGGAACCGGAAGGAAAGGAAGAACTATCGGCACTTATGATCCTGACAGTGAAGGAAATCAGCTGGCTTATCACAGGACTGTAAGTCGTGGAAAACAGAAACTTGTGGGCGAGAACGGACTGTTTACATCAGGGTTCATCGGGGAAAGCGATTACGAGTCCGGGACAAACAAAAGAAAGACTGCAAACTACAGCACAGGCATTGAGGGCAAGCCTCCGGGAACTGTGACTGTCAGGGCTTACCGGAATATGTCGGACAAAGGAGCGGGAGAAAACTGGATTATGGCACAGTATGAGAGAACTTCAATGAGCAGCAGCAGTAATTCGGATGTGCATTTTAGGATATCTAAGCAGGAAGGCAATGATGTGGAAAAGAACAAAGCGGGGAATTATCCTCCTGCTCATATAATCAGGATAGATGATCCTGTTCACTTTGAAGCCCCCCAAAAATATGAAGAACTGAAAGATACTGATACATCTCATTCAGGAGCACACTATGGCATTGACGGTGCAGTAAAAATGGAAAATGTTAATGGGAAATCAGTAATGAAAGAACCTGATTTTTTTGCATCCAAACCTGGAAAAGTAATTATGTTGCCGCCAGGGGATAACCGTAATTACAACCCGGTTATCGTAGAATTCACAAACGGCGGGGGAAGTCAGAAGACATACCATTCTTCAGGACATGCAGCCTATATCTTTGATGGGCAGGTATTAAAAGGAGGCGAATACATAGGCAGGATCGGGGGAATGCCGAATTATGGAACTCACATTCACCAGGAGTATCGAGATTCTGATGGAAATGTTTTGGATACAAATAAAATAGTATCCCAGTTTATGCCGGACGAATTCGAGTGTAGCAATGCATACTGCAAAAACCCTAAAAAAATACAGGATGAAAAAAAATGAAAATATCATTAATATTTAATATAACATTTTTTTTAGTACTTCTTTTTAATGGTGAGAATCTTACCGGTAAAGATAATCTTCGTCCCAGACCAACTGAGAAAGAACTGGAAACAGCATCAAAAGAATTTGGACGTAAAGGAGGAATTCCTGCTGAATTGAAAGGGGTCTGGACTACTGAAAAAATGTTGGTAGATCCAGATACTGGACCAAATGGGAGGTATATAATTGAATCTTTTACTTTCTGTGAGAAAGACCTGATTCAAAGAAGGGCTACTATTTTCGATGGAGCTAAGCCGCCTCGAAATGTATCCAATTATTCTATTTTAACTGAATACAATAAAGGGCGGGATAAAAATCAACATATTTTTTTTATTACACTGAAAGCTGTTCCTGATTTTCCTGAATATGCAACATATAACTGGCTGACCTATTATCCTGCAACGAAGCAGTTGAAATTTAACCACTATGTACATAAGACTCTTTTATACAGCAGAAACTATGTTTACAGCAAGTGTCCGTCGGATAAGAAATAGGAGCAGTAAAAACTATGGATGCCTATTGTGAAGAAAGCAGATGAGGCTGCTTGCAGATGAAGACATCATCTCAACACTGCCAAACATCTCCCACAGGCAGCCGAAGGCGTGGCCAACAGCGAAGCGTGCCTGCACGTCGAGCAGCGGGTTCTTCCCCCCTTTCGCTCGAAGAGCGAAACCTAGCAGGCCTCGCTTTGCCCGCCTGAAGGCTTTGCAAAGCTCGCCTCTTTCTTTGCTCAACTTTCTTTCTTTTTTCTTCCATAAGAAAAAAAGAAAGAAAGTGGAAAAGAGATATATTATAAA
>JBPOJG010000493.1:0-1537 GCA_052033835.1 Spirochaetota bacterium
CATTTTTATCAATTTTTAGACTGTATGCTTCATCTATGAATAGAATTCCGCCTCTGGCTCTCTCGACTGCATCTGCAGTGCGGGGTGCAGACTGACCGATATACTCTCCCACCAGATCCAGTCTTGATACTTCCACAATATGCCCGGATCTCAAAATGCCTATTTTTTTAATCTCCTGTGCATAGTATCTGGCAAACGTAGTTTTTCCTGTTCCTGAACTGCCGGAAAATACTGCATGAAGATTGACTTTAAAAGTCGGAAGTGAATGTTTCTTGCGCTCCTCATTTACAATCGCAAGTGCCAAGGCCTGCTTCAGTGAATGTTTTGCAATCTCCTGTCCGATCAGATCCGCTTCCTTGATGAGAGGCTCCACTTCCACGTTTGCACCTGCAGTCAGAGATGCCAGGATGGATACAACAAGCGAATGACTGCCGGCCTGCGCATACTCCAAAGCGTTTTTACCGGTCTTGTCTCTCAGATTCGGATTTGCTTTTGCTTCGATAAGTGTATCTATAATATCATCTCTTCCAATTTCAGCAGCGATCATCAGGGGCGTTTTTTTCTCAGCAGCATTGGATCCGTCCACATTTGCACCCCAGTCGAGCAGAAGCTCGACCATATCCAGTCTGCCGTTTGCACAAGCCTGTCCGAGCGTCGTGATTGTTCCTGATGTTGTAAAATTTGGATTTGCACCGTGAACCAAAAGCATTCTCAGAATTTCCAATGAATATCTGGCCACAGCATAATTGATCGGGGAAGCAATCTCAGGAGGCTGAAAATTCGGACCGACCCCAACTTCCAGGATAGCTTTGACATCTTCCTCATTTCCAGTATCGACTGCAGTAATCAGTCTGGATCTAAGAAGCTCAATAGACTCAGCAAAACTTTTGGGAACCTTGATATTTGCAATTTCCGGCATATTTATATCCTGTCTTTCATTGAAGATTTGTCCTTTTTTGAATCAGTCAGATTCAATCCAGACATCGACCTTGAATTCCTATAATAAAAAATTATCCTGTCAGGAGTGCGAGCACTTTTTAGATGAATTCAGGACTTGAAATTGCGTCTGCAGAAGTCAAAGTTGATCAAGGAGAAATACAATGCTGAGAATTTACAGTATGGCAGTATTGATTTTGGCAAATAGCCTGTCCTGCAGAAAAACGAAGTTTTCAAAGCAGTGAAGATTTAATTTTTTGGATTATCTTTAGGTTGTCAGGCAGAAAATCCTTTGTAATTTTCCATATAATTCCAAAGTCTACTTTCTTCATACAAACAGAACCCTGCTCAGGATATTTTCTTTTATAATGGATTTTAATGCATCATGTGTAATTAAATCTACATTACGATGAAATACACTTTCCAGCTCTCTGTTCAGCTGGAAAAAACTCCAGCCGGGAGTTTCGTCAAATTCCACGAGGATGTCTATGTCACTTGTATCGGAAAAAGTTCCATCGGCAAAGGAACCGAAACTCCCGATCTTTCAGATTTTGTATTTTTCAGCCAGAGCCGGTTTCAATGCAGAAAGTGCTTCTTTTCG
>JBPOJG010000453.1:0-31668 GCA_052033835.1 Spirochaetota bacterium
AATTCTCTTTCAGCCTTGAAAATGCTCCTGATGTCTCATCAGAGGGAAGAAAATTGTATCACGGATGGATGGACTGTCAGTGAAAAGCATGACCAGTCTGTCTATCCCGATTCCAAGTCCTCCTGTAGGAGGCATTCCATATTCGAGGGCTCTGATGAAATCATGATCCATCATAAATGCTTCATCGTCGCCAGCCTCTCTCTGCGCAACCTGTTCTTCAAACCTTGCCTTCTGATCGAAAGGATCATTCAGTTCCGAGAATGCATTTCCTATCTCACGACCTACAATATAAGGTTCAAATCTTTCCACATAAGCAGGATTGTCCTCTCTGGACTTTGCAAGAGGGGAAAGCTCCTTCGGATAGTCAGTCACAAATACAGGCTGAATCAGATTCGGCTCTGCCTTCTGTGAGAATACTTCATCTGCAGCCTTCCAGATGCTTACACAGTCTTCTGCATCCACACCGGCTTTTTTGGCCTTTTCCTTGGCTTCGGCCAACGTCTTAACCTGACTGAAGTCAATTCCGGAATATTCCTTAATGATGTCCACATAGGTGATTCTTTTCCAGGGAGGAGTAAGATCTACCATATGTTCTCCGTATGGAATCTTCAGTCCTTTTCCAGTGGCAGTCGCAATATGCACGAACAGTTTCTCGGTGAGTTTCAGCATTGTTTCCATATCGCCGTAGGCCATATAGGCTTCCATCATAGTGAATTCCGGATTGTGTTTGAGAGAAATTCCTTCATTTCTGAAGTTTCTGTTCACTTCAAACACCCTGTCCATTCCGCCCACGATAAGTCTTTTCAGATAAAGCTCCGGTGCGATTCTTAAGTAAAGATCCATATCCAGAGTATTGTGGTGGGTGATGAAAGGACGTGCAGCTGCTCCTCCTGCAATGGGCTGCATCATTGGAGTTTCCACTTCGAGAAAACCCTCACTGATGAAGAAGTTTCTCACTTCCTGCACAATTCGGCTTCTCATAATGAATGTTTCTCTGACATGATCGTTCACTGTCAGATCCACATATCTCATTCTGTATCTCTGCTCCTTGTCGCTGAAAGCATCAAAGACTACTCCGTCTTTTTCCTTTACGACAGGAAGAGGACGGATGCATTTTGCCAGAAGATGCAGATCGGTCACATGAATGGAAATTTCTCCTTTCTGAGTTCTGAAAAGATATCCTTCAATTCCAATCTGATCACCCAGATCGAGAGATTTGAAGAGTCCGTATTTTTCCTCTCCCAGATCGTCTCTTGCTGCATAGATTTGAATATTGCCTGCCTTGTCTTTGATATGACCGAAGCTTGCCTTTCCCATCACTCTTTTCGCGTGGAGTCTTCCTCCTAGTCTGTAAAGAGGTTTGTCCTTGTTTTCAATCGGAACATAGATGGAATCAAATCTTGAAATCAGATCTGCTGAAACTGCATTTGGAAAAAAGCGGAGAGGGTAGGGATTGTGTCCTTTTTTGCGAAGTTCTTCCACCTTCGCAATTCTCTGTCTTACTAAATCATTAAATTCTAATTCTTCTGTCATGGATTATACTTTCTTTGAAAGATGGCGTACAAGTGCTTTCAGGAATTGAGGATCGGGGGAGCCTGAATCCAGAGCCTTGTCGTTGATGAAAAGACTCGGTGTGCTCTGAATGTTCAGTTTTTCAGATTCATCCACATCCTTTCCGATTTTTGCCTTGATCTCAGGACTGTTCAGACAGCTCTGAAAATTCTGCATATTGAGTCCCTGATTTTTTGCAATTTCGAGAACTGTAGGAACGGAATGTCTGACACCTCTTTCCGAGTCCTCATATAAAGCATTATAGAACGGCACAAACTTGTTCTGCTTGTCTGCACAGAGTGCTCCAGTTGCTGCTACGCAGGAACTGGCATTGGGGTCTTTTCTGTTCACTAGTCTGTTGCAGTTTCCGTCGAGAGGAAAATTTTTATAATATACTTTCACAAGTCCGGAGAATTCTGCCAGAATACCTTTCAGATCCTTGCTTGTATGCATGCAATGCACACAGTTGAAATCAGCATATTTGACAATTACGATAGGCGCTTTTGCATCCCCTGCAAAAGGAATTCCGGCTGTCTCGATTTTTACCTTAGGACCGCTTTCATATGCCTGGATCTTCGCCGAAGTCATATCCTGTGAACCGGGTTCCCCTCCGCTCGACTGAGAGCTTGTCTTTCCGCATCCGATCCCTATTGCCAAAAGCAGTATGAACGCTGTTCCGAATGTGCTGATATTTTTTGTGAAGTTTTTGAATCCGTCTTTCATGATAGATTGAATTCCTCCTTTTTCCTTTGTTTCTGTTTTTTTGATTCCAATGTAAGCTGTAATGAAGAGAGCCAGAGTGACTCCGTATGTCATTACACAGAGAGGGCAGAGGACCCCTACAAGTTTTGCTGAAATGAATCCGAATATAAGATCAGCGATGATTCCTGCTCCTGAAAAAAGAAGTGCCGTGGACAGGAAAAGTTTTTTCTCTTCCGCATCTTTTCTCTGGATAAAAAGGATGAATGCACACAGAAGAATTCCGTAAAATATGAGACCTATCACGGCAACGGGAACATCTCCCAGGACAGGCAGCCCCCGAATCGCTGAATAGGAGCTCGCCGCAACCTTTGCACATGCACCTTCTTCGCCGAATGCAGAACAGGCCGCATCTACAACACCCCCGGCACCTCCAAAGTATTCCTTTGTCAGAGCGAAGGAAAGTGCCATTCCAATTAAACTAAAGACGGAACCAAGTATACCGTAAATCATAGTCCAATTTTAATTTTGTGCCTGCTTTTCCAATTCATTTTTAGGCTTTCTCAGAGAGGAAGGCAGATGGATTATCTGCATTTTTTCTTTTGTGTTCGATTCCAATGATCGCAATATCATCCTGAAATTCTGTTCCATTTAAAAACTCCCGCAGATTTTCAAACACTTTAGAAATGGCAGATTCCATATTTTCATTTCTTGCTTTCAGAAGGACTTGGTAAAGCCTTTCTTCTCCATATTCCTGACCGCCCAAAAATTCTTCAAATATCCCGTCAGTGTAAATGTAAAGTCTGCTGCTGCTTTCCAGCACGGTCTCCCGGATTTTATAGGATTGACCTTTTATGAATCCGACCAGAGGTCCCGTTTTAGGAAGAAGCTCAAAATCCTTTTCTTTCAGCAAAAAGGCGGAAGGGTGTCCGGCTGAAGAATAAATCACTTTCCCTGAATCCGTATGAATGTCGAGCAGTATGCAAGTCAGAAAAGAATTCAGCTGTCCGTACCTTCGGATAAATTCATTGTTGAAAATTTCCATAATCTGATTTGTCTGCAGTTCATAATTTTTGATTCCGTCATAAATTCCCTGAATTGCCATAGTGATCATTGCTGCCTGAACTCCGTGTCCTGTTGCGTCTGCGAGAAAGAATCGTACAGTTTTTTCGTTCAGTCTGCGGATATGGTAAAAATCTCCTCCCACCTTGTTCATTGCATTATATTTTATTGCAATTTCCAGTTCCTGTATCTTTGAGAGATCGGAACTTAATGTATAGGATTGAATTTTTTTGGCCATTGCCAAATCGGCCTCAATCAGTTCCAGGTTTTTATTCAGTTCCAGAGTGCGTTCTTTTACCTTTCCTTCCAGCTCCTCCTTTGCTTTTCTTTCCAAGTCTGAATTTTCCTTATGGACACGGATATTCTCATCCTGTATGAATTTGTATCTGTCTGCAAGAGCCAGAGAAAGAAGGGCAAGTTCAATGACGGTTCCGATCTGCATGATATGATCAATGAAATAACTTTTTTCAAAGATGCCGCGAACGTGAAGGATGAAAAGTACTGCCCCGATTAGAAAAGTTGCCCAGCCGATTACGAAAAATCTTGCTGCTTTGTATCCTTTGAACAGACTGATGAGACCTGCAGTGAATGCAAAAAAGGCTGCAGAAATCCCGTAAAAGTTCTGTACAAGAAGCATCAGTTGCTTGGAATGAAAAAAACAGCAGAATGCAAGAAGGATAAAAAGAGACAGACCGACGTAAATTCTATGCAGGTATTTATGGCTGTTTTTAATATCCAGAAATCTGTGAGTAAAGGCAAGTGTGAAGATCCAGGCAAATCCGGTCACTGTAATCGCAGAATAATTCTGCCACCAGATGCTGTTTCCCCAGACAAACTGAAATCCGTGTCCGTAGAATGAAAGATAAAACATCATTGTGAGAAATGTGGAAATGCAGTAAAGAAGATAGGCAACACTCCGGAATGCAATGCAGATGAATCCGTTGTAAAAGATCATAATCAGCATCATCCCGTAAAACAGAATATAAACGGCTTCTTCTGCAGAGCTGCTGTTCAGATAATCAGTATACGTATAAACTGAGACAGGAACAATCATGAGTCCGTCAGTCCGGATTCTGAAATAATATGAAATTCTCTGCTCAGTTCCGAAATCTCCAGGAATGACAAAGTTTCTTGATTTTATCTTTCTTGTGCTGAAAGGAATCCTGTCCCCGTAATCCTCACGTTCCCAATATCCGTTCTTTAGACAGTAAACCTCTATATGATCGAGATGAGGATAACTGATTTCCATAAGGAATCTGCTCTCGCTGTAAGATTCCCTTTCCAGATTCAGTTTTATCCAAATGGAACTTTCTGTGTAGGAACGGTTGACTGTTTCCTTTGAATTCAGCAGAAATTTATCAGAAAATGAAGGATTTGAAACATCTTCAATTTTAAGTGAATTTGCCATATCTTCATAAACATAAAGGTATTTTCCAATCATGTGAGATTTCGTTCTCTCGCTTACAGGAAAGGACACTTCTTCAGATGTTTGAGAATACAGAGAGACTGAAACTATAGTCAAGAGCATCATCAGAATTAATTTCATCTCTTCCTTCCATTTTGTTCATTGAAATGAAGAGTCAAACTCTTTTTGTCAGTTTATTTCGGTTCTGCTCCGCTGAAATAACCTAGTTTTATCGATAAAATTTTCTTAAAAAGATCGAAATTGCTGTACATTGATATTCCCAAATCATTCCGTTTTTTCTGTCGGCAGCCCAGATTTTATCGAGTTGAGAGGGTGTAAATGTGCAAAGACTTTTGAAAATCAGTATAATATATTTCGTGTCTAAAAAAAAACATAATAAAACCTTTTTTATTGACGAGCTGTCACTTGATTCAAAATCAGTATTTATATGATAAGAATAATCTTAATTTTATTAATGAATTTTTCAGTGTTCCTTGCTCAAGAAAAGAACGATACAGATATGCCGTTAAAAAATTGGTATTGGTTTTTTCAGGGTGGAGGCGGATCTGCAGCTTCAGGTTCTTTTTCAGGAACGGCATTTAACGGACAGATGGGTTTTGAATATAGAGAGACAAAAACTGTCGGTTACGGAATCAGCATCGGAGGAACACAGCTGAATATGAAACAGAAATCGAGCGGTCTGGATGAAAATACTCTGCTGCTGCTACTGGCAGTTCCCCGACAAAAGTCTGCAAATGCTCTGCAGGCACTTCTCCTTATGAACGGTGTTGGAAGTCTGTTTGGAGCAGAGAATTCTGGAATCAGTCTTGGGACAGGTGCATTAAATCTCAACTTTCATTTGAACGGAGACAGTTTCTTTGACCCATACATAGGATTCGGTCTTGTGGGAGGAAGCTGTCTTGGTTCGAGCTGTTCGGTCGGAGGAGGTGAGGCCAAGCTTGGAATCCAGTTTAATTATGATACATTTTTTTATTATCTGGAAGGAAGGGGACAGTCTCTTTCGATTACGGGTATCGGACAGACTAATATTGGAATAGGTGCTCTTGGAATCGGGATGAGATTCTAAGATATCCGGTATGGGCCGCAGTTCAATCCAGAATTGTATGCAGAATGATGCTTATATCCGGTTCCGGCTCTGAATTTCCTATGGAAATCGGCTGCTCGGATCGAATAATGAAATTTTGCTGGAAAATATTTCGAAAAATGGAAAGCAGATAATCGACAGTGTAAGCGTGTTTTGGAGATTTGGGCATCTTGTTTATCAGCACTCCGTCAATGAGTTCTATTTTTTCGGGGATAAGTCCCAGTTCTGCAAGTCTGTGATAATCAGCCAGGCTCATTCGATTCACCAAGGCCTGAACTGCAGGATGTTCGAGCAGCGTCGTCATATTGTAATTGGATTCAATTTTTGAGGATTCTGTCAAACAGAAATTCAAGTGCAGGGTTCGGTAGAGGCGTTGTAAAAGGAAAGCAAATTAGCGAAAGCGTCATAGTGAGCCTGTCGAATCTATGCTTAACAATACAGCCCTTCGACAGGCTCAGGGTGACAGCCCTGACTCATTTCTTCGCGTTCTTCGCGTCTCCGCGTGAAATATTGCTTTTCACACAGCCCTTAGTTGTCTCTTAAAGGAAGAAAATAAAGGTAATCAGAATGAAAGTAGGAATCAGAATTCCGAATGAATACAGGATGTATCCTCCGAAACTAGGCATCTTGATTTTGTTTTCTTCTGCAACTGATTTCACCATAAAGTTAGGCGCATTTCCAATGTAAGTGTTTGCTCCCATGAAAACTGCCCCCACAGAAATTGCTTTCAGCAGGCCGGAAGCATCCGCATTTGCAAGTATTTCCTGAACGGAAGCATATCCGAGACCTTTGATGAGACTTAAGAAAGTCAAGTATGTAGGTGCATTGTCGAGAACAGACGAGAATGCTCCTGATGCCCAGAAAAACTGCCAAGGTTTGGTTACACCGAGTGCCTTGCCGTTTGTTTCAAGAAGAATCAGTGCAGGGATCATCGTGATGAAAATACCGATGAAAAGATATGCCACTTCCTGAATCGGTCCGAGAGTGAACTTGTTGTGTTCTCTGAGTTTAGGATCGGAAGTGATCTTGGATGCAATGATAAGAAGAATCATGACTGCTTCACGCACAAATGCAATGAAAGGTTTGTGTTTGATTGCGGGAATGTAGTTTTCGTTCAGAAAAGCAACTGAAAGCACGACACCCAGAAGCCAGATCAGATTCAGCTGACCGGACATAGAAATCGGCTGTGCAGCACTGTGATCCTTTTTGATGTCTTTTTTGTCTTCCAGACTGTACATTTTTGTATCCCATATGAAATACACTACACTCAACAGTGCAATTGCAAAAACCATTTCAGGAAAAAGAGAGAAAGTCCAAGTAAACGGAACTCCCTGAAGATAACCTAAGAAAAGAGGAGGATCTCCGAGCGGAGTCAGTGAACCCCCGATATTGGAAACCATGAAAATAAAGAATACTACAGTATGCACAACATGTTTTCTTTCCGAGTTTGTCTTCAGAAGCGGACGGATGAGAAGCATGGAAGCCCCTGTCGTTCCGATAAAAGAAGCAAGAAATGCTCCGATCAGAAGGAAGATCAGATTGTTGACAGGTTTTGCTTCAATATCCCCTTTCAGTACAATTCCGCCGGAAATGTAGAACAGACTTCCCAGAAGAATGATGAACGGAACATAGTCGAAGACTATCGTATGGTAGATTTTCTCCCCCCATCCTTTGGCCATCAGAATCCCGAAAGATACTGCCGCAAGACTCAATGCAACCAGGAGCTTGTTATTGTTGTGCTCCCACCAATGTGCCAGACTGTGCGAAGATACTGGGAAAATTGCGATGCAGAGAAGAATGATCACAAACGGAATGACTGACCAAAGTTCCAGAGCCTCTCCCTTGACTTCGTGGTGACTGCCTGAATCCTTATGATCTGCAGTATTGTGCTGCTGTTCTTTTGCCGGAACGTCCGGTTTCCCGTGTTCCTCTGCATTCAGAGCGGAAAATGCCAGAAGGCAGGGTAAAACAAACGAAAGTAAAATTGCTGTTCCTCGTCTCATTATTAGTTCCTGAATTTTTTTCAGTCATTCTGTTCGATTCTGGTCTACTGACAAGTTTTTTCTGAAAATACGAATGAAGAATAGAATATTTTGATTTGTCCAATTTGATATCGAGCCAAATTGACTCCTGCTTTTGAAAAGGCGGAAAAGTCTTTTCTTTTCGGGGTTCAGAAAAGATGCTGCAGTTGAGAATGCTTAAATCTCTGCTCCTTTATCTGCTCACTTTTTTCGGATATTTTGATTCCCTTCCATTACTGAACAATACTAAAAATTTCACTCCTGCAGACCCCATACCGAATGAAATGGGAAAAATTGCAGTGATCACCTACCATCAGATCGGAAGCATTGATAACTTTTTAATCAGAAAAAGATCTGAATTCAAGGAGGATCTGAAACTCCTGAAAAAAGAAGGATTTTATCCGATAAAAGTTTCGGATTTTATGAGGGGAATTTTCCGGGTTCCAAAAGGGAAAAAACCGGTAGTGATCAGTTTTGACGATTCTTCCATTTCCCAGTTTGAAATGGACAAGGATGGAAATATCAGTATGGACAGCGCAGTCGGAATGATGGAAGAATTTAAACTGGAAAATCCTGATTATCCTCTGACTGCAATGTTTTTTGTTTCTGCAAACACATTTTTCGGACAGCCCAGTCTTATAAAAAAAAAGATGGAGTTCCTGATTCAGCACAATTACGAAATTGGAAATCATACATTCACTCATCTCAATTTTCGGTTTTTTCCGAAAAGAGTATCCGAGCAGATTGCATTCTGCCAGAGAGATCTGTACAAGTTTCTTCCGTATACAATGTATGCAATGGCTACACCTTACGGATCTTTCCCGCCGGAAAAATATGAAGAAAGTCTGATAAGAGGTTCAGTCGGGCAGAGTTCCTACAGAAACGAAATTGTATTTGACTATTCGAACCAATTGAGCTTCTCTCCTTTCGACATCCATTTTGACAGGTTTAAGGTACACAGGATTCACGGGCATGAACTGAGCATTAAGAAACTCGTCAAAGATCTGGATTCTTACGGCAGAGATGCTTTCGTAAGCGACGGGGATGAAAACACTCTGACTGTCCGCGATCAGAATGAATTTCTGGCATTGAAAATTCGAAAGAGTTTCTGCTATTTCGAGAAGGACATCAGTTCAAAAAATATCAGCATCTGCAGTCTGAATATCCGTCACTCTGACTGATTTATCAACTCACCTTACGCACTTCGTGTGTAGGTGAGTTATTAATTATGAAATATCTTAAAAAGAATCAGATTGAAAAAGAAAAATATAAAATATCCTCCTGCCAGATACGGTTTCTGAAGGAAGACGGAAACGAAACAGACAGCACCGGCAGCCAGAGTGAGCGCAGGAAGATAGGGAAAAAACGGTGTAATGAAAGGACGTTTCAGTTCAGGCTGTTTTTTTCTCAGAACAAAAAGACTGACAAGGCTGACAATGTACATTCCTGCAGCTCCAAGTACGGATACTGTGATCAGTTCATCTGTTTTTCCAAGTGAAAGACAGATGAGACCGAAGAGCCCTCCTGCGAGAATTGCCTTTGTGGGTGCGCCGTTTTTCTCATTCAGATCAGCCAGGAATGAGGGAAGGAATCTTTCACGGGCAAGTGCATAAATCTGTCTGGAAAATCCGAGGATAATTCCGAGAAGAGATGCCATAATCCCTGCCAGTCCCAGAACTGAAAATATTTTGACGATATATAATTTATCCGGATATAATGAAGAAAGTACCAAAGGGAGAGGGTTGTCCGACTTGGAAAGTTTTTCAGACATTCCCGTGCCTGAAGTAATCAGAAGAACTGAAACAGCGAAAAGAACAAGACTTCCGATTCCGAGACTGTATCCCATAGGAATATCTTTTTTGGGATTTTCCGTTTCTTCGGCAGCCATCGCCACACCTTCCACTGCAAGATAAAACCAGATGGCAAAAGGAATTGCATGCATAAATTCCATCCAGGAAAACTGATCCATTTTTCGAAATGTAAGACCGATATCGGAATACGGAAATACAAGCGTGCAGTAGAAAAGGATTCCCAATGCGGCGGCCCCAGTTACAAAAAGTTCAAATTTTGCAGTCTGCTCCACACCCAGAAGATTGAGTGCCAGAAACAGAATGAAAGAAGTAAATGAAATCAGCTCAGGGGAAAGGGAAGGAATCAGTGAATGCAGATAGGCTCCCAGAGCCGATGCAATTGCCGGAGGGGCAAGCAGGAATTCAGTCAGAGTGAAAAATCCGGCGATGAATCCTCCTGTATTTCCGAGAGCTGTCTTTGCATATGCAAAAGGACCTCCTGCATTCGGAATCGACGTAGTGAGTTCAGTAAAACTCAGAGCAAAACCGATGTAAAAAACTGTTACAAAAATGACGGCGGAAAAAAAACTGAAAAGACCTGAGACTGAATATCCGTAATTCCAGCCAAAATAATCTCCTGAAATGACAAGTCCTACTGCAATTCCCCAAAGATGGAGAGGCTTAAGCGATTTTTTCAGTTCGGTCATTTTGAATACCTGAGATTTCTGTTCTAAAAATTCCGTTGATTCTTTTCAGATCATCCGAAAGAGCGGAAAGTTCAAAGGAATGCATAGATATCATATCGGATTCTTCTGAAATGAGCTGTGCCTTTTCGGTAATTGCATTGATGGCAAGCACCTGTTCGTTCGCTGCAATTTTAATGGATTCTCCTCTTTCCTTTACTGTAGAAAGAATTTTGGATACAGATTCTGCGACTTCAGATTCTTCCCGTATCAGTGCAGAGAATTTGCTGATGACTGAACTTAATTTCAAAGCCCAGTCTGATGATTCTTTCATTATTTCATATACCGCTTTGACTTTCTCTTCACCGGTGGTTACAAATCGGGAATTGTCCTTTACGCAGGATTCAATTTCTTTGACACTTTTGACTGTTCTCTCAGAGAGTTTGGAAACTTCTCCTGCAACGACTGAAAATCCTCTTCCTTTCTCTCCCGCCCTTGCCGCTTCGATCGAAGCATTCAGTGCAAGAAGATTTGTCTGATCGGAGATTTCCCTAATCACATCTGCGATCTGGTTGATTCTCTGCGATGTGGTCTTTGTGTTTCGAATGGATTCAGATGCATTTTCCACCAGGCCTTCCATAAAAATAAGATTTTCAGAAAAGGATTTGATTTCTTTTGAGAATTCGGAAAGATCTCGATCTGTATTTCTCATTTTTATAAGCAGATTCTGAAGTATATCATTGATATGGATGAGTTCTGTGCTTTGTTCGGTTACACTTGCCCCGATGTTTTTAAAGGAGGACAGGATTTCTTCAGTGGATGCTGCCATTTCCTGCGTGGAAGCCGACTGACTCTGTGATACCTGAATGAAGGTTCCGGATATGTTATCGAAAAGGTTTAATGTGCTTTCATACTGATTCAGATTGAAACTGAGTTTTTCCAAAAACTCTCTGTACTTTTCAATGAATCCTTTTTTGATGCTGTTTACTGCAGAGTTCAGAAGATCCGAAAGTTTTGTTTTTGAAAGCAGTCTGCTTTCCGAGAAAAACCTTTCGGATGGATCTGTTTTCAAGCCGATCTCTTCAGTCTTGACCTGTATTCTGTTCCGTATAATTATAAAAAAATAAAGAGAAGCAGATACTGAAATAAGGATACCGAAAAAAAGACCGGCTAAAAAAGAGATCATTTTAGAACTGATCTGCCATTGGATAGAGAATTGTGTTCTCTTTGTCTACTCTTGCTTTCAGCGCACCTAAAAGTCCAGTCGTGTCTGTAATGAATTTTTGAGGATCCCCTTGCAGATTCGCTTTTGAGCACCAGTTTCCAATATATTTTTCCACAACCTGTTTGATTCCGCCCATTTCATTTTGGAATACTGCTGCAGTTTCTGCTATTTTCTTATCAGACGCTCCGAGCAGTTTAGGATACAGTGCCTTGTCCTCCATTGTCAGATGGATATTCAGTTTAGCAGAAAACTGTGAAAGCAGATTCAGAACAGTATCTGTATTCGTTTTGATTTTATCTATCGTAAGATTTGCTGCAAGCTGTCCCGCTAAGTCCAATATTTCATCGTGCTGTCTTCTGTAGTTGTCCGTAAAAGCCATTTTTTTCTCCCTATAGGCGGACAGTTTTGACAGATAAACGCAGGATTTCAATCCATTTCTGATTTTTTATCAGAAAAAGATTGATCTATAGTTAACGATGTTTAATTTGGATCTGAGCAAAAATTAAATAAGTATCTCACTTTACGTAAATACAATATGCTGTCTAGATGCTGTAATTTTGAGAAAACATTAGGAAAATCTAATGGATCAGTAAAAACGGGATTTTTAAGGGCGAAGCCCTTAAAACCGCCGGTAGGCCCTCGCCAAAAACGCCCCACCTGCGTAAGGTGAGTAAGTATTTCATTTATGCTTCAAAAGACATACTCAGTGCAATCAGATACTCAGGAAGTACGAACTTTTCGGAAAATTCCATCCCGATCATAATCATCGGTTCGTCTTTAAGAAGGTAATTTGCTTTCCATACAATTTTTGTGCTGATCTGGTATACATCGGAATAGGGTTTGTATTTCAGCTCACCCTGCAGAAGAAGACCGACCTCTGCAGGGAACTCTGCAGGAAGAATAGCACACATTCCTCCGTCTGAAATATTTCCTAAAAGGCCTGAATATGTTTTATCGCCTGCAGTAAAACTGACAGAGTAGTCGGAAAAGTTTTTGTAAGAAACTCTTTCTGATCTTCGCTGCTGAAACACCATAAATCTACTTTTTTCCTTCAGAATTTTATTTCAATCAATTATTCAGGGATCTCAACTCCCAGGCAGAGACAGAGGAGAGTCATTCTGACCGCAACACCATATTCAGCCTGACGAAAATAGGCTGCATTTGGAAGATCATCCACATCGGTGGAAAGTTCTGAGACTCTAGGAAGCGGGTGAAGGACAGTCGTATTTTTTCGGGAGGCAAGAATCAGCTCCTTGTTCACTTTGTAAGTTTCCTTAAGTTTCTCATATTCTCTATGATCGGGAAATCTTTCTTCCTGAATCCTGGTCACATACACCACATCGCAGTCCCAGATGGCCTTGATGTCCCTTGTTTCTTCAAAAGTCAGAAGTGAATTGGACTGATCTTTTTTGTAATAGTCGGGAAGACAGAGTTCTTCAGGAGAAATCAGATACAGATGAATTTTGTAATGGTGCAGAAGTCTGATCAGTGAATGGATTGTTCTGCCGTATTTCAGATCACCCACAAAACCGACAGTGATATTGTCCAGTGTGCCCTTTTCGGATTTGATTGTGTACATATCCAGAAGTGCCTGAGTAGGATGCTGTCCCGCACCGTCACCGGCATTGATCACCGGCATTTTGACTGCACCTGCTGCAATTCTGGAGGAACCTTCCACTGGATGACGGATGACTGCAATGTCTGCATATGCTTCAATCATCTTCATTGTGTCATACAGTGTCTCACCTTTGGAGATGGAAGAAAACTGGAATCCGACTGTGGAAATCACGCGTCCCCCCAGTCTTTCCATTGCAGACTCAAAGGAAAGTCTGGTTCGAGTCGATGCCTCAAAAAAAAGTGAGGCCAGAAGTTTTCCATGCAGAAGTCCGAATGCCTGACCTGAATGAAGCAGGTCTTTCATTCTGTTCGTTTTTGAAATGATGAAGTCCAGATCTTCCTTGCTGAACTGATCAGTATCCAGAATATTCTTATGAGGAAAACGGTACATTGTTCAGGCGCCTATTTCCTGAAGTGCCTTTTCCATCTGCTCTGCATTTGGAGGAGTTCCGTGCCATTCCGGTTTATTTTCCATAAAACTGACACCCTTTCCAAGGATTGTCCGGAATACAATCAGAGTAGGTCCTTCTGTCTTTGCCTTCGCTTTTTCAAATGCGTCCAGGATTGCTTTCATATCATGTCCGTCCGCTTCTATCAGATTCCATCCGAACATCTCGAATTTTTTTCCGAGCGGTTCGAGTTTCATAATGTCTTCTGTAAATCCGTCGATCTGGATGAAGTTTCTGTCCATAAATGCCACCAGATTGTTGAGTTTGAAATGGACTGCAGACTGTGCTGCCTCCCAAGTCATTCCTTCTCCGCATTCTCCGTCAGAAATACAGGCATATATCTTGTAGTTCTTTTTCTGCATCTTTGCACCGAGTGCAATTCCTGTCGCAACTGAAAGTCCCTGTCCGAGGGACCCTGAAGAACTTTCTACGCCAGGCAGATATCTTGTAGAAGGATGTCCCTGCAGTCTGCTTCCGAGTGCTCTGAAAGTGGAAAGTTCTTCCATTGGAAAATAACCGGAAAGAGCCATTGCAGCATATCTGACTGCACAGACATGTCCGTTGGAAAGGATGAGCCTGTCTCTGTCTTCTTTTTCAGGATTTTTGGGATCATGGTTCAGAACTTTGAAATACAATGCTGAATAGATATCCGCCAGTCCCAAAGGTCCGCCAGGATGTCCTGATTTTGCATTTCCGACCATTTTAATGATCTCTCTTCTGATTTCCTGTGCTTTTGTCTTTAGCTCGTCGATGTTCATCCTGTCTGCCTTGTGGAAAAAATTATGCAACCTGAAATATAAACCAATGTATAGAGGGGAAGAAAAAAGTAATGTATTCTGATATGAAGATCTCTTTTTCCAGTAATTCCGGTATAACCCATTCCGAGCATCAGAAGAAAGGCAATACCCGCAAAAATTCTGTGAGTCAGTATGATTTCTTTCGGAAATGAAGAAACAATTCCCATGGAACTGATTCCTCCTCCCAGATACTTGCCTGCCAAAAGATACAGCGCGGAAAGCAATGAGATACCGAGGCCGGTCAGACCTAAGTTTTTGTGGATCATTCTGTTTCTCTTACGGTAAAAAAAACCTGTATAAAAACAGATGAGGGAGATCAACATCCCCAGATTTATGATTAGCAGGGACATGCTGAATCCAGAAAAAATGGGCAGTCTCTTATTTAAAGTTCTTTTTTTTCAAATGGGATTTTTCGAAACAGCTGTTTTGCAGATACTGGTGTCGATCGCATTTACTGACCCAATGATTCTCTGATTTTCAGAACTTTCTCCAAAGATACATTCAGCACCTGTGAAATTTCCTCCGGCGAAAGTTTTCCTATGCGAAGCAAATTTTCTATTGCAGTGTTTTCCTTCTCTATTCTGATCTCTTCACCTTTCTCAAATCCGACCTGTTCACCTTTCTCAAATCCGACCTGCTCACCTTTCTCAAATCCGACCTGCTCACCTTTCTCAAGTCCGACCTGTTCACCTTTACCGAATCCTTCAATGCGGGCTGTTTCGATGATGTCTTTTTCTGAAGCAAGATTCATCAGATATCTTTCATACTGCTTTCTCTGCTCGGAACTCATATTCAGTATCTGAAGTTTTTCCCTGGCCTTGTCGATGTTCCTGGACAGAAAACTCTCTTTGATTTCACTGTTCTTCAGAAGGTAAATCCATTCATCTATCGGCGAGCTGATGACATTCTCAAATTTTTCCGTGTGGATCAGATAATACTCAGGAAATATATTTTTAGCCTGCAGTTTTATCTTAATCTCAAAGTTTTCCGCAGTCTGAACCTGCTCCCTTACGACAAGCGGATGATTTGTATGGACTCCCAGAAGATCCGTTCTTCCATAATAAATGTAGTCATCTCCTTTTCCCAGATTAAAATACAGGATGCTGACAGAAATCACTTTGGAAATTCCGGAATACCCTTCTCCCAGTTTTACACTCTCAATGACAGCCTTTGAGGTTCCGTATAATAATCTTTCCAGATAATCTGTCTCTCTGTTGTTCTGCACCTCTATGATGAATTTTCTCTTTTCTGAATCTTCGACAAGAAGATCGACTCTGCTGAACTTGTCCGTTTCATCTTCCTGATTTGTTTCACTTTCCAGAAGATTCAGGACTGTGATGTCCTCTTTCAGAAGGGCGGAGAGAAGTCCTTCGAGCACGTCGAAATTGGCTTTGTCTCTCAGAATATTCTTAATCGCCCAGTCAAACCGAACCAGTTTATTCTCAGGTATCATAAAGTCATTCTGTGGGAAAATGTATGTAAACGGCAAGCAAATTTGGTGCTTTTGGGTTCGAGAAATCGGATGAACTGATAAAAGTAAGAATCTGAGAATATTGCTTTCATTGAATACGTCTAAACAAATGAGGTTCTTATGAAAAAGCTGATCGTCGAGTCCTGCATTCTTCTGTTTCTGATTTACAATATCCCTTCATCCGCAAGGCCGGGAGGCGGGAGCAGTTACAGAGGTTCATCCTCTTCCTCTTCCGGAAGATCCTCATCTTCCTCCTCGTATAAAAGTTCTTCTTCGAGTTCCTCTTACAGGAGCAGTTCAAGCACAACGACTGGAAGTTCCTATCATAGGACAGGCTCAAATACTTCGCCTTCGAATCACAGCAATGTCTCGAAGCCGGATCCTGTTCAAACTGCCCTTGCTTCAAATGATTCTCAGTATGAGGTCAAAAAATACAAAACTTTTCTGAAACTGAACAGGGATGCCGGTTTGGAAATCCGAGAATCGATGAAGGCAGATTTTTCGGTACTTCACTTCGGTTTTATATACAGGACCTTGGACGGTTATACTGAATCGGACAAAGGAAAAGAAAAAAAGGTTTTTGACCTGGAAAGAAAATATTCCATAACGCCGGTAAATTTGGAAACGAAACTGGAATCTTCGGATGAACTGCATGATTTTGGAAGGGCCGGCTTGAATCTGAGAACAAAATTTTATACTGTGAAGAGACTTCTGGCCGGCGGAAACAGTGCTGAATTTTCTCTGTACAGAAAGTCCTACGGTCATATTCTTAATGATAAAGGTCAGTCCTATATACTGTATCCTGTCAGCCCTCTTTCCGGAAAAACATCCTCTCTGAAGGAAATTGAGGCAGAAGTAGAACTTCCTGCCGGTTTTGAGTTTAAGGATGTGCAGGTTCTGGATTCAGAAACGATGGAGCCTGCTTTAGTCCCCGAAAAAACCATACTGAAAGTGGGAAACACTTTATCATTAAAAATGAATACTGTATCATTAAAAAATCCTGTTCTGCTGAAACTGTCTGTCCCGCCCGAGTCTTTCGATGATTCTCTCATTCCGGAAGAAGTTTTTTCTGAATCCGTCAATGTAACTGTTTCCGAGTCCGAGATCAGGCTGTTTTTCTCAAAGGACGGAGTGTTTTCCGTGTCGGATTCATTTCAGGCAAAAAAAGCAAACAGCAGTTCTTACGGTTCAGTCCTTTACAGAATGGCTGAGGATGAGCCGCTTTTGAAGAACCAGTATCCCCAATTTCCAAAACAGTTCTTTTTTGATGTGGAATTCAGTCCCAAGGATATGAGTTATTATTCGTCTTCTTATTATAAATCGATTACTGACTCTTTTCTTTCCGACAAACTGAAAAAATACGAGGTCAGACACAGACTGTTCGGAAACTTTTATGCTGAATCAGGAAAAAATCATTATATTTACACTGCTCCTTACACTGAGAAAAATGCTGTCAGGAAAACAAGGATAGTTCTCGATTTTGAAGAAGGACTGAACCTTTCCGATTTTGAGATTTCGGCAGAAAGAAAATCCGGCACTGTCCGAAAGGAGATTTCCGGAAAGTCAGTGATTTTTAATTACGGTCTTGACCTAGGTGATGATCCGGCTCTCGTCAGAATTTCGGTTTCCTCAGAAAAAATCTCCGGACTGAGTTTTTCGAACAGAATGAAGATATGGAATGAGGACGGAACATTCATTGTATTCGGTTTTTCTTCTGCAGTCATTCTTCTTTTCGGGTTTATTGCCTACAGGGTTCGGAAATATTTTATATCCCGAAAAACATCGGCACAGAATGAACTGAATCTGAAACAGTCTGAACTGCTTTCAAAGATGAGTATTCTGAAATCAAATGATCCGCTGTTTGACGAGAATGAATTTCTAGAAAAGGTGAAAAGAACGTATGCAAAACTGACATTTGCCTGGATTTCCGGAAATATGAAACCGGCAAGAAGCATTGTGTCTGCAGGAGTATTCGGAAGATTCAGAACACAGCTTGCGATCATGAAAGAAGACGGGATCGTGAATCTGATGAAAGACTGGAAAATCAGGGATCTTAAAATTATTTCAGTTCAGTCTTCCGAGAATCTTTTCACGATTGACGTTCAGCTGAGTGCCGAAGCGAGAGACGTCAATGTACAGACGTCCTTAAGCAGAGAAGAAAAAGAGAAACTTTTGAACAGTGCTGATCTTTCGCAGTATACGGAAATCTGGTCATTCATTCGCGGAAAAAATGCAAAGACTAAAAATCAATCCGGGATTCTGTTTGAGAACTGTCCTAAATGCGGTTCTCCTTCGGACAATTCCACTAATGTGAACAAATGCGCTTCCTGCGGAACTGTATACAATTCAGGAGAATATGACTGGGTTCTTTCTGAGATCACACAGGAAGAAGAATGGAAAACAGAAGACAGAAACCCGCCCGGTTTTTCCGAAATTCAGAAACTGATGCCTGACATAAGCATTCAGCTAATAGAAGACAGAGCATCTCATCTTTTCTGGAAATGGATTGAAGCAAGAAGGAAGGGTGACTCTCTTCCTGCGAGAAGGTTCTCTACTGAATCCTTCTTGGAAAGAAGATTTCTGAAGCCTGAATATATTTCTGACCCGGTGATCGGAGCAGCTGTTCTTCATTCCTGCAGAATCGAAGATGGAAAAATTCACTGCAGAGTATTCATTCAATGGAGTGCTTCGTTTGCAAAAGAAAGCGAAAGCATTTATCAGGAAGTAAATCTTGTGCTTGTGAAAAATGTTTCCTCCGGTGCGGGTGTTTTCGGTTTTGCTGAACTGGGATGTCCGTCCTGCGGTGCTCCTCTGCCGGAATCGGATTCTCTCAAATGCGTTTACTGTAATTCAGAACTTCCTGTGCAGACGGGGGACTGGCTTCTCGATTCTGCAATGTGATGTTTTTAGAAAAACTTGCATGAATCATTGGGGAAATTATCCTATCTGATATGGCATATAAATTTTTACTGAGTGTTGTCCTGGTCTTTTCTCTTTTTGCAGAGACCAGATACGTTGTGATCGGTTCAGGCAAGCTGAATGTAAGAGAAAAACCTGTGGATGGAAAGGTTGTTTTTCAGCTGAACAAGGGCGACAAGGTACAGACCAAATCAGATGAAACAGAATCGGAGTGGGTGAACATCACTGCACAGAACGGGATAAAAGGATTTGTTTCTTCTGAATTTCTCAGCCGTCATGCTGCCGAAGAGATTGAAAAGGCAGAAATGATCGGAATTCTTCAGAATGCAGACAGGAAGGATACTGCAGTTCTCCGTATACTGGGTCTGAAACTCGGCAAATGGAAAGGTTCATCTGAAGTCCTTTCTGAGTATTCCTATCTTGGTAAAAAAATAATACAGGATAAGGAAAAAATATCCCTTTATTCGGAGACCGGTTCAGGAGTGATGCTTCTGAAGGAACCGGTAAAATGGGGATGCCAGAACATCAACGGTTTTAAAGGAACAGTCAATCCTCAGATGTACTCAGTCATTTCTTCGGAAAAAGGATCAGTTCTTGCATACTATGGAAACAGCAGGCTGTCTTCATCCGTTCTGAAGGAGATAAAAGATAAAAAAAGACTGAAGAAACTGCAGGCGAGTGCTGAAAAAATCCTTCTTTCCAAAAAAATCTCTGCAGATAAAATCAAAAACCTGGTTTCCTCCGCTGTCCATGAATTCGAACATCCGGTTCTTAAGAAAAACTTCATATCTGCCCGATTTTCCGTCCAGAAGGATTATATGAAGGATAAAATATATACATACTATATTGTGTCTTCCGAAAACCCTGAAAAAATCCTTTTTGAGCATACTGCAGAGCAGACAGATGAAATGGCGGCATACGGAGGACAGTATTATCCTGTATTTGCGTATTTTCTGGACGGTGTATTTCATCTTGTTTTCAGCAATTCAGGTTTTGATTCTCATATATTTTCCATTCACAGTTTCGACGGAAAAACTCTGAAGGAAATGATGGTCGGCGCAGGAGACGCATGCTGATATGAAACTTCACAGATATGACGAACAGCCGCTGATTGAGGAAGTCGGAGACAGAATCTACAAAGCGGTGATTCCTCAGCCTTTTTATGCACCGAATAATATTTATATTATATGCTCCGATGAGCCTGCACTGATTGATTCAGGATATATTCAGAATATGGGAGTTCTTCAGAGAGCTCTCAGGAAAATAAACTTAAGTTTTTCCCGGATCAGGCATGTTTTTTATACTCACAATCATATTGACCATATCAGCGGATCTCTGACTCTCCGGGCGTACAGTGATGCCAGACATTACGGAATGGCAGGAATGGCATCTCGGATCGGAAACTATATGGAGTATATGGAAACCTTTCAGAGAGCAATGAGCAGACTGATTTACAAGGCGATGCCTGATCCGATAGAAAGAAAAAAGGAAACCGAAAAGGCCGGGGCTCCCTGGAACAGACTGAAAAAAGCATTTGAAAGTTCCGTAAAAGTAGATCCTATTCTGAAAATGGATGTGGAACTTGTGGAAGGGGATGTTGTGGATATCGGAGGCAGACTCTTGGGATTTATGCATACCCCTGGCCATAATAACTGGCATCTGAGTCCGTATATTCTCGGAGAGGGAATTTATTTTACAGGTGATCTGATTCTGAACAATATTTCTGCAGTGTATGCGGAACTGGACGGAAATCTCGAACATTATCTTCGGTCTCTCGAAAGAATAGGAAAGATTCCTGTGAAAAGAATTCTTCCTGCACACGGAGATGAGCCGAAGGATCCAAAACGTGCGGCCAAGGCTCTTCACAAGACTCTGACTCTTCTTGAAAGAGGGGTGATCAGAAGACTTAAGACGGGAGAATTTGACCTTCAGGAACTTGTGCTTGAAGCAATGGGAGAAAAGGTAAGAAACAGTCCTTATTATGTGACTGCTCTCGGGATCATTCATGCAATTGTATTAAAACATATTGCACTCGGCAGTATTGCAACAGTGGAAACTGACCCGCCTTATGAAAAGTATTTATGGAGTGGAAAATGAAAATACTTATAATTTATACTGTAATCTTTTTTATAAGCTGTGCAGGCAGGGATCTGAAGCAGGGAGATGTCTCTGGAAAAAAGGAAAGATCTCTGAAAACAGAGGATGTAAAGTTTGAACTGTCTGAAAATCAGCAGGAATCCTTCAGTTCCTCTTCAGATATTTCTCAGTTTGTACAGGAAAAATATATGACTGTTTCCGAAACTGAGGTTTATTCAGTTCCTGCAAGGGATTCCTCATCTTTAGGCAGACTGAAGTTTGGAAAAACATTTACCGCAGAAAGAGTCGTTCCTGAAATGAAATCTCAGGACCCTCTGATTCAGGATAACGGTGAGTATTATCTTGAAGCAGTTCAGAACGAGATGAAGTTTTATATCCGTGCAGAAGATGCGGTTCCCGTGTCGCAGTGCATTCAGAAAAATGAAGGCCTTTTCTGCAGAAAAGCAGTCTACAATTCAGAAAAAGGAACATTGACAAGAGAAAATATTCTTGTATTTATCAGAGGTGCAGAAGTCGAAAATCTTTCAGGTCTTATCAGGCTTCCTGATTCTCTGAAGAAAAATCCAGAGCTGAAATTTCTTGGACTTCTGTACGGAAAACCTTCAGTCATTTTTTCCACATCAGGAACAGTTGAAAATAAATGCATTTATAATGAAGAGTTTTATCATTTTGCCGAGCTGGGGAAAAATGCTTCCGTGATAGCTGTTTCAGTTCCGGCAAGACACAGTTCTTCCTGTTCCGACGAAAAAAAGGATGAAGCAGTCAATATTCTCAGTTTTATTCCGGAAGAGACCCGGAACAGATCTGACAAGTCTTTTCGCCTTTCTCTGGATTCTGAAATTGAACTTTTTCCTTCTGCAAAGACTCAGGGAAAGGAAAAATCAGGCAAAGGGGTCAAAAAGAAAAAAATTAAAAAGACCTTTCCTGCTTCAAACATGGACAGGCTGAAAAAAATGAAAGATATCATTATTCAGTATCTCAAAAGGCATACGTCTTTCGGATCAGTGTACAGTGATGACTGGATGAAATAATATCAGACCTGAATAGTTTCCAATACTCCTTTAAGTTCAGTCATCCTGATCGGTTTTGACAGAAATCCGTTCATTCCTGCAGAGAAGCAGAGATCTCTGTCTTCAATCATTGCATTCGCTGTGAGTGCAATGATTTTGACTGGGTATCCCAGCTGCCTTAATACTCTAGCTGCTTCAATTCCGTCCATTTCGGGCATCTGTATGTCCATCAGAATTACATCATATACAGAGACTTTCATCGCTTCAATCACCTCGAGTCCATTCGCCGCAATATCTGTTCTGTATCCCAGTTTTTTCAGCATCTGAACTGCAAATTTCTGATTGACTGAATTGTCCTCAGCAAGAAGTATTCTCAGATATTCGGAATTTTCCGGAGCGGAATAATTTATCTTTTCAGAGACAGTGAAATGCCCGCTGAATACTCCAAGCATAAGTTCATAGAGCCTGGACTGGCGCAGAGGAGGAGACATTGTATGCAGAAAATAAATATCGTCAGAAATTGAGCTGCACTGTTTCAGATCAGACGAAATCAGTACAAAAGGTTTTTTTCCTGAATTTACAAAGTCTTTCAGTCTGCTTTTATTTTCTTCCGATTCTGAAATGAACTGTGTGCATTCCAGAAAGATAAGATCAGTGTTTTCTGCCTGAAAAAAGAACTGTTCTTTTTCTGCACTGACCGCCTCTATATTCCACTTTCTGAGAAAACTGGATATTTCTGAACTGAAAGATTCTTCTGCATAAATGAGTACTTTTTTATTATTAAACAGTTCTTCATTGTGACTCAGATCCTGCTTTTCGGCCTGAAAGGTAAAATAGAAATCAGAACCTTTCCCTGGAATACTTTCAGCCCACATTGTGCCTCCCATAAGCACAGTCAGCTTCTTGCTGATGGCAAGCCCGAGTCCAGTTCCTCCGAATTTTCTGGATGATGACGCATCTGCCTGGCTGAACGGTTTGAACAGACGTTTCATTCTGTCCTTTGGAATTCCGATGCCTGTATCTGATACTTTAAACAGATAATAAAAATAATTACTGCTGCTCTTATTGCCATTTCCGCTCATAACTTCGATTTTGATTTCTCCGTCAGAAGTGAACTTGACTGCATTTCCGATCAGGTTTACGATGATCTGCCGAAGCCTGCCCTGATCTCCGATAATCCTGACCGGACATTCTGCCTGAAAGGTAAGCGAGATTTTATTGCTGTTTTCTCTGATCTGTTTTTCAAAGAGACTGATTCCCGTTTCAATACATTCCAGGAGATTGAAAGGATTTTTTTCCAGTTCCAGTTTTCCAGATTCTATTTTTGAAAAATCCAGGATGTCGTTTAGAATAAGAAGAAGGGAGTCTCCGCAGACTCTGATTGTTTCAGCAAAGTCTCTCTGAATATCGTTCAGTTCGGAATCCAGAAGAAGTCCCGTCATGCCGATGACACCGTTCATTGGAGTCCTGATTTCATGACTCATCACTGCAAGAAATTCGCTCTTTGCTCTGTTTGCAGATTCCACTTCACTGTTGAGTATCTTCAGGTATCTGTTGTTTTTTCTGAGGGAAAGAATCATAAATGTAAGAGTGCCGAGAAGAATTGAGATGAACATTCCGCCGAACATTACCAGAAACTTTCTTCCTGTTTCTTCTGAACTTAGAAATTCTTTTTTGGGAACCAGTTCTATTTCCCAGTTGAGAGAAGGATATTCCAGAGGTTTTCTTTCAGCAGTATACTCGGATTTGTAATTTTCCGGTACTGAGCTGAATATCTGTTTTCCAGTTTCATAAATTCTTATATAAAAATCAGTGATCCTTGCTTTTTCCAGAATTGAATAAAGCAGAAATTTCAGATCAAAATCTGCGGCAAGAAATCCGTCAAATTTTCCATCTGCAAATACAGGAATAAAAATAATAAAACAGCTTTCTTTAGCGTTTTCAGGTATTTGAAATACAGCAGAAAATACTGATGATTTGGACTCTATTGAAGTTTTCATTGTTTTTTTCAGTTCGGAATTGAAAATGAAATCTTTCTGAAAACAGGAACGAGCCTCTGATTCAGGAATTTGAAATCTGATTCTGAAATTTCTGTCGATCCATTTGATGGAAATAATTTCTGGAAAATCTTTTTTGTATTCTCTCGAATCCGTTTCCCAGTCAGGCCAGGGGATTTTATTTCTGTTTTCCCATCTTTTTGCCATCCGTTTCAGACTGTTTTTCCTGGTATCAATCTGATTTCCGAATATGATAATGATGTTCTTCTGGTTTGATCTTACAATATTATGCAGACTCTGATTTTCGTGTTCCGATATCAGATACACTACTAGCAGACTCACTGCTGCGGAAACCAGGAAGACAAGAAAAGACAGAACAGGAACTTCGTTTTTCTTTTTTAGGATCATATTATCTGCTGATAACGGAACAGAAATGCGATGCGGAATAAATTAAATAAGACAATGTTTACACTCCTCCCAACTCTTTATCTAAACAGCACAAAAGACAGCAGATTCTGCAAGGGCAGACTCATAGGAAACCAATGTATTATATTATGCATCTTTAATATAATAATACAATACTTTTTTTAATTCTATTCTAAAAAAAGTTATTTCCATTCCTTTTCTAAGCTGATTCTGTGGGGGTTTTCTTTCAGATGGGATGCTGATGGAAAAAAACCTGTCAGTTTTAACAGGTTTTTTCAAGTGAAGTGCAAATCAGTCTACGGAGCAGTCGGCACTTCAGGAAGTAAAAAGGAATAGGCAGACATATCAATCAGATTGTTTGTAATTCCCTGAGTCGTCACTCCCTGAAACTGAGCTGTAGGATTTGTGCCAAAGTTCCAATTGCAGGAATTTGTAGGGGCAAATGTGATATTGTCAGTCATCGGAACAAACAGATTGAATCTGATATCATATTTTATTGTCTGTCTTTGTACTTTCTGCTGTCCAGTTCGGTTGCTTGCAGGTCCTGCCCAGTTGCAGATCATTCTGTCCAGTTTCAGATCGCCAGTTCCGGATGCATTATTGTCTGCGAAACCGAAATATGCTGTGCCTGTGTCGTCCGATTTTGTTTCCACATTGAATGTTCTGAGATATCCGTCCATTGCATTTGCCTGCCATCCGTAAGCAACTGACCCTTTGCCTGTATCATCAATGCTCGAAATCATCACATTAAAATCATTTGCCCATCCGTCTGCAGCTGTCGGTCCCGACGCAGGTTTTGGATTCAGTTCGAGAGATGGAGTGAACATCTGCTCCGGAAGCATTGCACTGTTGTACAAAGCATTCAGCATTTTGTATTTGATGACAGATCCGCTTTTCTGGTAGACAACTGAAAGTCCTCTTCTGACTGTGCTCATCCCTCCGCCTGATCTGTAATCGGGTTCCTGTCCTTCTATCAGAAATACTCCCTTGTAATTGCTGTAGTCGTCTACACTTGCGGGTGTATGTTTTAACAGAAGATTGAATACAATGCTTGAAGTTGTATTGTCCAGTTTTGTAATTTTTTTTGCAATCTGAGTTTTTGTAAAGAATACGGGTCTTGATTCTGTATCTGCCTTGTCTCTTTCCATTGTAGCTGCCTTGAACACAAGACCGCTCGGGGCTGTGATGGAATTCATTTCCTGTACTAGATCATACTTCTCACCTTTTGAGGGAAGACTGTTCTTTGTTTTCTGTGATACACATGCCATTGCGGTGAATATTCCCATTGCAAGATCTACCTTGTTTGCAGTGTATTCCACAAGAGCATTCATCTGTGCGGCCGCACATGCTTCTCCGCTCGCTTCAGCAGATGTCCAGATTCCCAAATCGCCCTGCGGAAGACAGAACGGAAGTCCAGGCGGACAGCCGGGTACAACTACGCCGGCTCCGTCCGGATGGTTGGCATAACCTAGAGTGGGTCCGTAGCAGCTGGGTGTGCTTTTGGAGAGTTTAAATTTAGTCGGGATTGCAGCAAGACAGTCGGAAATATTTTCCGGTTTTTCGAGGACCGCCTGAAATTTCTTTTTTTTATTTTCAAAGTCAGCCGGAAAATCTTCCTCTCCTGCCCTGGCCAATGAATCTCTTCCAAAGGATTTGGAGCTCAAAGTTTTGGATGCAGTGCTCGATGCGACTGCGAAACTCGCAGGAACCGTCCTGCTGAAAGGATTGGAGCTGAGTTTATCTGCTGTCGAAGATTTTGTCGTCATTCCTCTCAGAAGAAGAGCAAGATTTGATGATGAATTTGAAGTTTTCTCTGAACAGTTGAAATTGAGAAAAATAAGAAAAAACAGAATTTTCATTAAAATAAAATTCATATATGCCTCCTGATTCAGTGCACAGGAGAAAATTATATACTGTCAAAAAAAACTGTCAATGCTTTTCTTTCCGGAGTATTGGTACATTTACGTATATTAAATAGGAAAAAAGAGCTTTTTTTTGAGAAATGACGGGAGATGAAATGTATTCTTGAATTCTGACCGAGGATACCCCGATCAGAAAATTTTTATCTCAAAGTGTGCAGTTTGGGTTTTTTCCCTTTGCTTTTGCTTCATCATAAAGTTTTTTAGCATCCGGGAGTTTTTCATTCAGATTGTTCATTCTGGTCTGATCTGAAGGGTGTGTGGACATGATTTCAGGAGGCTTCGACCCGCCTGCAGCATTCATATTCTTCCACAGGGTTATGCTTTCACTGGGATCAAATCCTGCTTTTGCCATATATTCAAGCCCAAGGATGTCTGCTTCACTTTCATGTTTTCTCGAAAACGGAAGCATCACGCCGAACTGAGCTCCTGCTCCGATGGCACCCATAACCTTCGGATCATTTTTTGTGACTGAACCAATGGCTTCCATTCCTTTCTGCAGAAGTCCTCCTTCCGAAATTCTTTCTGCACCGTGTCTCGCAAGTACATGTGCCACTTCATGACCCATCACCGCTGCGAGCTGATCTGCAGTCTTGGCTACAGGGAGTATTCCTGTGTGCACTCCAATCTTTCCTCCTGGCAGTGCAAATGCATTTGCAGTATTGTCTTTGAATACGACTACTTCCCAGCTTCCCACGCCGGTATCATCGGAAATGACTCCAGTAATTGCATTTGCAATGCATTTTACGTAAGTATTTACATTGGAGTCAGTTTCTGAAGGGGTCTTTTTCTTCAATTCTTCAAATGCCTGCGCTCCCATTTTGTTCATCTCAGGGTCTTTTACTGTAATGATTCTGTATCTGCCTGTAGGAGATGTTGCACAGTAGGAAAGGAACACTGCACCTGCAATATATGGAATGATTTTTTTCATTTTTCCTGCCTCAATAGAAAATTGCTAAGTTGAAAAATTTCGGAAGTGCTGTTTTCTGTAAACATTAATTTGATTGTAGATTTTCTTCTGCCATAAAGGGTGATTTTATGAATATTTCCAAAAAAACAGCCGTTTTCATCCTCTTTTTTGCGGCACAGTTCTGTACTTCCGAGTATGCGTATCTCCGGACGTATCCAGGAGTTTCCGTGCAGGATGCTGATGAAAAGGAATTTTATATATTTCATAATGAAAAAGTAAAGATTCTGAGTCAGGACAGGGAGCAGGGAAAATACAGAGAGGAAACTTCAGGAAAGAAATTCATTCTTCCTAAGAAATATTTCAATTCTTCAGAAAACACTCTTTATTATTCAGTCGACACAAGAGCAGGGCTTTTCCTGAGAAAGGAGCCCTCAAGAGAATCCGGGAAAATTCTTCTAATGCCTTACAAATCTTCCGGTAAGATTGTAGGGATTCAGAAGGAATTTTCGGTAATAGACAGAATCCGTTCTCCCTGGGTGCAGGTGCAGTACCGTGATTCTGTCGGCTGGGCATTTGCCGGGTATCTTCGAGTATTTCAGGAAGAAAAGGAACTGAAGGAATATCTGAAGCAGGATGACAGTTTCATTGTTCAGGATTTTTTGTCTGCGGATAAAATGAGCAGTTCTGAATTTAATGATCTTATATCCAAGTATAAATATAAAAAAGTATATGAAAATCCCGACTGGGAAATTCTGGATTTCCGTTTTCTTTATGAAAAGGACAAGGAATGTCATATTGCAAAATGGAATCAGCTTGTTTATAAAAACAGGAATTCAGGGGAAATTTTTACTGTCAGAGACAGGAACAGTATCCATCTGAAATCTGAAAGAATTGTACAGTCGGATTTTCCGTTTACCGGGATTGTAACTGCGGAATCTGTCTGCTGCTGGTGCTGCTGCCCCTGCAATAATACGTTCACTTATTTTCTAGCCAAGGACAGGCCGTATTTTGTCAAATGGAACATTGTCGAATCCAATGGAAAGGCAGAATGCGGAGGAGGGAATGAAAATGATCCTTTTTATATGAATTTTGAGACGGAACTCAGGACGGCAGATGCGGGAACCGTTTATGCTAGAATCAAGGGTCCGCCCTGCAGATTCGATGGAAGCTTTTCACAGTCGACACCAAATGACCTGCACCTTCTTGTGCGCTTTCAGGATGGAAAATTTTCTTATGAAAGAAAGGTCACTCTGAAAGATCAGATTCCCGAAGAGTTCAAGGAGTTATTTGAGAAGACTGTAAAACTGAAGAGTCCCTCTAGAAAACAGATCAACTGGTACAAGGTTCTTGAAGAATACAACGGAGTGAAATACTGAAACATTGCCTTTTAAGAAATTGCATAAGATTGCATCTGATAATATATGGTATTTTCGGGAAAGAATTTTTAAAAAATGATGTTTATGAAATATATATTTTTACTTATTTTTTTGATTTCTGCATGTACCGGATGGAAGACTTCCTTTTCTTCCGCAGTGCCGGCCAGGCAGGGTCATATCGATGTTTCTTCGGAGGCACTGAAGAGAGAACCCTTGAAGCTGGACGGAGAATGGATTTTTCACTGGAAGAAATTCATTTCTTCATCGGAAGATCTTGATGGACATAAGGAGTCTTATATTCAGGTTCCTGCCTCTTGGAACGAATTTCAGACCGAGGAGGGGAAAGCCGGAGGAATGGGATTCGGCACATATATTCTGTATCTGCATTTTCCCAAAGAAAGTCTCGGGAAAATATTTACTCTGAAAATTCCTCATATGGGAACAGCTTACAGAATGTGGGTCGGCGGGACTTTGGTTTCTGAAAGCGGAATGGTCGGAACATACTATTCAGAGATGCGTCCTGCCTACATTACCCGTACAAAAAGTTTTGTTCTTGAAAAAGAAACAGTCAGAATCACCGTG
The DNA here is from genome assembly GCA_052033835.1 of Spirochaetota bacterium. Lineage (GTDB taxonomy): Bacteria > Spirochaetota > Leptospiria > Leptospirales > Leptospiraceae > DAORDI01. Next base: position 29,112 of record JBPOJG010000453.1, read on the forward strand.
TATGTCTCCAATTTTCATCATAAAAAAGGCGGAATGAGATTTGATTCGATTATGCTCGGGGAAGAAGAGCAGATTCAGAAAATCAGCCAGAACAGAAATTTATACACATTCTTCCTTCTGGGAAGTCTCGTCATTATGGCAGTCTATCATTACGGGCTTTTCTTTCTGAGAAGGGAGGATATTGCAGCCCTTGTGTTCGGAGTATTCTGCACTCTGATGGGAATACGTCTGCTTACGGTGGGTGATGTCTGGATCACTTCTCTGTATCCTGATCTGGACTGGGATCTTCAGTACAAGATGGAGTATCTCAGTCTTTTTCTCACTGCTCCTGCATTTATGCTTTTTACAAGGTACGTGTTCAAGGATGTGTTTCATGATACTGTTCTCAAAATCTCAATTCCAGTATATTCTATTTTCTGTATTATTGTAATATTTACGAAACCTGTTTTCTTTTCAAATATTCTCATCTATTTTCAGATCGCTTCCTCATTGAATACATTCTATGTTCTGTATGTGATGAGTGCGGCACGTTTCAGAAGAAAGGAAGGTTCAGCGGCAGCACTCTCGGGTTTTGTATTCTTTATTGCGGCCATAATGAATGATCTTCTTTATAATAATGAAATTATCATTACAGGATTCGGAAATCTGATACCTCTCGGTGTATTTATGTTCATACTTTCTCAGTCCTTCATTCTTTCCCAGATTTTTTCAAATGCATTCAATTCAGTAAAGACTCTCTCTAAGAATCTGGCTCTCACGAACCAGTCCTACAGCCGATTCGTGCCTGTGGAATTTCTGAAGTTTCTCGACAAGGAAAGCATCATCGACATTCAGCTCGGAGATCAGATGCAGAAGGAAATGACAGTCCTTTTTTCCGATATCCGTTCCTTTACCGATCTGAGTGAAAGGATGACTCCGAGAGAAAATTTCAATTTCCTGAATTCGTATCTCAAAAGAATGAATCCCCATATACAGAAGAACAGAGGCTTCATAGACAAGTATATCGGAGACTCCATTATGGCCCTTTTCCCTGCAAGTGCTGAAGATGCTGTCAATGCGGCTGTGGATATGCTGAAGGAAATCAGACTCTACAATCAGCACAGGCTTAAAGTCGGATATGATCCGATCAAGGTAGGGTTTGGAATTCATATCGGAAATCTGATGCTCGGAATCATCGGTGCAGATGAAAGAATGGAAGGAACTGTCATTGCTGATTCGGTGAATCTGGCATCTAGAATTGAAGGACTCACAAAAGTCTATGATTCGCCTATTCTCATCAGCGAGGAGATTCTCACAAAAATGATCAATCCTTCTTTGTACAATTACAGGTACATTGACAAGGTGAAAGTCAAGGGAAAGCAGCATCCGATCACAGTTTATGAAGTCTATGACGGTCAGCCGGATTTTATGATTGAACTGAAAAACAGCACAAGAGAATTCTTTGAAGACGGAATTGCGAGGTATCAGGAACAGAAATTTGATCTTTCGGCAGCATCATTTCTGAAAGTTCTGGAAATCAATCCAAACGATACAGCAGCACAGATTTATCTCAAGAGATCAAGATACTATCAGGAAAACGGAATACTGAATGAGGATACTGAAGGCAACTGGTATGTTCAGGCGGATATAAAGTGATTTTAAATATTCATTAAATTATCATTACATTCTGAACTGCCTGCTGCTGTTGGAAATCCTTCCCGACAGATAAGTCACCGAGATTTCATCATAATTTGCATCCTTGCTTTCTCAAATTTGGACAAGTCAAATAAGGAATTTTCCCTATTTTACTCAAATTTTTATTGACTTTATTGCAGCAGCTTGATTTGCTGATATGAATTCCTTGAGGGAACCTCTAAAACTGCAGATTCAATAAAGAGAATTGAATATTTCGTAAGATTATTTATAAACTCCATTATATTCCGGTGATCGAAAAGGTTCCCTTGAGGAATGTCCACACCTTATTTTAAACATTCAAATATGTCAGTGTTGGTCAAGAATAACATACGGAGATAAATGGCATGAAAAGCTTTTTTAAAATGAACAGAATGATTCCACTCTTTTTACTTTGTACAATGATTTCATTCTCAGCAGTATTCGCTCAAACGGAAGTTCCGAGTCTGAACGTTGTCGGTTCCGGATATAATATATTTGGCAAGTATGCAGAAGCATCCAGTGTAACCTATCCGATTTTTCAATGGAGTGCGAATCAAAAAATCAAGGGAGGCAAAGATTATACTGCCCCGCCGGAGATCACAGTCACCTATATAGGAGCAAAAAGTCGCAAAGAAATTTCCGGGAGTTCACAGCGAGAATATGCAAAGTCATTCAGTCAGGAAGTGGAAGTAGGATATGAAGGGCTGGCGTTCAGTGCTTCCGTAAATGTGGCGTATTCCAAATCATGGGGGGGGAGCTCGAGTCAGTATTATCTCACTATCCTCGATGCGAATCGCGTTTGGGAATTAGGAATAGATAAACGTATAAATCTAAAGCAATTTATGACAGAACAGGCAAAAGCAGATATTAACAATATGGATCCTATGGAATTGTTTGAAACCTA
>JBPOJG010000457.1:0-1597 GCA_052033835.1 Spirochaetota bacterium
GACTTTTCGAAACGTCGCTTTCAGGAGATGAGTATCAGACTCTCATCAGTTCATTTTCATCAGTATGGTCAAAAACTCTTCCGTAAATATCTACAATCGTATTCTGAAAATACTTCAGTCTGTTTCCCGAAACAGTAAACTCTCTTTTAAATTCCAGAGTCTTTGCCTTTTTCTCCATAAAAGGAGACTGAAGAATTCCCCAGTTCGCATCATTCAGTCTGGCTGATACTTTCAGATGAACATCACCGGATGAATTTACGGAATACGTTCCGGATGAAAGCACTGCCACTGCTCGGGGAATGACGAGCGATTGCATAATGATATTTTCATTTGGATCCCACATCCAGTATCCGGTTTCATCATGAAATACATCATTGTTGGATTTTCTCCTGACAACCTGAAGATATCGCACCATTACAATCACCTGTGATTCCGCATTTTTCAAATCACCCACTCCTTCAAATGTGATCGTTTCATAGAATGGATTTTCTTCTTTTCCGCTCGAATCAGGAGCAATGTCCATCCCCTTGTCACCCTTCCATATCCCAATCAGATTTTTGAAAGGACCAAAATCAACGTCTGCCATAAAATATCTCCTGTCTGTATCTGAAGGCCGAGTATATCGCCTGCAGACTTATATTATCTTACAGAAAATGAAAATAATTTTCAGGCCGATTCCTGCATCTCTTTTTTAGCAGATGATTGTCAGCAATCTGGAGCATCATCGAAAATATCCTACTGTCTGGTTTTAATACTGGATTCAAGTTAGACGTCAGAAAATTTCATATATATTTTTTTTACATAGTCTGCGAGTTTATAAAGCCGGTGTCTTCAAATGAGAAGTTTGACAAGCGTGGAAAAACTGCTGTTTTCTGCCCCTAAGACCTTTGGAATCGTTAAAGCATTCGTTTGAAATGAGTTTTGGAATTCGTTTCAGAACTCAGGATTCTTTGTTTACTGCTCCCTGTACGTTCTGAAAATTTGGCGATTTATCTGTAAAAAAGGATTCACAGGACAACATTCTGAAATTTTCTTGTATACATTAAATATTCAGATTTCTAATGAAATTGTATATTATCAATTGAGTATTGACTAAAAGTATGATTATAAAATTACTGAATGTCGCTTTTGGATGCGGAAAAGGCCAGAAAAAAGCAGAGATGAGGCTTAAATGCCTGCAGCAGTTTCATTTTTACGGTACGGCGCTCTTTCAGACGCTCATAAGGCGGGATTTCAAAGTCTGCTCAGATTCTGAACAGGAAGCGCAAGTTTGATTGACAATCCGGAGATATTTAAAATCTCCGGATCGAAGAGAATAAAATGATAAATAAAAAATGTCTTTGGAGCAGGATACAGTGAGAAAAAATCTGCCTGTTACATTAAATGAAAGAAAAATCAAAGATGGATTAATCATCACTTCAAAAACAGATATTAAGGGCATTATTACTTTTGCAAATCCTGAATTTTTGGCAGTGAGCGGATACAGTCTTGAAGAACTGATAGGAAAACCTCATAATATTATGAGACATCCGGATATGCCCGAATGGGCATTTGAGGATTTATGGAATACTGTCAAGAAGGGAAATTCCTGGAACGG
>JBPOJG010000038.1:0-3660 GCA_052033835.1 Spirochaetota bacterium
TGCCATCGGAATTTAAGGGCTTTCCGCAAATCCCGTATTTATAAACGATATTTTCTTCAGAATCGATGATTTCATATAAGTGGTGATCATCCATATTTTCATTGGAGTTTTTATGAATACCCATTTCTTTTCCTGTCCTGATTTTATAAGCCTCGGAAGCCAAATACAGAATTGCCTCAAAATCAGAATTCTTCGGCATAAGCACAGGATTAGACAGAACTCTATTATAAAATTCTTTACCTTTTGCAACGACTAATGCTCTGGTAAATAAAAAAATATCAGGTGAAAAGGAGGCGGGATTTTCCTTATAAGAATCTTCGCCGATATGCCTTGCATATTCCTTGGTATCCAAATGAAATAATTTTTCAGTAAGTATTTCTTTGAACTGACAGATGTTTCCGGGGACAGTGATGCCAATCTGTCCAGCAGGTGTGATAAGATTCCTGAATCCGTTTCCTGATTCCAGTCTATCAGGTTCAGTAAATCCCAAAAAGAATCCTCATCCAATTCTTCCTCTAAAAAGGTAACAATTACATCTCTGTCGCTTTGAATTTCAGGATGCTGATTTAATTCAATTTTTCCGTTTTCGTATCTGCCTTTCACTGAGATCATAACCCGCTCCTGTATCAATTTTGTATCCTGCAAAGGCTCGGGGCAACATTTTTTTCAATAAACAGAATTTCTGCAGGAAGATCAAGTCGTTAAACTCCAGTCTGCAGTTTAACACCTCTATCGGATTTCATAGACTCTATGAATAATTCTTTTATCAAGATTTTCAGGATACTGTATGTCAATAAAGTAGTCTGAGTCTTTATCGTCAATGTCAGATATTCTTGATCCCAGAAGCCTTTCTGTTCCGTCTTCAAAATACAGTTTCAGTATACAGTATCTGTACTGATTATATATATACCTAGGTTTTCGGATGACTCGGTACAAATCGACTGCTGTGATTTTTTTGCCGATCATTCCATTGATTAAATCGTTCGAATATTCAGGATACTCACTTGCCAGATACCGATAAGGGAGAGTGCAGACTCCAAAATATTGCATTTCCAGATCAGCCATTGCCTCCAAAGTCAGATTCTCATAATAGTACAGAGTTGCATCCCGTTCGTGCTGGGAGATAAAACAGAGATCCTGTCTGTCCAGCCTCAGCAGAAAAATTTCATTAGTTGATATGAATGAAAACATCTCATGTTCTATTCTATATTCTGCTGCTTGTTCCCTAGTTGTTCTTTTGCTCGACTCTGTCAAAAAACCTACATCCAGAACTCTCTGACCGATTATATCTTTCAGAATAGGAGAGTTTGGCTTCAGTATATGATTTGAAACTGCCTGAGCCATTTGTTCTACTACAGGTCTTACAGAATACATTACAATCCCTCCAGATACTTCAGATAAACTTCTTGCAGATTTTCCAAGCCTGTTCGATATTTTCTGCTGAAGAGGCTAGATCTTTCCCGCAATTCTTTAGACTGGAAGCCAGTTGAATTCTGTTTCTCTCCTGATCCTTTTCTCCGTCTCTCTGGATTTTTTCAGACAGTGCAGAAAGGAACTCTGCCAATGCATCGTATCTGAGATTGCCCAGTTCTTCAGCCAAGTCCGTCAATGAGCCTTTATAGCTCTGTAATTCTGTCTGGTGTATCATATCGGTCTTGCTTATCTGCTCCGTCCCATTTGCTCATTCAGTTCTTTAACCAGTTCTCCATCTCCGCCTTCATAACTGTCCAGAACTACTAATACATAGTCCAAGATTTCATCCATATCGGCAAACTTCTTTTTCCAAAGCTCATAATTTTCCTTTGTGAGCAGATAATAAGGACTCCCATCATCGTCGCATTCAATTCTTGTTGACCTATAAATATTTTGAGTCCACACATCTTTTCTTTCTTCAAGTGGAAGGCTGGGAAATTTATTCTCCCAATAGTCTTCATCAAAAAAAAAGTAAAACTTACGGTAATCGTTCATTCATTTCTCCTTCAGATAGACATCGTATTTATCATTGCCCAAGTGATCAATTTTCTCAACATCGAAGCTTGTTCCAGATTTAATCCCCACTTGTATTCTGAATACAGAACGATTTTCTATGAAAATCCCAAAAATCCATATTGTTCTCTATGAGTTCATTTTCAAAGCTGATGCCTTTATAGTTTCTGATAAGTTCAATTTCTGAATCGTAAATAGGAATGATTTGAACAAACACTGTCACAGGATTAGATCCTTTGTAAAATCCTTGTTCTTCAGAGATTAAAATTGGATAACAGCAATAGACCCCTTTAATTTTTGGGACAGAAAACCAATCGTCAAAGGGACCAAACACTTCTCCTCTTTTTACTCCCTTTTTATTTAAAAGAACCATATTAGTAAATTGATCCAGAAAAGTTATGATTTCCGTTTCTAAAGAATTACTTACTATCAGGAATTCCTGCCGAATCATCTTTTTTTCCGCATACAATACAGTATCGCTGACCCCTAATGTCATATAAGTATTCAATTTTGGAAATGGAGAATTTTTAAATTTTAAAATGGAAAAAAGACTGCTCTCCGACTTTTCCCGCCAGCCTCCTTCCATTTTCCCCCAATGGTATTCAATATGATTTATAAGGTTTTCATTCATTGATTATCACTTCTATTGCAGGTTCTGCAACGTAATCTTGTATCGTTATTATATTCATCCAGCACTTCTTTGCGGCTACTAAAAATTCTGTCCAGTAAACGTTCATACCACTTTTTAGGGTAGTGATCAACATCCCAACCATCATCACTGTCTCTCCTTTCCTTGTTATATGGATTTCCTTTAACCTCTTTTCCGCAGGTTGGGCAGATTTTCGTGTTAGGTGTTTCTCCATCTTCAGCAGAATCCCAGTTCTGCTTAAGGGTTTTTTTTCTAAAGTTAGAAGGTCTTTCCGTTAATTCCTCCTCCCCGGTCATTACCGGACCTGGACGGAAAGGAGAGAGAACCTTGTTCTTCAGCCAGTCATAGCCCGAACTTACGTAAGAGGCTGCTTTTTTAAATCCGCTGACAATCGGTTCACTGACTGTATTCAGTCCTCTTTTTATGCTTTGGAGAATATCAGAAACATCAGGAAAAAATCCTGTCTCCGGCTGAACCGGTTTATGAGGAAATGAAACTTCATCGTCAGGAACATTCCCATTTGCGGGAGGTTTTCTGTTTCCTGTATCATTCGGGACATCTGCCGATACCCGTTTCTGAGGAATATAACTCGCCTCTGATCCGTCCTTCAGAGGGATATAACTTGCAGGAGACTGGATAATTTCCTGCGGCTTGAGCGGGTCAAACATCGAAGGAGATCCGGTAATATACTCAGCCGGACGGTTCGGATTTATTTCTGACGGGTTCTTGACAGGCACTTCTTCCGGCGTCTGAAGAGGTTTGACTTCCTCGTTTTTCCCAAGTGCCATATTGAAAAACTGTAAAGTAAGAGGAATGCCCAAGGCAACTGCATCTGCCATTTTCTGTCTGCATTGAGGACTTGAGGCGCATAATACCATAGCAGCTTTTACGGCTGTTGCATAATTATGAACCAATATACCGTCATGACCGACGTAGTAGGAATGATTGTCTTCGACTTCGAAGTTGTAGACCGGGATTGCCTTGGAAGAGTGTTCCTGCCGGGACGATTTCAGTGAGACGTATTT
>JBPOJG010000002.1:0-20710 GCA_052033835.1 Spirochaetota bacterium
GAACGACCGTAAATGTCGCCGGCCCCTGTCCTGTTTCCGGTACGTTTTCCGTGACGGGAACTGCTTCAACTTCATCGGGAACCACAACGACGAATTTCACTTACACATTGAATTCCTGCAAGGATACAGTCACATCCCTATCAATGACTGGCACTGTGGCTTTGACAGGGACTGTCACTCAGGCCGGCACAGTGGGCACAATACAGAATGTGACCAGAACTTCCAGTTCTCTTCAGCTGAAAGGAACCCAGTCTGATCCTTATTATATTGTGGGAACTCCAGTGAACTGGGACAGTGCCTGTGCATTTACGATTACGAGCACATCCTCGCTTGCTTCGGGAACTGTCTGCGGGCGGATTTTCAGTTATTAGGAAGTGTGCAGGGCGACTTTTCGAAACGTCGCTTTCTCGAAACCTCGCTTCCAGGTGTTTTCTCCTTCCTTTTTTCCGTCAAATCCCGCTTGATTCTGCCGATGTTCTAAACAGAGTATCCATACTATGAAAATATTCCTCTGTCTTGTTCTGATTTCTGTTTCACTGTACTCGGAAAAGTTTACAATTAAGGACGAGGCAGACTATCACGTCCATCTGAATCATAACTATGAATATGAAATGGGCGGGGTGAGGACAAAATTTGCCGACTGGGTTCCGTACAAACTCCACAAATGGAATCCTAAGTTCCTAGAAGACTTTTATGAACTGTACGGACTGCGGCTCCACTACAATGAAAACGATCTGAGAAAGGATATCTACTTTCTGAAAATCGGCCTCAAGAGCAGATTCAGACATCCTAGAAATGCTCTCTGCAGAATTACAGACGAAGAGACCTATTACAAATACAGACTTCTTCTCACAATGCATCTGAATCTTCAGATTATGAGATCCTATATGAGAATAGCATCTCAGTACGACAAAAGGCATCTCTATTTTTACAATCTGGACTTCGCTCACGAACTGAAAAACTCATTCACGAAATCGAAAGAGATTTACAAAGAAGCACTGATCTACTGGAATATAGCAAAGGAAAATGCACTGAAGGCAGATTCACTGAAGCGGGATCTGGATCTCGGAACAATGGAAACAGAGAGATACGAAATTTCCATTGGAAAACTCGACTTCGAGCATATCATTCAGGATCATCTGACCAGACTCGACAGAAAACTTCTGACAGTGAATGAATATCTGAAAGATCATCCCGGTGCAGACAAACCTTTTCTCGAAACTATAGACGATATAGAAAAAAATAAAAAATAATTAAGCTGTCCTCAGCATAGTCTGGACGGATTTTCGGAATATTTCGATTCCTGCCTGAATATGATCGAAGCCTGATTCTGTTTTTTCGAGAAGACCAGTCGTTTTCAGAACAAGAACTCCGTACATCCAGGCCCACATTGTTCTGACAAGTGCGTGATATTCATTTTTTGTAATTCCGTGCTGTCTGGAAAGTTTCTTGACGGTTCCGAGAAAAATGCGGTAACTTCTCGGTGCGAAAAAATGTTTCCTGTGCAGACCGTTGTTTACTCGAAAAAGAATAAGATGAAGGGATTTGTTTCTGATTGTAAATTTCCAGAAAGCCTGACCGACTGCTTCTAGCTGTTCGAAAATGTCCTCACTGGACTTTTTTGCCTTTCTCATGCTCCTGACAAGGTCTTCCTCTTCTCTGTGCAGAAGTACATTCAGTATCTCATCTCTGTTTTTGAAGTATACATACGGGCTTGCTATGCTGCATTTCATTTTTTTGGATATGGAACTGATGCTCATCGCCTCAACTCCTTCGTCCATGATAATGTCCAGCGCAGCCTGAAGTATTTCTTCACGGCTCAGACTGTTTCTGGTTCTTCTCTGCTTTTCCTCAGTCAATCCGTCTCTTTTGTTTTTCATGCCAGTTTCTGTCTATTTTTCAATTTACCTGCAGACGGCATCAAAAAAAAAGGAAGTATGAAGACTCTCTTTGAAAAAATTTGGCAGGATCATTTGGCTGCAGAGACAGGCGGTTCAAGTCTTATCTATATCGACCGTCATCTTGTGCATGAGGTGACGAGCCCTCAGGCGTTTGAAAGCCTGAAGCTGGCAGGCAGAAAGGTCAGAAGACCGGATGCTACAATTGCCACTATGGATCATAACGTTTCCACAAGATCCAGAGACATCAATTCGGCAGATCCAGTATCTGCAATTCAGATGAAAACTCTTATGAAAAACTGTGAAGAGAATAATATAAGACTTTACGATCTGAGTCATCCTGATCAGGGAATCATTCATGTGATCGCTCCTGAAATGGGATTTACTCTTCCCGGAATGACAATTGTATGCGGAGATTCTCATACATCAACTCACGGTGCATTCGGCGCACTGGCTTTCGGTATCGGAACAAGTGAAGTGGAACATGTCCTCGCCACTCAGACCCTCAGTCAGCAGAAACCGAAAACTCTCGAAATCAGAATAGAAGGGAATCTTCTTCCCGGTGTGACTGCAAAGGATCTGATTCTTTACGTGATCGGTAAAATCGGCACAGACGGTGCTACAGGATATGTCATCGAATATACAGGAGATGCAGTCCGTTCCGTTTCTATGGAAGGCAGAATGACCATCTGCAATATGTCCATTGAGGCAGGTGCCCGTGCAGGAATCATTGCTCCCGATGAAATTACTTTCGAATATCTGAAAGGAAAAGACTTTGCTCCTAAAGGTGCAGAACTCGAGAAAGCAATTGCAAAATGGAAGACATATGTGACTGACAAGGGCGCTGTGTACGACAGGAGCATTGTGTTTCAGGCAAAGGACATCACGCCTATGGTGACCTGGGGAACCTCGCCTGGACAGGTGACCGGAATTTCTGAAACAGTTCCTTCTCCTTCTTCCTTTTCAAATCCGGTGGATGCAAAGTCCTGCGAGTCTGCACTTCAGTACATGGGCCTCAAGCCTGAGATGAAAATCACTGATATCGAAGTGAACAAGGTATTTATCGGTTCCTGCACAAATTCCAGAATAGAAGATCTGCGTGAAGCAGCAGCATTTGCAAAAGGAAAAAAAGTTTCTTCCAAGGTAAACGCAATTGTAGTGCCAGGATCAGGAAGAGTCAAAAGACAGGCAGAAGCAGAAGGACTGGACAAGGTTTTCGTTGAGGCCGGTTTTGAATGGAGAAATCCAGGATGTTCCATGTGTCTTGCAATGAATGATGATGTTCTTTCCCCGGGCGACAGATGTGCTTCCACAAGCAACAGAAACTTTGAAGGAAGACAGGGAAAGGGTGGCAGAACTCATCTGGTGAGTCCTGCAATGGCAGTTGCAGCCGCAGTAGAAGGACGTTTCACTGATATCAGAAACTGGAGGAAAAATTGAAAGCATTTACAGTATTGGAGGGAATTGCAGCACCCCTCGACAAGGCAAACGTGGATACAGATCAGATCATCCCTAAACAGTTTCTCCGCAAGATTGAACGTTCAGGTTTCGGAGTTCATCTTTTTCATGACTGGAGATTTACAGATGATGCAGGGAAAATCGACAATCCGGATTTTATTCTGAACCAGGAAAGATACATGGGAGCAAATATTCTTCTCGCAAGAGACAATTTCGGATGCGGATCATCTAGAGAACATGCCCCTTGGGCACTTGAAGACTATGGATTCAGATGTATCATTGCACCTTCGTATGCTGATATTTTTTACAATAACTGCTTCAAAAACGGGATGCTTCCGGTGAAACTCAAGTCTAATGAAGTGGATGAGATTTTTCAGTATGTGGAAAAAAACAAAGGTGCTGTCCTGAAAATAGATCTTGCAAAACAGGAAGTGTATGCCGGCGGAAAAACATACAAATTTGAAGTGGATCCTTTCCGGAAAGACTGTCTGTACAACGGTCTCGACGATATTGGACTCACTCTGAAGCATGAAGAATCCATCAGTAAATTTGAAGAAAAGCACAGGAAAGAATTTTCCTGGCTGTACGCGTAATTTGGGAGACAATATGAAGAAAATTTTAGGACTCGCGACTTTGGCCGCTGTCATCTGCACTGCTGCAGTATTTGCTCAATCTAAGCCTGTGGTCAAGGGCGGGCTGAAAATGGAAGACAGTGTAGTCGGTACCGGCCAGGAAGCAACTGCCGGAAGACTGGTATCTGTTCATTACACAGGATGGCTCGCAGACAAGGACGGAAAACCGGATTTCAAGAAAAAATTTGACAGTTCTGTAGACAGAAAGAAGCCTTTCGAGTTTACTCTCGGCGCAGGAATGGTCATCAAAGGTTGGGATCAGGGAGTGCAGGGAATGAAAGTCGGCGGAAAAAGAAGACTGACAATCGCTCCTGAACTCGGATACGGAGACCGCGGAGCCGGCGGAGTGATTCCCGGCGGTGCAACTCTCGTATTTGATGTAGAACTTCTGGATGTAAAATAATTTTTTTAACGTGAGACTGTGTAAAAGCTGAAATTTACCACAGAAGGCACGAAAAACACGAAGACTGCAACAGGTCTATTGAATTAATTTCCATAGTATGGAGTTATTCGATAGGCTTGGCGCAGTAGTTGAATATATAAGAATTATAAAATATATTATCCACACGGTATGCTGAGCAGCGAAGCGTGTGGAAGCATTCAAGCCTGGGGCGTGTGTTTATCCGTGGTAAATAGGCTAAGTCAAAATGAAATCCCGTACCAGGGATCACTTCCCGGTTTATTCTCTCTGTAAGTGATAAGCGGAAACTGACTGCAGTAGTCAGGAAGTCCTTCCAAAAATTCCTGAAAACTTTTCCATTCATTAAATCTTTCAGGTATATTGACAATGATGCCGTATACCATTCCGAACTTGGGAGATTTTTCATTAAAATTTATTGCGTATACTCCATATTCTCCTTCGGACGCAAATACAGTCCAGTCCCCTGAAAAATCATCCTGTTCCAGACCGAGAAATTCGAGTTTCTCCTCTTCCGGCATATCTCCCATCTGATCGAGCAGATACATTTTATTTACGGGCAGAATCTGAAAAGTGAAGTATCTGTCCTTTTCCAGTCTTTTCATTCCGTTGTGGATCTTCAGAAATTCAATACAGTCTTTCGGCAGCTTCAGACCCTTGCCGAATTTCTCAGCAAATTCTTTTGAAGGATCTTTAGACCCCGAATAAAAAAGTTCAAACTCATTTTTGAGTCTGGAAATGATTTTCTGCATTGAACTATTGACCAAATTTTAAATGGTCAGTCAATCCTTTTATGCGTCTCTCTGAATAAAACCTAGAATCCAGTTTGAGAATAAGCATCACAATCCAATATTCGGAAACGATTCTTCAGCGATTTATTCAAAACTCCTTTTCTTTTTTTTCCTCAAATCCCTATCCCTATTTCCCCGTGGTTATTTCCTTTTTTTCACCACGGGGGACACGGGGATTATCTTTCTTTTCCAATCTGCAATCTGCAATCCCTGTTTTTATTGCAGTTTTTTCCATATCTGATTTGATTGTTTCTGCCGCGAGGTGTCGAAAATCTAGAAAATGCTGATCAAAGCTCTTGTATTTATTGGAATGACACTTCTCATTGTATTTTTGATTACTCTTTTTATTGCAGTTTTGACTGCTGCTGTTTTGATTGTTCCTGCTGCCATACTCTGGATTTTCAGGAAGGTAAAGCGTTTTTTGGATAAAGACAGAATCGATTAGGATTGGAAATGGAATTTGATCTAAAAAAAATAGAAGAAAGAAAAAAGAATCTGGAATTTGTCAGGATTGAACTGAAAAAACACTTTGTGGGGATTGATTTCATTATCGATTCCCTTCTGGACTATATCCAGATTTGGTATCTGATGCCTGAAATTTTGACTAGGCCGATCATCGTCAATCTTTGGGGAATGACCGGGGTGGGGAAGACTGATCTTGTCAGAAGGCTTGTCAAACTTCTCGACTACACTGACCGATTCTGTGAAATTGAGCTTTCCAATATTGATGAAACGAGTTATCATACATCCGTTTCCTCCGTTCTTTCACGGAACAAGATGAATGACGGCAGACCCTGCATTGTTCTTTTTGACGAGATTCAGAGATTCAATACAAAGGATCATGACGGAAATCCTCTTCCTCAGGCAAAGTTTACTGACTTCTGGGAACTCTTAAGCGACGGAAGGCTTTCCAAAAAAGAAAAGGACAATATCGATCAGTACATTACAAATTTCCTTTTCCAGAAAAGTGACATCAAACTTCGAAAGTCAAAAGGCGAAGAGATGGTGGATGAGAATCCTGCCATGAATATGTGGGAGGCAAATGAAATCTTTCAGATGCTGAATATGGAAGTGGACAGTGACAGTATGATCGACATCACTCAGCAGCAGATGCTTGAACTTCTTCTTCGGGAGAAGGGCAAAAAGAAAATCTATGAGCCGATTGATCACAGCAGAACTCTCATCATCATCAGCGGAAATCTCGATGAGGCCTATTCGATGGCAGATGAAATCAGCGAGGCTGACGTCGATGCGGACATCTTTCATGCATTTACGAAAAAGATCACTGATGTCGATATCAAGAATGCACTTTCCCGAAAGTTCAGACCCGAGCAGGTGGCACGGTTCGGAAACATTCATCTGATCTACAGAAGTCTGAAAAAGGCGGAGTTTGAAATACTGATTGAAAAGGAAATTCAGAGAATTCAGAAATCAATGCAGGAAAGATTTTCAATCCAGGTGCAGATTGACAGAAGCATCAACCGTCTGATCTACAGAAACGGTGTGTTTCCTGTACAGGGAGTAAGACCGGTTTTTTCGAGCATCGTAGACATACTCGAGAGCAATCTGACTAAACTCATCTTTGAAGCGATGATGGAATCAAAGAACAGCATAAGTATTGCTTACAATACAGAGAAAAAAAGCCTTGAAGCATCTGTCGGAGAAAAAGAACACATTATACCGTATGTAGGACGTATAGATAAAATCAGGGAAAGTAATGTAAAAGACAATGTAACCAGCATCAGTGTGCATGAAAGCGGACACGCAGTTGCCTATATGGTTCTGACAGGACTTTCCCCACTTCAGCTGAAGAGCAGGGTGGCAAACAGTTATGCAGGAGGGTTTACTTTTCCTCATCTTGTGTATGAAACAAAGGAAACCATTACCGACAAGATTCGAATTTTCCTTGCAGGCGGAATTGCCGAAGAAATCATTTTCGGAGAAAAACATGCAAGCGTGGGAAGGATTCAGGACAGAAGAGAAGCAACAGTATTAGTATTAGATTATATAAGGACTTATGGTTTTAATTCCGAATATCAAAGCACATATACTCTGAGTGAGGAGTATGAAATGAACAAGTATGCCACAGATTCATTTGCCGAAAGAATGATGGTTAAGCTCGTCGAAGAAACAAGAGTGCTTCTTGTCAGTCATATTGAGCTTTTGAAATCGCTTTCGCTCGTGCTTTCTGAAAAGGGCAGCCTTGAGTCTGCGGAGGTTGCAGAGATCGCTCTCAGGCATGGAATAAAGACGGAAATCAGAGAGGAAGGTTATCTGAAAATTGCAGGGTTTGGAAAAATTCTTTCAGGAGAAAATGAATGAAATTCCTGAATCTGATATATGAGACTGAAGACAGACTTATAAAGAAGATTGAACCATTTCATCCGATTTTCCGGAATACAATTGTCACTCTTGTGCTGTTTCTCCTTGGACTCCCGGGTTATCTGGCTGTGAATGCACTGATAGGGATTGAGAATGCACCCTCTTTAGATTCGGGACTGGAGGAAAAGATTCCTTTTCTGCCGTGGACAGTCTCGATTTACGACTGGGTCTACGTGATCATCTTTCTTCCGATTTTTACTGTCCGCGACGTCGGTCTCATCAGGGCCGCCTCAAAGGCATTCCTTTTCGGGATCTTCGTATCCCTTGCTTTTTTTATATTCCTTCCTATGAAGATAGAACGTCCTGTAATTCCAAAGCCTGAGAATTTTATGGACTGGTGGCTCTGGATCAACTATACGATCGACAGACCGACCACGCTTTTTCCGAGTATGCACGTAAGCAATGCCATACTCACTGCACTTGTCATTCTTCCCTGGGCAAAAAAAAGAGGGATGGCCGCTTTAATAGGTGCACTGACTATCAGTTTTACAACTCTTACAATCCGTCAGCATTTTATTGCAGATGTCATCGGAGGATTTTTGCTGGCTCTCATCTCCTGCCGGATTTTTCTTTATCCCTATGTGAAAAAAACTGCTTCTATGAAAAAAGAGGAAGTGCTTCTTCCTCCTGTTTATGCCCTTACTGTGCCTGCAGGAGGACTTTGTGCGACACTCATTCTATACTGCATTTATCTGATCGTAAAATAAGATTTCGGACTCCTGTCTTTGGTTCACAGACTGATGGGTCAGAAGAGTTCCCAGCAGGAATATATTTTCCAAAAGTTTGGAAACAGGTCGGCTGACAGCATATCAGGCGCTGATTCAATATGAGACTGAAGTTACAGGCAAGTATCTTAAAAAATGCTTGGCGAATTGGAATGATTCTCGAAATCCTTTACTGACTGAAGGGATGGATTCCGGCAGCAGAATCTGTTTCCTGAGATTCTGCGCCTGCTTCCCTGATAGAGGTCTGTTAAATGAATGAATTTGTAAAAAAAGAAGTCAATCAGCTGAATATCAGAATGGAACTGTTCAGTTATTTCGGTGCTGTTCCGCTCGGAGCGTTCTTTTTGATTCTTGCTCAGAAAATGTATTATCAAAGATTTTATTATTTTGCCTTTTCTGTTTTCATTGCTGTAATTGCCACAGTTTTTCTGGTTCCCTATCTGAGAAAAAAAATATTTTATCATTTATTTATACCTTTACTGGAAAAAAGAAATTCAGCCGATGCAGGTTCCGAGAAGGAAAAACTTTTGCGATTTCCTTTCTACTGCGGCCTTCTTGTGCAGTTTCAGTGGATTTTCGGAGTAATGGTCAGTGCAGTTATTTTTTATTCTTTCTTCCCGCTCACTCTTTTTGGCGCAGCCACTTATGTTCTTCTGATTGTTTTTCTGTTCCCGATCAATTATATTATTCATTCAACGATTGCCGACAGTTTCCTCTCAAAAATTCTTGTAATCCCTGAAATCAGGAATATTTCCATTGACAGACAGAATATAAAGGCAGTGACGATTTTTCAAAGGGTCGGTCTTGTAAGCTTTGCCAGTCTTTTTCTTCCTGTGGGGATTCTGATAGGACTGTTTTTTTTCGGAAGTCTATCCGATCCGGATGATTCTTTTCGCAATCTGCTTGTTTCACTGATAGGAATCCAGTCAATTGTTGTATGCTTTATCTGTTCCTTTCTGCTTGCACAGCTTCTGTCAAGAAACATTGAACATGTCAAAGAGGCATTGAATGAACTCAAGAACGGAAATCTCGCTTACCGTATGGCTTCTGTAGATTCAGAGGAAATGGGATTTGCAATTGCAATGGATTATAATGAACTTACTGAAAGACTTTTTTCAGTCATCACGAATCTTAAGTCAACATCGGCCAAACTGAATTCGATCTCTATGACACTTGAAAATAATTCCTCTCATACTGCAAGGGAAGCTCAAAAGCAGTCCAGTTTTGCAGAGGAGATTTCTGCAGGGATGGGAGAGTTTCAATCTGTGATCATTCAGACTGAAGAGAATACGGAAGTTCAGAAAAACCTGAGTGAGACCTGCGCTGAGTCTCTTATGAATCTGGACAGGGAAATGCAGGTCAGTATCCGTCTTTCATCTGAATCTTCAGAACTGTCCAGAAAGACAAACAGGTTTGCTGAAGCCGGTGCTGATCTGGGTTTCAGTGCTGAAACTGCCGTATCTGAAATACAGGAAGAGTCAAAAGCAATCATTGACTATGCACGTCTGATTTCTGAGATTGCTGATCAGGTCGGACTGCTTTCCCTGAATGCGTCCATTGAATCTGCCAGGGCAGGAGAGTCTGGACGAGGCTTTCAGGTGGTTGCGGGCGAGATTTCCAAACTCGGTGAAAGCACAAATGCAAACTCTGAACTCATATCCAAAAAAGTATCTCTGCTTTCCAAAAAGATAAAATTCGGCTATGAAAAAATTCTGGAAGTTTCCAAAAGGTTCAAGGAAATACAGGAAGCATCTGCAAAGACAGCCGAGTCTATGCAGCAGATTTCGTCGAGTTTGACCAGACAGGCAGAGATGCAGAATGAAGTCAGGAATCTGATTCTGAAGCTGAAAGAGTTTGCGATTGCAATTCGATCCTCTTCCAAAGAGCAGAAAGAGGTCATTGAGGAATCCAATGCAGGTCTCGACAGACTGACTGAAAGTTCGGGACTTCTTTCGGATTCAGCGGACAGTATTCTTGAGATTTCCATTGAACTGAAAAAGGATGCAGCTCTTCTTCTGAACCAGATCGAATTTTTCCGAGTATGATTTTTTTTGTCTGAGATTTCAGAAGATCTCAGGCAACTGGGACTGTGTAAAAGCATAAAAAAATGAGCTTTTACACAACCTCAGTCAGGCAATTATTTTACTTTACCTCCCTGAACAGATCTGTATACTGAAGCCAGAAGTCTGTTCTGCAGACCGGGGGGTTGTATGTCTGAAATCAGAAGAAATATGATTACTAGAGATTGGGTGATTATGGCAACGGAACGGGCGAAGAGGCCTCATGAATTTATTGACGGAAAGAAAACTCGCCCGGTTCTTCCTCACTACAAGGACAACTGTCCTTTCTGCAGGGGAAATGAGCATCTGTCCACAAAGGAATATGCAAGAATTGAAGGACCGGACGGATGGAAAGTGCGAATCATTGCAAATAAATTTCCGGCTCTTTCTCCTGAAGGAAACAGAGTCAGACATACGGAAGGACTTTATCAGACGATTTCAGGGATCGGAGTGCACGATGTGGTCGTGGAAAGTCCGGAGCACAATGCAGTGATGGCATTTATGCCTGAGGATCAGATACAGAATATCCTCAGATGCTACAGAGAAAGATATCTGCAGATCAGAAAGGACAGAAGACTCGAAGCAATCGTGATATTCAAAAACTACGGAGAGTCGGCAGGTTCTTCTCTTGAACATACTCATTCTCAGATTGCGGCTACTCCTGTTGTGCCTCCTCAGTTCAGGGACAGAGTGGAGGAAGCTGTAAGATACTTTGATGATCACGGAGACTGTATTTTCTGCAGAACAATTCTCGAAGAGATTTCCACAGGTACAAGAATCATTGCAGAGAATTCAAATTTCATTGCATTCATTCCGTATGCAGCACTTACTCCGTTTCATATATGGGTATTCCCCAGAATTCATAATTCTTCATATGAAAGCATTTCCGATGAAGAAATTGCTGACCTGGCTTCCATAATGAAAAACATTCTGCTGCGGCTTTATCATGGGCTGGGCGATCCCGATTTCAATTTTACGATCAGGTCTTCTCCTCTGGCAGACATAGAGACTAGATACTTTCACTGGTATCTGTCTGTGATTCCCAAGATGAGCAAGCAGGCCGGATTTGAGATGGGAAGCGGTATGTACATCAATTCTGCCATTCCGGAAGAAAGCGCAGAGTATTTCCGAAACATTATACTGCCCGGCTCATAATTTACCGATGGAAAATTTTACTTGCAGTTCTGTCTCTGGTTTTCAACTTGAGTTACAGAAGTAATCAAAATCTCTGCACAGCAGAGAAAATGAGGTCATAATGAAACTGAATCAGGAAATTGCACTCTGTTCTCCTAGAAGGACTCCGTTTGCTCAGATCGGAAAATCACTTTCACTTTATCCAAGTCATCATTTAGGAAAAATCGTTGCAGAAGACATTCTGGAAAAAACGAAACTTCCCAAGACGGAAATTGACGGAGTGATCGTAGGTGAAGGGTTTGCCAATGCACCGAATTCTGCAAGGGTCATCACGAATCTGATGGGTCTTCCTGATGAAATTCCTGCACTGACTGTATCAAACAACTGTGTTTCCGGAATGGAAGCTGTAGTGGAAGCGGCCAGACGAATTGCTCTCGGAGAAGGAAATCTTTTTCTCTGCATAGGCGAAGAGTCACAGTCATCCATGCCTTTCATTGTCAAGGGAGCCAGACTCAACAAGAAGACTGCCACAGTGGACAAACTGAAAGCAGCCCTGCCTGACAGCCTTCCGGAGGGTGTTGAACTCAGAGACACTCTCGAAGACGGACTCGGCGACGGTGAGACAAGCTTCGGAATGCAGGTCACTGCAGAGATCCTTTCCCAGAACTACGGACTTTCGAGAGAAATCAACGACAAGGTTGCATTTCAGAGTTTCAAGAGAGCCTATGAAGCTAATGAAAAAGGATTATATAAGGAATATATCATCAGTGTAAAAGATGATGAAGGGAATCCTCTTCAGGCAGATGAGGCTGTGATTCTCAGAAAAGGTCTCGTGGAAAATCCGGGCAGAATGGCAAAGGCAATGCTGCTCTTTGAAAATCCTCAGTTCAAGTTTGAGGAATTTAAGACTAAATATTCCAAGTATCTTAAAAAATCGCACGGACCGACGCTCAGTATTTTCAACGCAAGTCCTCGTTCTGACGGTGCCGCCGGTGTGATTGTATGCACAGTGGAGAAAGCTAAAAAACTCGGACTGAAAATTGATGCAGTCCTGACTGGATGGAGAATGAAAGGAGTTGATCCGAATCTGATGGGACTCGGTCAGGCACTGTCTACACTCGGTCTGCTCGAGGATATGAAACTCACAATGAATGATATCGATCAGATAGAAATTCATGAAGCTTTTGCTGCTACTGCAGTTGCAGCTCTCGAAGAAATCAAAGCTAAGACTGGGTTTGACTGGGAAAAGAAATTTGATGAGGGTAAAATCAATGCATTCGGAGGTTCAATTGCAATTGGTCATCCGTTCGGAGCGACTGGAATTCGACTGATTTCAAATGCAGTAATGGATTTTAAGCATTTTCCTGAAACGAACAGAGTTCTTCTGACCGCCTGTGCTCATGGAGGCGTTGCCGGATCTCTGATGATTGAGAGATACAAAGGCTGAGATTGAATACTTGCCGCGAAGACTGCGAAGAATCTGAAAATGGATTTCTGCATTCCGTTTTTCTCCGTGAGTTTCGCGGTATAAATCATCATTTTTTATATTTCAGATTCTTCTGTTCTGTTCATTATCACTCATTTTTTTAAATGCTGATTCAGTTTACCGAATGGGATGACTTCATCCGATCTCAATGCGAAAATGAAGAATACCTGTTTCTTTTTGAAAGTTCTCTTTCTGACGGATTAAATAAGTCTACATATATTTTTAAGAACCCGGCAGAATGTTTTGAATTTGACAGTTTTTATGAACTGAAAAAATACATTTCTTCGAGTCATTCTCACAGAATGCAGGTTTTTGCCGTCCCTTATGAATTTGGATATGCATCTTATCCGGAAAAGACTGAAAGATACAAGACAGATCTGATTCGAGTTTTTGAATTTGACAGAATGGAGGAGATTTCTTTTGAAAAAAGAAGGAGAATGCATTCCATTTTCACCGAAGAGATTGATTTTCTTTTTGACAGCAGAATACTTTCTGAGTGTAGAAAAGCTGATTATATTGAAAAGATTCAGAGCATTCTTCGGGAGATTCAGGAAGGATTCGTATACCAGGTCAATTTTTCATTTCCGCTGAAATTTGAAATTTCAGAAGGGATGGAATATCCTCTGTATTCTCTTCTCAGAAGATATCAGCCGACTGATTATAATGCATTTTATAAAATGAGAGATAAATATATCCTTTCCCTTTCGCCTGAGCTTCTGTTTGAGGAAAAGGACGGAAAAACAGTTATGAGACCGATGAAAGGCACAGCAAGTCTTCAGGAAGCCCGGTCTATGATACATGAAAAACACAAGGCAGAAAATTTTATGATTGTAGATCTGCTTCGAAATGATCTGGGAAGGGTATCTGAGTTCGGGTCAGTGAGGATCAATAATCTTCTGCAGATTGAAAATTACAGACTGATTTCACAGCTGACTTCTGAAATTGAGGGAATTGTCAGAAAGGACAAAGATCTCTCTGATGTGCTTCAGGCTGTGTTTCCGTCCGGATCTGTGACCGGAGCTCCTAAACTGGAAGCAATGAAAATCATTGACAGACTTGAGTCGTCAGCAAGAGGGATTTATACAGGATCACTCGGTTTCAAAAATAATGAAAAAAAAATATTCAGCGTGGTCATTCGTACCGCTGAAATTACTGGCGGAAAGGGCAGATACAGAACCGGAAGCGGAATAGTGTATGATTCCGTACCCGAGAAAGAATACGAAGAATGTTTTCTGAAGGCAGGTTTTCTTTTTAAAGCGGTTGATCTGAAATTTTTCGAATCCGTTCTTTTAAGAAAGAAAAAGCTGATTTATCCTGCAGAACATTTTGAGAGAATGCGTAAAAGTTTTCGTCTTTTTTTCGGTGAGGATCTGGATTTGGAGAAGGATTTTCTGCTGCCTCTGAATGAGACAGTCAAGGAGCTTAATAATAAATTTAATTATAAAATAAGAATTGAAATCTCAGGAAGCAGAAAAATCAAAGTTATTTCGGAAGAGACTGTTCTTCGTAAAGGGAAAAAGCTTCCTGAAAGAATCTGCATTTCTCAAAAAAAAGTATCCTCCTATGAAATTATGCTCCAGCATAAGACAAACCAAAGACAGTTTTATGATCAGGAACTCTCTGAGATCAGAAAAAAAGGATTCTTCGAATCGATTTTTACGAATGAAAAGAATGAAATTACAGAAGGCTGTTTTACAAATTTTTTCTGCAGGATAGACGGAGTTTATTATACTTCTCCTGAAGATTCAGGTCTTCTTCCCGGTGTTTTCAGGGACCTTCTTCTAAAAAGATTTCCAAAAATTTTCCGTCAGAGGAAACTGCACATTCAGGATATTGTTTCATCAGACTGTTTATTCATCTGCAATTCAGTCCGAGGAATTATACGGGTAAAGATATGAATAAAAAAATCAGAATTACAGAGGTCGGTCCCAGAGACGGTCTTCAGAATGAAAAAAAGATCATTTCTTCGGACATTAAAATACAGTTTATAAAAAAGCTTATGAATGCCGGATTTCATTGTCTGGAAGTGACTTCATTTGTAAGACCTGATATGATTCCGCAGCTTTCTGATGCAAAGGAAGTTTCGGATGCTTTTACTGCTGAGGAAAAAAGAAAATTTTCCGTTCTGGTTCCGAATAAAAAAGGGTATTACAGTGCCCTTGAATCCGGTTTTCGAAATATCGCAGTATTTACGGCTGCCTCTTCTGAATTTACGAAAAAGAATATCAACAGAACAGTGGATGAATCTCTGGATATCATTCAGGAAGTCTGTGATCTCGCTGTCAAAGACAGTGTAAAGGTGAGAGGTTATATATCCACTGTGATTGACTGTCCCTATTCCGGGAGAGTTTTACCGGAAAAAGTGCTGAACATAGTGAAGCGGCTCTCGGATATGGGCTGTTCTGAAATTTCACTGGGGGATACAATTGGGACTGGAGCACCGCTTCAGGTGAGAGAACTGCTTGATCCGATTCTGATAAAATTCAGCCCTGATTTTTTTGCGATGCATTTTCATGATACGTACGGGATGGCAGTTGCAAATGTTGCAGAATCATTGAGATATAAAATATCGCATTTTGATTCATCTTCCGGAGGTCTAGGAGGCTGTCCTTATGCAAAGGGTGCGTCCGGGAATCTGGCTACAGAGGATCTGATTTATTTTCTGAAAGTTTCAGGGTACGAAACTGACTCGGATCTCTTGAAAACTGCAGAAGCTTCTTCTTTTATTGAGGAAAAACTGGAAAGGAAACTGAATTCCAAAACCTACCAGGCTCTGATTTCAAAAAAATGATCGAATGGGCGGATGATAGGTTTTCAGTAACTCAC
The DNA here is from genome assembly GCA_052033835.1 of Spirochaetota bacterium. Lineage (GTDB taxonomy): Bacteria > Spirochaetota > Leptospiria > Leptospirales > Leptospiraceae > DAORDI01. The sequence goes on from JBPOJG010000002.1 coordinate 15,811, forward strand.
CTTACGCAAACAGGATATGAGCTGTGGAATCTGTAATTTTATAAATGCGTCAGGAAAATAAATGAATTTATTGTAAAACATCTAAAAAGCTTCTCCTTGTGTAAAAGAGCAGGAGAAGCTTTCGGTAATTTTCAGCCTTTGATCTTTTTAATGACTCTCTGGTAGAACTTAAGACCGGAATTTTTATCAATAACTTTTTGCAGTTTCTTGATGAAGATATGATCTTCGTCCGTTGCTTTGATCTGATTCAAATACTCTTCCGCTTTCTTTACATCCCCTTTCAGAGCAAAATATTTTCCTACTGCGAACTGAAAATGGAGGATCTCATAGATATGAAATACTGCTCTTTCCGGAAAAATTGCAGTCGGTTCATATTTATCACCTAAAATGGCAGGAACTGAATTCAGATCATTTTTCAGCAATGCAAGTTCGACTGCTGCGATTTTTCCGATGATAAAATCAGGATACCTTTTTTTAAGGTTCTCTGCTAGGGTGACTGCCTTATCCTTTTCTTCTTCAATTACGTATGCGGTCAGAAGATAGTCCTGAAAAAGCTGAATGTCGTTATATGTCTCTACAGTTTTCTCCAGTTCTGAAATTTGTTTCCCTGGGTTTTTCTGAATACCATAGTAGAAATCAGCAACCATTTCTTTTAATTCCGGATCTATCTTTCTTTTGGTATGCAGTACCTCCCAGTGGATACTGACACTGGATGCAGGATAAACTGTGTGTTTTGCTTCACTGGCAACCTGTTCTTTATGGGCTCTGATCTGCTCGAGCCCGTCATCTTTGGATCTCTCAATTTTCTTGCGTCTGCTGCTCTTTCTGTCTGACATAAAAATATCTCTTTACAAAAGGCTGGCAAAACGGGTATTTTATTACAAGAAAAAATTATGACAGCAAATGAATTACTGTACCTGATAGCCGGTTTCCTGGCCGGTTTTTTTATCCGTCATTATATGCACGAATTTATCAAAGAGCCTTCCATTGAACCTCAGGGGGACGGAACGGGGCAGGGGATGGAGGGAACAGAAGCCGTTATCCCGCCTCCCGAGATTATGATTAGGAAAATTTTTCAGGCAAGCAGGCTGGGGGATCCGATTACACCGGATGAGGTCATTTTTGATGCCAAAGGGGTCACTTTTAATGTGAAGCGAATTTTTGAAAGCACTGAAACGTATATCCCTTATTCAAAAATTTCCGGTGTGGAGGTGTTTGAGTCCTTTATTTTGGCTTCAGTCAAGATTAAACAGCTCCAGGGAACCGAGATCAAAATTGAAAATTTCAGAAAGGATGACGCCAAGCAGATCAAAAAGTTCATCCTGGAGAAACTTGTCTAAAGGCCGCATCCATTCAATGCATTCTTCAGGTCACTGATCAGATCATCCTTGTCTTCCAAGCCGACAGACACTCGAATCAGTCCGTCCGAGATTCCAAGTTCTTTTCTGATCTCGGGCGGGACAGATGCATGGGTCATAATTGCCGGATGTTCAATCAGGCTTTCCACTCCGCCAAGACTTTCCGCCAATGAAAATATACTGCAGCTTTCCAGGAACTTTCTTGAATTTTCAATTGTGCCTTTCAGTATGAATGTAATCATTCCTCCAAAAGCAGACATTTGCTTTTTAGCAGTTTCATTTGCCGGGTGTGACTTAAGTCCGGGATAAATGACCTTTTCAATCTGGGGCTGAGCTTCCAGCCATTCTGCAATTGCAAAAGCATTTGAACAGTGTCTGTCCATTCTGAGTGAAAGAGTTTTTACTCCGCGATGTGCAAGAAAACAGTCAAACGGACTCGGTATTGCACCCATTGAATTCTGAAGAAAACGGACCTGTTCACGGAGATTAGGATCATTACCTGTGACAATCATTCCACCGATGATATCGGAATGACCGTTGATATATTTTGTAGTGGAATGTATCACAATATCAAAACCGAATTCCAGGGGTCTCTGCAGATACGGTGTTGCAAATGTGCTGTCCACTGCAGAAAGCAGCTTATGTTTTTTTGCAATATCTGCAATCATAGCCAGATCTACAATTTTCAGAAGCGGATTGGACGGAGTTTCGATCCAAATCATCTTTGTATTTTTCTGTATTGCTTTTTCTATTGCAGTTCTGTCCGACATATTTACAAAACTGAATGAGAGATTTGCAGATCTTTTTTTAAGGTTTTCCATCAGTCTGTATGTTCCGCCGTACATATCATCCTGTGCTATCACATGTGAACCTGAGTCCAGAATTTCGAGACAGGCAGTTTCTGCAGCAAGACCAGAACTGAATGCAAATCCTTCCGCACCGCTTTCCAGATCTGCAATGCATTTTTCATATGACTCTCTAGTTCGGTTCTGAGAACGGCTGTACTCATATCCCTTGTGTTTTCCTGGACTTTCCTGAACATATGTGGACGTAGCATATATCGGGACTGTGATTGCACCTGTTGTCAAATCAGGAGTTTTGCCTGCGTGAATCGCTCTTGTGCTGAAACCTTTTTTCATATTTACCCCATCGGATAAGGAATATTTTTGGATACTTCATTGATTTTATCTAAAACATCATTAGGAAGTATCACTTCGGAAGCTTTCAGTGAATCAGTCAGCTGATCCACTGAATTGGCACCGATCAGAGTGGATGCTGTAAATTCATTCTGTTTGCTCCAGGCAATTGCAAGAGTTGTGACAGAAATCCCCATTTCCTTGGCAATTTTCATAAATCCTGCAGTTGCACCTACAGTCAGTTCATTCAGATATCTGCTCGACTGTTTTTTCTGTCTTTCTGCAAGTTTTGCATACTTTGTAAATCTTGCATTTTCCGGAATTTTGTTTGAATTGTATTTTCCGCTAAGGACCCCGCCTGCGAGAGGTGAATAGGCAAGAAGACTGATCCCTTCTTTTTTACATATTTCTGCCAATGAATCTTCAAACCGTCTGTTCAGCATACTGAAATTATTCTGTATGCTTTCATATCTGACCAGTCTGTTTTTTTCAGAAGCCCAGAGACTTTTCATGAGTCCCCAAGGAGTCTCATTACTGCACCCTATATATCTCACTTTGCCGGACTGTACAAGTTCTGTGAGAGCAAACAGAGTTTCTTCGTGATACATATCAGGATCAGGCCAGTGGGTTTGATATAAATCTATATAATCTGTACCGAGTCTTTTCAGGCTTCCTTCCACTGCTCTCATTATGCTGTGTCTGTCGAGTGCTGTTTTTCCTGATCTGACCGGAGGTGAAAACCATCCGTGACCGGGACCTGCCACTTTAGATGCAATGATGACTGAGTCGCGTTTTCGTGCTTTCAGCCATTTGCCGACAATTTCTTCAGTCTTAAAGACATATTTTTCGTCAGGCGGAACTGGATAGACTTCTGCAGTATCAAAAAAATCAACACCTGCATCTAGCGCCTTATCCATTATTTTGAAAGCAGTCGGCTCATCGCAGGTTGAACCGAAAGTCATCGTTCCCATACCTATTTCAGATACCACAATTCCAGACTTACCAAGACGTCTTTTTTTCATATCTATACCAATCCTATATGTGACATAATCTTGGTCAAGCCGTTTTAGAAAAATATTAACTGACGGTGGTGATTAGAATTTTTTTGATCATCCTTCTTATTATATAGGATGTTTCATGAAGTCCTTTGTACAGCAGAATGCTTTTTTTGGCGATGCCGAGTTTTTCGTTTTTTTTCTCTTCGAGTGAAAGTTCTGAGTCAAAACCTTCTGTGATCATCAGAATGACTCTCTGTACTCCGAGTCCGATATAATCATTCAGCCCTTTTTTGGATGAAACCTCTTCATCAATTTTTCCCATCTGGTCTATCAGAGTAAAAAACTCCTGACTTCCGTTTTTTCCATTCTGGAGCATTCTGTAGATTTTTTCAGAAAGCCTGATTCCTTTTTGAAGAAGAGTTTCAAATTCGGTCATTGATCTGTAGACCGAATTCAGATTATCAAGGTAATCTGTTTTGCGAAAAAAGCTCTCAGTATCTGTCTTAGTTTTTTCCTGAAGTTCTGATTTCAGAGACTGCAGTTTTAATTTCAGATTGTCCTTGTCCTTATTAAAAAAGTAATCTTCTATTGTCTGCTTTTTCAGACCTCGTATGACTCCGCCGCCTGAACCGCAGTGAATCCAGTTTTTTCCTTTTGCCTTCTCCTCAAACCATTTCCGAAATATCTGCATTTTTTCATTTGTGTGCAGACTTTCTCCTGAATAAGATTCCACAGTCAGTTTTGGAAGCGCAAAAAGCTGTCTGTAATTGTGCAGCTCTCTTCTGTGAATTCTAGTTTCCTTGAAGTTCAGTCTTTCTTCAAGAATGGCTCCCTTGCAGTGTGCGAATCCGTCTGTAAATGCCAGATCCTGTCCGAAAAAAAGCACATCTCCGGCACCCATCAGTTCTGCAAGACTCACTGCGTTTGTAGATACTGAACCTCCGAAAGGAACGTCGCCTGCATCGACTGTGAGAAAATCAGTGAACAGTTTCATCAGAGGAAAAGGAGAGGATGTAAAGAATCCCTGCTGGAATTTTCCTGAAAGCCTGAGAGTGTGCGTACAGGAAGTAGGGTCGAATACAAGGATACCTGTTCCGGCATAACCTTCCAGATATGATTTGTTGATCGGCTGGGGATCTACAGAATAAATAAGGTCAGGTTCAATTCCGTTTTTTGCCAGAATATGAAGTGCGGTGTCAACTGTAATTAAAAAATAATATTCTCTGAACTTTTTTAAATTATTTATATCCTTGTGCAGACTCGGGCCTGCTCCTGTGACCGCTGCAGGCATTCCTTTCAGAAGACCGAAAAGAAGTGATACAGGTTTCATTGATGGCAGAAATCTCAGATTCTGAAGAATATTCTTAGTCCAGATTTTTTCGAACTTGGAAAGAGTTGCAATGTTTAC
>JBPOJG010000119.1:0-17827 GCA_052033835.1 Spirochaetota bacterium
CGAGTTCGGAATTAATCTGTCCTTTGCCTCCGAAAGTTATGAAGCCTGTCTTTACATCATTTCGAGAGATCAGAAGAGAGAATATGAGCAGTCCTATTATTGGGAAAAGATGAAATCTCTGTTTGCACTGGGAAAGTATTCAGAAGTTGTTCAGTTTTTTAAACAGATATATGAATGGGCAAAGGACGATTCGGAAATCTTTCTGAGAACTGGACTGTCACTGCAGCTCTTGGGAAGATACAAGGAAGCAGAAGCCATTCTGAACAGAAGTCCTGGAGTTTCAGCACTTCCCAGCTTTGAAGAAAGACACAGAGAATTTGCTGAAAAAATTGAAAAGATTTCCAGCTTTGAGAAAAGAAACGATCTGAGTTTAGATGAAATGAAAGATTTGGGTTTTGCTTATCTTTTCAATTCTGATTTTACCAAGGCAGAAGAAGTGTTTAAAAAAGCTAGTCTTGCATTAAAATAATTACATTGCATTTTTTCAGGCTTCCCTTCGTTTCCTCTGAGGAAAAAAGTTTTTTTGCTTCCTCAGTCGGTATGGAGACGCTGGTTCGATTTTTACCGGCTACGGTAAGTGCCAGAACGAAAAATGGCTTGTTTCCGGCTCTGGAATCTAAAAATGCCTGCTTGTAATCCTTGTGGTACTGAACAATGCCTTTGTCTATCCCATATTTGGAGGGAACCATATCTTTGGAGTAAATCTCTATTCCTTTTTCTGTTACAATGGTAGGGAACAGGGACGGAACAAAGTCCAGATGACGTGCATCTACAATAAGACTTGTATACACTTCCTTCATTCTCGATTCCTTAAAATCTGGAAATTTTTCCCTTTCATATTCCACATCCAGATAGTTTAAAAGGCCGGACTTTCCCCGAAACGGGATAATGGATTCTACAGCGACCTTGTCTCTCAGAAATTTTACCTTCAGTTCAGATTTTTCCTCAAAGAAAAACTGATTGAATCTTTCTCTGAATTTTCCGGACGGATCATCATTGAGTTTTTCCAAAATCAGATACTCATCATTCAGTCGAATATTTTCCACCGCTTTGACTATCTGCAGAGAACTTCTTTCCTTGGCCGTGCTTAGAGCCTTGTTTCTGGCTTCAGAGACGTTGTATGCAGTCTGGTCACCGCCATATTCGATATCTTTTGTATCAATGATGACTCTAGGGAGAGATTCCATTACGGTCAGTGAGACTTTGGAGTTTGTCCAGTCGGTCTGTGCCTTTTTTCTTTCCAGGCTTTTTTCCTGTAGAAACACAGGCTGAACCAAACAGAACAATAGAAAAATCAGTGAGATAGATTTCCTCATGCTTTTAACATCGTCATACAGAGGTTTTTTCTCAAATAAGATCATTTTACAGACCTGAGCAGTTTGGGGTTGTGCAGGAGCGTAAGAAATGGGCATCAAGCGAAAGACCCGGAGTTCGCGGAGTGTTGATTTCGCTTTGCGATTGATTCAATTCTCATTGTTTGTTTTGAATTCCGTATGAAACTGGGGCTTTTAAAGAGTTTCAATCGGAGCAGATGAGAGTTTTCTGTCAAAAATAGGAAAAACTACCTCTTTGTTTCTCGTTTTAATTATCTTCTGTCATTGCAGTTCATTAAATATTTCATCTATAGTCAAAAAAGTGTCCAATGAGGAAAATGAGCATATTTTGCTGTTAACTTAAGAAATTAAAAGTCCGATTCTGTTACTGAGATTATGATTCGGTTTAATTAGTCTATATCTTTTTTTATGTCTAATTAATGGTTTATATAATTTGAACTGTTCGGATATTCTGCGGGTTTTTGAGTTTCTGGGTTCTGCAAAGACATACCCTGACGTATTTTTACAACTGTTCTAAATTGGTGTCAGTGATGTAATGAGTCTGCCGAAGTGAAAAAACATGGTATTTTCATGGTTTTTCTCCTGGACTCAGCAGAATTAAGGAAGCGGTTCGGTGAAAATACACTGGAACCTGCATCAGATCCGCTCACTCATTTAAGGACTGCCTTCTCTTAATTCAGGCAGTTCTGTTTATTTGGCTGGACTAAGGAGGGAAAATGTTCTGGCGAAAAAAGGACTGTTTTGATCAGGAAATGCTGAAAACTAGGCTTGAAAATTTGGAAAATTTTTTGGAGGCAAATTATGAAAACGGGAACTCTGCAAGTGCAGAAAATATAAGCAGGGAAATTGAACAGCTGAAGAAACTTCTGCCGAAAACTGATTTTCAGTAAAGTCTGATTTCCTTTTTATCATTGCATGAAAATCAATCCGACCAAACTTTCGTCTAAGATGCCGATTTAGGCAAAGGGAGTGTATGGGTTTCATAGAATTGAAAGGAAATCTGAACGGGACAGGTCATAAGTATGCTGTAATCGTTTCCAGATTCAATGAATTTATTACAGAAAGCCTTTTAAAAGGCGCACAGGATTCTTTGGAAAGACATGGAACTGATTTGGGAAAAGTTACGGTAGTCAGAATTCCGGGAGCATTTGAAATTCCAGTTACAGCAAAGAAACTTGCAGAATCAGGAAAATTTGATGCAGTGATCTGTCTTGGGGCTGTCATCAGAGGTTCAACTGCACATTTTGATTTTGTGGCTTCCGAATCTGCTAAAATTGGGAATATTGCACTGGAAACTGGAGTTCCCGTAATCTTCGGAGTTCTGACTACGGACACTATCGAGCAGGCAATAGAAAGGGCCGGAACTAAGGCAGGAAATAAAGGTGCAGAAGCGGCGGCAACAGCTGTAGAAATGGTCAATCTTTTTCGGGAACTCAATGGCCTCAAGGCATAAATCAAGGGCGATTGCAATCCAGGGTCTTTACCAGATAGAACTTACCAAAACTCCAGTGGAAGAAGTTGTAAAATTTCAATGGTATGATAAAAAACTGGGAAGAGAAGAAAGAGAATTGGCGGAACTTCTGATAAATGGAGTTGTGAAAAACTGGGAAGTTCTCGATAATATTATCAAGGCTTATTCCAGAGGCAAAGAACTGGACAGAATTTCCATCATCAACCGCAATATTTTAAGGATATCCATTTTTTCTTTGGTAAATATGCGTGAAATTCCAGGACGCATTATTATCAATGAGGCACTGGAACTCACAAGGGAATTTGAATCAGAAGAGTCTCTCAGCCTTATCAACGGAATACTGGATTCTGTTTATAGAGACGAATTGGCCAAGTCATCAGGAGGAGATTGAGAATGCTGGGTGTAAAGAAGAACAGAATGCGTCTTGAAAATATGGGTAAGGATGACCTGTCTGATAAACCTCAGGATACCGAAGAGTTTGAAGCGTATCGAGAGTCAAGAATCAGAAACAGATCTTCTTATCTGCCATTTGTGCTTCTGATTCTCGTGATTGTTCTGATTGCAGTTCTCTTTGGAATCTGGTATCAGTTTCTGAGAAAAGAAGGTGCAGGTCCTGAGATTGGCAAAACAGATCTGTTCAATGAAAAAATCGGCTCGATTGACCGGTTCATTGAAAAATCCTATGTACCGGATACCTCCTTGAACCCAGGACTTGCAAAATGTATTACACTTTACAGGGACAGATATGTAAAGAAGGCAAATTCTGCCTGTGAAGAGTTTCTGAGTTCTCCAGCCGCCGATACCGATAAATCTGTAGCACTGACTGTGCTGGGAGTCATTCTGGATGAGGCTGGCCGTTATACTCAAGCGATTGAAAGACTTCGCAAGGCAGTCGACTACGATTCAAAAAATATTTATGCATATTATGATCTGGCCTTGGCATACAAACACGCCGGTCAGTATACTGAAGCCAGAAATGTAATCATGAAAGCCAAGAGTATGGCTCCAAATGATTCCAGAATATCTCTGCTTGCAGGAAATCTTCTGAATGAGACAAATGATCCCAAAGCTGCGATCGAGATTTACAAAGAAGGTATATCCAATTCCCCTGACGACCCTTATCTCATGTACAATTTGGCAATCAGTCAATATAAACAGGGACAGGTGGCCGATGCAGTCGCTAATTTTCAGAGAGTCATTCAGGTAACAGGCAGAAGCCAGGTATCTGAATTTGCACATGCATATCTGGGAACGATTTTTTATCACAGGGACGATCTGAACAATGCTGAGCATCATTTTAAGGAAGCAGCGGCGATCAAGCCGAATGAAGGAAAATATCTTTACAATCTGGGTCTGATTCTTCTCAAGCAGAAAAGAACGGAAGAGGCAGTCTCCTATCTTCAGAAAGCGATTGATTCGGGTTCATCGGATCCGGCCGTATTCAGATTCATTGCGGAAGCTTTTGAAGATTTGAGAATGTTCGACAATGCGACCGTTGCACTTGAGAAAGCAATGAAGATTCGACCTGATGATACAGATACAATGTTTCAGCTGGCAGATCTCTATTACTCCAGAGGAAATCTTACTTCAGCAGAAGATCTTTTCCGAAAGATAATCAAGAGCACGCCTGGGGACACAAATACTGAGAATGCTCTGATCAATCTCGGGATAATTTTGGATGATATGGAAAGATATTCTGAAGCGGTTCTTGCATTTGAACAGGCACTCCAGCTCAATCCAAAAAATGACAATGCATACTATAACCTGGGGATCGCATACAAAAACTCAGGTCAGCCTACTAAGGCAATTGAAAACTGGAAAAAAGCAGCCGCACTGAATCCGGGCGAACCAAAAAATATGGAAGCTATCGGCGATTATTATATGGAAGCAGGTTTTCATCAGGAAGCAGCGGATGAATTCAGTGCAATTGTCAAATCAAGTCCTGGAAATTACAAAGCACGTCTCAAGCTTGCAGATGCCTATTTCCGTCTGAAAAACTACAGCAATGCAGAAAAAACTCTTCTGCACATTCTGAACAATTCTAAAGACGGGGATGAGATCAAACTCGCTCATCGAAAACTTGCACTTGTCTATGCAGAGGGAGATGAAAAAAATAAATCCAAGGCAAAGGATGAGGCGTATCGCGGATCACATATGGATCCGGATGTTATGGATGGCCGTCTGACTCTTGCTCGAATTCTGATGGACACAAATTCTATGATGGACAGAGAAAAGGCAATTGAAGAGCTGACTGCTGTCGTCAGATCAGATGTGAAACCGAAAATTGCAGCACAGGCATACAACTATTTGGGTCTCTGTTATTATAAAAACGGAGAATTTAAAAAGGCGATGAGGGAATTCCAAAATTCAATAGATCTCGACCCCTCATTGACTGAAGCATACAGCAATAAACGAGCAGCTAGAGCAGCTTATGAATCTTCGATTCAAGGAAGAGCAGAGTTGTAAATCTTTGACAGGGATTGTGCAGTAAAATGTGCAATCCCTGTTCCATTTTTGTGATACTTTTTCCTATACCAAATCAAGATCATTCCAAAAATCAATCCTTTCATTTTCAAATCACCTTTGTCGATAGGGATTGTGTAAAAGCATAGAATCCTGCACATAATTGCCGGGCACACCTAATTACCCTGAAAAGAAAATTGAACGATGACATTTTTCAGGAAATACTCTGAGGCTTCAGGTTCTGATAAAAATCTTATCCTGCAATGTTTCTGACTTGGGGCGAGATTTTCGAAAGCAATCTGTTTTCAGAGATAAATGAAATGATGGAAAACAGCAGAAATAAGAGGTGTTGTCTGGGAGAATTCTTCGAAATCCTGCCTTGAGGCAAAATTTTCAGTTAAATTCTTTCTTAAAAGCCGGAATCCGGTTAGAAAACTGAAAAATCGCTTTTTAGCTGAACCGTAAATAAATTTTTCGTACAATTCGTTTGACAGGTACTCCAGCCTTTGTACAGTTGGTAGAAGTTTTTCGCTTTTGGAGGTTTTAAAAAGAGACGTTATGTCTCGAAAGGAACTATGTCGCCGTATCGAATATATATTATACTACTGCTATTTTTTACTTCTTTTTATCAATTATCATCCTCAGAAAAAGAGACCAAATCAGAATTTTTAAGTAAACTTACCTCGGGAGGGAAGGAGACTTTAGAGTCCCTGAAAACTTTCCGTGCGAAAGGGATGGACGAATTTCTTCCCAGAGTTTCTGAAATTTTGAAAAAGAGGAGCACCTCGAAAGAAATTCAGGTGGCTATATTAGATTTGTATGAATCATACGGTTCTGACTTGGATACTCATCTCCCAGATTCCATTGATGATTACGAATGGTATTTTCAGGAAAAATTTCAAGAGGAGGATGTATTTGTCAGACTTCTCAATTCTTTTGAAAAAAGAAGGGACAGAAAGTTCCTCTATACTGTCATTCCTTTTGTTACTCATAAAAGTTCCGAAATTCGTGAAGCAACCTACAGATATTTGAACTCCATCCGTGATGACAGGGCACTTCCCTACATTATGGAACTTGGAAATTCAGAGGAACCAATTTACAGATATTATTATTTAGAAGCACTCCAAGTTATCCGCGATGAAAGAACCAGTGTTCATGTGCCTAAAATGCTTGCAGACTTGAGTCCCGCTCTCCGGATCGGTGCAATTCAGGCCGCAGAAAATTTGAGTTTGAAAGACAAGCAGGCTCAGATCTTAGGAATGGCAAGAGGTGACAGCAATTACGAAGTCAGAAAAACTGCCACTGTATACGCAAGAACCACCAATCAGCGTTTCAGAACGGATATTTTTCAAGGCGGACTCTTTGACTCTCATAGAGAAGTGCGTGAGGTGGCATTGGAAAGTGTGAAGTACTTTCGGGATTCCAGTTATGCTCCTGCAATATCCAAGGCTTTGGAAAAAGAAAAGCATTCCTATTTGAGTTCACAGATGCTCGATACTCTGATGGTTCTCGGGAGTCATGGTGGCGGTCAGGGGATCGCAAATGCATTACTGAATGACTTAGACGAAAATGTGAGAATTAAGGCTGCATTTACTGCTTCTAAATTAAGTGCAAAGGAAATTCTTTTATCACTGATCGGATCATTAAGCAATGAACCGTCCGTCAATGTAAGAGTGGAAGTTGCAAAAACTCTCGGACATTTGAAAGACAAAAAAGCTGTTCCTGTTCTCTTTGACAGACTGAAAGACAAGTCTGAAAATGTAGTTTTGAGAAAGGAAGTATTGAGTTCACTGGATAAAATTGACGAGCCGTCTGTAATGCCTTATGTCTTTGATCTTCTTGAAGATGAGTCAGGGGCTTTCAGAACACAGATTCGTGATTTTATGAGAGGAATGCTGTATCGCCATCATGGATCTAAGCTTAAGACAGTAGCTCTGACTTCACCTGAACTGCTGATTAACTGAAAAAAACAATCAACGGTGTTGAGCTGGCGAATTACGAAAAACCCGATATTTCAGGGTTTTTCCGGTAATTCGACCTAATTACTCGGCAGAGAACTTTCATCTATAAAAATAGAGCTAATCAAATTTTGAGTCGATTTTAGCTCTATTGTCTGTTTTCACTTCCTATAATTTTTTCCTGTCGGTTCCAGATAAACGTAAAAGCAATCTTTCATTCTTAAAAAATAATCCATCTCTTTGAAAAAGACGCTTCCTTTTTTTCAATGGGACCTGATCTCGGTGGGAACTCCCCAATCCGCTGAACAGAATTTTTCCTTTCTAAAGAATTTTTTTGATTAACAGGGTAGGTTTCTTTAAAAAAATTGTCTCAGGTACGATTTTGAGGTCTTATGAGACATTTTTATCTGAAACATTTTGGAATTCTGTTCTTAGCTTTTTCTTCAGTAATTTCTGCGCAGTCACACAATTGGAACTCTCCTTCTGAGGTAGTCAAGAAAATTAAGAAGAAATACGCTGAATTGAAAGCGTATTCTGCTGATTTTAAAATTCAGACTACCAACAATAAGTCAACTGTCAATATGAAGGGAGTATGCAAAATTAAGAATCCCGGTAAAATTCGTTATGATTTTTCGCAGCCGGATGGGGATGCTATTGTTTCGGACGGAAAGACTTTATGGATTTACATTCACAAAAAAGGTGCAGTAGGAAAACAGGATCTGGAAATCAGCAAAGCAAACAGTTCCGGAGAACCGATTTTCCAGCAGAACACTGCGGCAGGATTAAATCGAATTTTTCGAAAGTATCACTATAAGTTTGATTCAATTGAACAGCCTCAAAAACTGGATGGAAAGAGTTATTTTGTTCTGGCGTTGGAGCAAAGAGAGAAGATTGGCGGGTTTGAGTTTATGACACTGTATGTAGATTCAGAATCATATCTTATCCAAAAAGCCAAAGGCAGAGATGCAAGAGGCAAGGAAACTGTCATAGAATACAGTAATATCAATTTGAATCCGGATTTTGAAGATGGAATTTTCAAATACAGCATCAGCGGAAATGCAAAGATTGTAAATAATCCTCTTGTCAGTCCGCCGGCAGAGAAAGAGAAGAAGGAGTAAACAGCATTGAGTAAACGTGTTGGTCAGATACTTAAAGATACTAGAGAAGAAAAAAGACTCACTGTAAGAGACATTGTAAAGGAAACCAATATTCCTTTAAAATATGTACTTGCATTGGAGAACGAAGACTACGGTCAATTCCCTGCAGAAACTTATACAGTCGGTTTTTTAAAGACCTACGCTGATTTCTTAAAACTCGACACAGGCAATATCATAAACCTGTTTCGAGGCGAACAGCTTGAAGATGCAAATATTCCTCTTCAGGAACTGACCAAGCCTACAATGAAAATGATGGCTGTGGAAGTAAGAAGAAATAAAGCAATTCTCCCGCTGATTTTAGTTTTAATTGTAGGGATTGGCGTTTTTGCATTTTCACAGTTTTATGAACCGGAACAGGAGAATTCCAATCCGTCAGGCGCAGGAGAAAATGAAAACAGATATCTGCAGGGTGTTCCCTCGGATATTTCATTTATCAATCAGTCTGTGCATGATTCCGAAAGAGTGCCATTTACACTGACTCCTGAACAAGGTTTCACTTTCAGCGTAAATAATCAGCTGTGCAAGATTTTCATCAAGGGTGTAAGAAAAAATGAAGACAATGAAAACATTGCGATTATTGGTTTCAACCTGTTCCCGGATAAAAAAGTTTACACTTTTGAAACAAAGGTGAATGAGAATTCAGTTCTGAGCAGCAAGAATCCGGAACTTTCCAATCTGAGAAGAGAAATAAAGATACTGACACAGGCAATCACTGAAAAATCAGCCAAAATACTGGTTTCTCTCGGTGAAGCGAAGCCGGTGACAGAACAGGGATTGAACAATAATCCAGTAGGTGATGTTCCAATCCATGTAACTTTGTTTTTCAGCAAGTCTACATTTGCTGAGTTTTTGGTTGATGGACAGGGCGGGGAGAGAGGAATGATTCCTGCCGGAGAAACTAAACAGCTTGAGGCGATGAGCAGACTTGAAATTAAAGTAGGTGATGGCGGAGCAGTCGATATAGTTCAGAATGGAAAACCTAAAGTAAAAATGGGAAAACCGAACAGACATGTAAAAAAGATTTTTGTCAAGACGCAGAATCGCTTTGATAATACTCAATTCGAGATTAAGGAATTGGGAGAGTAATCTTGAGTACAGCCACATCCGTAAAATCATTTTTTATTACTACACTTGGATGTCCGAAAAATGTGGCTGACTCTGAGCATGTCAGACTTTCCCTGATGAGTGAGGGACTTGAAGAAGCAAAAAGTCCCGAGAAGTCTGATTTTCACCTGATCAATACATGCACTTTTATTCAATCAGCAACTGAAGAAACGATAGATACGATCATTCAGGCTGGAAAAATAAAAAAGAAGAGAAAGCAGAAACTGATTGTGCTGGGATGTTTTGCTGAACGTTATTCTGATGCCATTCGTTCAGATATTCCGGAAGTCGATCTAAATTTTGGAACTGGAAAATATTCAATTGCAGGATCTATTCTGAAGACTCATTTCCCTGAAGAGTTTAACGGCTTGCATGAAATCAACAGAAACAATCTGAACAGGGACAAAAAAAGAAAGACGACAGGCAAACCGTACGCCTATGTAAAAGTTTCTGACGGATGCAATCGCGGATGTCATTTCTGCATTATTCCTAATCTGAGAGGAAGTTTCAGGGATCAGCCTGAGGAAGGAATTCTTCAGGATGCCGCTTCTGCTGTTTCCGCCGGTGCAAAGGAAATTTGTATTGTATCGCAGGATACTGTTTTTTATGGGAAGGATACTGATCGTCTGAAGTCAGTCCTCGATAAAATTTCCCAATTGAATGGAGTCGAAATTCTTCGTCTTCTATATCTGTATCCTGATAAAAAAACTTATAATCTGCTCGATTATTTTAAAGAAAATGAGAAATTGGCGCCTTATCTCGAATCACCGATTCAGCATGTTTCTGAAAAAATGCTGAAGAGAATGAATCGGTCAGGAAGCTTTTCTTTTTTTGCTGATCTTTTCGGGAAAGCTAGAGAGATGAGGAAAGGCCTGGAAATCAGAACATCGCTGATTCTCGGTTATCCCGGAGAAACTGAGGATGATTTGGAAGAGACTGTTCGGTTTATCAAAGAAGTAAAACCGGAAAAACTTGCACTGTTTGCATTCTCTCCTCAGGAAGGGACTAAGGCAGCGGAACTTGTAAATGAAGTGCCGGAAGAAGAAGCAGCAAGACGCGTGAACTATATTCGTGAAGTGCATCTCGATATTTTGAAAGATATTCATCAGGACAGAATCGGAAAAATTTATCCTGCGATCGTAGATGAAGTTTCCAAAGATCAGATCCTTGTCAGAAGATTTCAGGATGCTCCCGAGATAGATGAAATTGTATTTACTCCTTTCCAAAAAGATCTTTCCGTAGGTCAGATCGGAAAGGTAAAGATAGGTTCATTTTTGGAATATGATATGGAAGGGGAGTTTCTTCACTGATTTTTTTCAAATATCTTTGTTTTTTCTTCATTCTATTTCTATTTGTGGGCTGTAAAGTCGGTACTGAGGGAAAAAACTTCTGGACTGAGTATTTTCAGATTCAAAAAGGTTTCCGAAAGAGTTTTTTCAATAAAAAAGAATGGGCATTTCTGAACGGCGGCTTCCGGGAAGAATTTGAAAAGGGCTTTTCCGGATCGGAAAATTATTTCTTATCTGCCGAAAATGCAAATGAAAAGTATATTACAGTCAGCAGGCCGGAAAATAGAAATGCAAACTTTAAATTCAGAGTAGATGCCGATTATAAAAAGTCTTCCTTTGAGAATGAAAAAACATATCTTTTTAAAAGATTATCCATATTCAGAGAAATGCCGGTCTTCGGATTTGCCGATTTTCTGAATTCGCTGTTTTCATTTATAAATTCAAAAGACAGAAAGGGAATATTAGAAAAATCTAATATATTTTCGTATATATGCATATACTACGAATGTCGTATTGAAACAAAAGAATTGAATCTTATGATTCATCTTTTTCCCGGAATGAAGCTTAAGGTCTATGATTCTGCACATTACAGCTCTGCAAAAAAAATGACAGAACGGATTCTTCTGAATACTGAAATGATTCATAATGGAATTGTATTCGCTGTTTTTTCAATCAATGAAAACGGATTTCATCTCAGTCTGAAGGATTCTTCAGTCAAGTATTTGAAGACAGGTCTGCTGCAGTTCAATTCCAATATGCAGGTTTCCATTTTTGGAATGAATATTTCCATGAATGGATTGAGATATAAAATTGAATACAGACAGAATGATAAAAAAGAATCCTTTGTCTCGGGAAGATATGAGAAGACTGAGCCTGAGATAAAGACAGCAGGAAGCCTTTTGAGTCATACTGTTGATATATTGATTCCGGGAAATATTGAAGGATATTTCAGAATGTACTTCAGACAGTCTATGTTCGGAAATTCAAAGAAGGGAAATAATTTCGAAGCGAGAACTGAATTAAAAAACGGCAGAATGAACCTGTTCCTGAATTCTGAATCCGAAATTCCCAGAAATCCTTTTCGTTTTCTATCCGGCAGGGAAACGGAAAAAAATGCCCCAGTCTTTATGGAAGGACTGGAGGCCGCAATTATTAAGGATCTTTAACTTGGACCCTGTTCTGAAACCATTCATCATATTGGAAAATCCAAAGTTCTCCGGAAACATTGGAATGATCTGCAGGCTGGCTGCTAATTTCGATATTGGACCGGTCAGAATTATAGGTACCAAAAAAGAAGAAGATATCTTTGAGATGGAATGGATGGCTCATAATGCTGAAGAAGAGATGCAGAGGATTGAATATGTCGAAAGTTTGGAAAACTGCAGAGACAGTGCAGAGCTGATTGTAGGAACTGCAATGATTCATGGAAGAGACAGAGGCAGATTTATCAGTCTTGCCCGATTAAAGGAAACTGCAAAAAAATTTCATACTGGGATACTTTTTGGAAGAGAGGATAAGGGTCTGAAAAGAGAGACTGCGATCAAATGCGATTATCTGGTAGATTTTCGCCTTCCAGGAAAGCAGAAATCTATGAATCTGGCTTCATCTGTGTCTTATGTTCTAGGAGCTTTATTCGGGACAGAGGAAACTGCGTTTTACAAAACGAGGGAACTGAATCTTTCTAGAAACAGACTTTATGAAAAAGCAGAAGAGTTTTTCAGAGAACTGGGTATGGACAGTTATCATGGATCTGAAAATCTGCCTGTTCAAAGGCTGAAGAAAATTTTGGACAAAGCAGATATGACTCAGGGCGATATGGATTTTTTCTTCAGAATCTTTGAAGCTTTCAGGTTTTTTAAAAAAAACGAGTAAATCAAAAATTCTTTCAGTTCGGTTTCTTGAAATGGTACTTATAATCAATATATGTAATATTTCCAGAGGGAGGGGGCGGGAACTTAATAGATGCAATTACAGATCTTATGCAGTCATTGAGTCCTGTGTTCGCCAAATCTGATCCTACTATTTCCGGTACTAAGACTTTTCCATCCTTATCAATCTGCCAGTCCAGATCAACGGCCCCGTCTGTTTTTTTCGGATTGGTTTTCAGGAAATTATTGTAGCATTTCTGTATTTCGGAATTCTTTTTCTTCAAACTCTTGGCGACAGCTTTTTCCCTGTAATCATCTAAATGTTTTTCCTTGGGGTCAGGATGAGCCGTTTTGACTTTTTCAGTCAGCAGTCCCATTTCAGTTTTCAGAGTATACAAATTGTAATAAAGTGCTCCTGTCGCAATGATCAGGAGGGAGATAATTATCCATTGAATTTTCAGTGAGTTCATTTTTTCTTCCCGTTAAAATCAGAGGTTCTGAATCTGCTGAGTCAGCTTGTACATCGGAGTCATAATTGCTGCCATAATCGTAAAAATCAGTCCCCCCATCACTACAATCATCATCGGCTCAAGACTCTGAGTCATTGATTTGATTGCACTGTCTACCTCATTATCAAAAATATCAGCCAGTTTATTCATCATCTCAGGTACAGTATCGGATATCTCACCTGCAGCAATCATCCCTAGAAACATTGGACTCAGTACCTGTGACCCCTGAAGAGATTCTGAAAGTTTAATTCCTTCCTTTACTTTTCCTATGGATGATTTCATTTCAGACTGAAATATATAATTATTTACGGAATTGCTGGAAATTTCGAGGGCGATAATCAGTGAAACTCTGTTTGCGAGCAGAACCCCGAGGTTTCGCGCAAAACTGCTCACAATCATTTTCTTTAAAAGCGTTCCAAAGATAGGAATTTTCAGTACGAAACTGTCCCATTTGGGTTTTCCAGCAGTTGAATTTTTCCATCGAATGAAACTGTAGGATCCGCCTCCGATTCCAATTGGAAGGGTCCACCAGTAACCGGTGAGAAAGTTTGAGATTCCAATCACAATTCTTGTAATCAGAGGAAGTTCTGCATCAAACTGTGCAAACAGCTCCTGAATCTGCGGGATGACCACCATCAGAAGGAATATGGCAACTGAGAAAGACAGGGCACCCATGATGAATGGATAAATCATTGCGACTTGTACTTTGTTTTTCAGTTCTGCAGATGCATCTTCTAGATCAGCGAGTCTCAGAAGTGTTTTTTCATATTCCCCTGTTTTTTCACCCACTGAAATCAGAGAAGGATACTGCCTGGGGAAAATATTAGGATGTTTTTCCATTGACTGGGAAAGTGAGCTTCCTTCTGTAATTGCTGTCCTCATTTCAATGATGACTTTTTTGAAGTTCTGATTTTCGGTCTGTTCAATGATGTTGGCCAAAGATCTGTCCAAGGGAATTCCGGCGCCGATCAGAGTTCCGAGCTGTCTAACAAAAAGTGCGATGGATTTTCTGGGGATTCTGTAAAGAATAGCAGTCAGAAATGGAAAAAGTTCTCTTTCTTTCTTTTCTGAATCCTCCTTGATCGTGCGGACATAGAGACCTTTGGCTTTGAGTTTATTTCTGGCTGCCTGCACGCTGGGAGCATCTACAATTCCCTTATCCTCTTTTCCGTTTTTGCCGAATGCGATATAGGTATAAAGAGGCATCAGCTTACCCTTAAAACTTCATCTGGAGTTGTCACGCCTTCTATTACTTTGATTTTCCCATATCCGCGCAGAGTCATCATTCCATTGCTGAGTGCGGCATCCTTGATTTTGGACGCGTCTGAACCTGCAAGGATTGTTCTTTTGATTTCTTCATTTAAAACCAAAAGTTCATAAATTCCCATCCTGCCCTTGAAACCAGTATTCATACAGGCGGCACAGCCGACACCTCTGTGCAGAACCCCGTCAATCAGTTCTTCTCTTTTTATGTCGAGTGACTCCAGTTCCTTGTCTGAAGGCTCATATGCCTTCTTGCAGCTCTTGCAGTTGACCCTGACAAGACGCTGAGCGACAAATCCAAGAACTGAGGATGTGATAAGATACGGTTCAATTCCCATATCCACAAGACGTGTTACAGAAGATGCTGCGTCATTTGTGTGAAGTGTGGAAAATACCAAGTGACCAGTCAGAGACGCCTGAATTGCGATTCGGGCTGTTTCCTGATCTCGGATTTCCCCTACCATCACCACGTCCGGATCCTGTCTCAGGATGGAACGGAGAGCAGCCGCAAAAGTCAGACCGATCTTTTCCTGCATCTGCACCTGAGAAATCCCGTCAAACTGGTATTCCACAGGATCCTCACATGTAATAATATTTCTTTCCGGGCTGTTCAGTTCAGAGAGAGAGGAATACAGAGTAGTGGATTTTCCAGAACCTGTAGGCCCGGTGACTAGAATGATTCCATGTGTATGATAAATCAGTTTTGTGAATTCATCCTGCAGATTTTTTGTGAATCCAAGTGTGCTCATAGAATATTTCTGGTCTGTCTTGTTCAGAAGACGCATCACCACACGTTCGCCGTACTGACAGGGGAGAGTGGATACCCGAACGTCGATTTCTTTTCCGGCAAGTTTCAGTTTAATTCTTCCATCCTGAGGAAGTCTGTTTTCAGCAATATTCAGGTTGGACATAATCTTGATACGGGAAATGATTCCAGCCTGGTAGGACTTTGGAGGTGAGAGTACTTTATGAAGTACACCGTCCACCCTGTATCTGACGGAAACCGATTTTTCGTAGGATTCAATGTGAATATCCGACGCTCTTTCTGTGACTGCCTGAGAGAGGATGACGTTGACCATTTTAATGATGGGAGCTTCATTGCTCAGATCGAGAGCATCTTCCGATTCAAAACTTCCGGCAAGGTCGGACAGTTCTCCGTCGACCATCTCATCCATCATTTCCTTTGCATTGGATGCCGTTTTATCGAAATGAGAATGAATTACCCGGAGGATTTCGGGTTCAGGTGCGAGTACAAATTTGACCTTGTATCCTCGCAGAAAATTTCTAAAATCATCCATTGGATGCAGATCGGTAGGATCTGTTACTGCAACCCAGACGATATCCCCAGTATACTGATAAGGGATCATCCTGCTTTTTTGGATGAGTTTGTAGGGAACCAGTTTGTATATGTCGTCATAGTTATGAAAGTCAATCTTCTCCACAAACTCCAAGTTGTGGATTTTGGAGAGGGCTTTCATAATGTCCATCTCTCCAGCGATTCCCTTTTTCTGGATGATCTGACCTAAGGGCAGATGACTTTTGGCCTGTGCTTTTAATGATTCACTGAGTTCCTTCTCTGTGATGACTCCGTCTTCAACAAGAATTTCTCCGAGGTTCTTTCTCATCTGAGCTGCTTTTCCCTTTCTTCTTCAATTCTTTCCTGTTCCATCCGTTTTTCAGCAGTGATTCTGTCTGCTTTTGCACGGTCGCCCAGAATATGAGGGGTGATGAATACCATCAGATTTGTTCTGACATTCTGACTTGTGGATCTTCGGAAAAATGATCCTAGAATCGGCAGGTCCCCGAAAAGAGGGATCTTGGTGACTTTTTTCTGTTTGTCGTTTGAAATCAGTCCGCCAATGACGATTGTCTGCGTGTTTTCGACAGTGATCGTCGTTTTGATGTCTCTTTTGTTGAAGATCGGGTTTCCTCCCTGTGTAGGAAGACCTGCTATGTTTTTTACTTCCTGGTAGAGTTCCAGATTGATTCTGTCATTTTTATTGATATGAGGAGTAAACTTAAGCTTGATCCCGGTCGGACGGTATTCAAAGTTGTCGACTGTGACTGCGTTTGAACCTCCGAGACCGGCATTTCGGCTCTGAGTTCGGACTGGGACGTCCTGTCCCACATTGATTTCCGCTTCCTGGTTGTCCATTGTCAGTATCTGAGGAGCAGAAAGTACATTGAAGTTTTCATTTGTCTGGTTTGCATTTAGAATCCCGATGATTTGAGGATTGCCGGGCTTTAAAAACCCCAAGGAAAAGCCAGAGAGGGTGTTGACCTGAGTAGGACGCCCCTTACTGTCCAAAATTCCCCCCTGGACGGCTAAATTTGAGTTAAACTGGGCTCTAGCCACACCATTGTATCTCCAGTCAATACCAAAATCGTTCAGATCATTGGAAGTCAGTTCTACGATCAGCACTTCGAGCAGAATCTGTTTTCTGGGCAAATCTAGAATTTTAATAATTCTCTGAATTTCCTGCCATTCTTCTTTTGTTGCAGTCACAATCACCGAGTTGGAATCTTTGTGAGCGACTGCCTTGATTTTATCTGTCTTCGGCTGTGCCGGTTTGTTCGGATCGGCGCTGACCTTAGAATCCACGACTGGCATATCGAGTTTCGTCAGAACACCTGCAAGTTTTTCCGCTTCATTGTGTTCGAGAGTATAAATATGAATATCACCAGCAGAGGAGACCGCACCCGGTCCTTCCTGCTTCTGATCGAGTTTGTCCACGAGTTTCAGAAGTTTGTTGATGTCTGCCGACGATCCTGAAATCATCAGTGTGTTCGAGTTTTTATATACAATAATGTCTGTATCAGGGGATGTCATTCTTTTCAAGAGGGGTTCTAGTTCGGATGAACTTGCCTGATAGATTGGGACTACCTGAGTGATTGTCTTGAATTCTCTGATTTCGTCTTCCGTCAGAAGGTCGCGTCCTACACGGACAATCGGAGATTTTGCCAAGGCATCCTTGCTTTTCACAATTTTGATCAGTTCATTTTCTTCTACAATTCCGAATCCTTGCGTTTCCAGAACGGACTTCATAAATGAATATGCATCGCGGACAGCCACTTTTTTCTGTGAGATGACTGTGATCTTTTTTCCTTTGATGGAATCATCGATCAGTATGTTTTTTTTGACGATAGCACTCATTCCTTTTAGAAAGTCTTTCAGCTCAGCGTTTCTCCAGTCAGCAGTAAAATACTCTTTACCGTCTCTTCCCTGAGACAGTTTTCCGGCATTTTTGTTATGTTTCGAATCCTCATCATCTTTTGCTGGAGCAGGATTGGCTTCCTGAAGATGAAGATCACTTCTGAATAGGAAAATGGAACTGAAAATCAGCAGTCCGTATGCGAGTTTTTTTCTGATCATTTTGCACCAATTTTACTAAGAATTGGATTCAGGCAAGC
>JBPOJG010000001.1:0-2894 GCA_052033835.1 Spirochaetota bacterium
CTCTGTTTGTAGCATCTTTGTTTAGGCGTAGACTGATCAATTACGGCCTGACAGTTAGCAAAGACTAAAATAAATGCATAAAATATATATAATTTCATAACTTCCATCCTTTCGGTGCTTTCCATCTGATGAATGCCCCGTCTACAGTAATACCTGCTCTTTCTCCATGCCATCTGGAATAAGACTCCATTCCCATTGCAAAAGAATTCACAGCATTCGCTGTCCCAAACAGTATTGTACCAGTCATTCCTACATAAGAATCATAAGTATACATAGAAAGACTTTTGACCGTGCCGACGATAGGTCTCGCATCACCGTACCATTTCGGAACTGCTTTCATCTCTCTTTGAATCATTTCCCTACCACGCAGGCAGATAGTCCGGCTTTTTACTGCATTGACGCAGTTTCTGATTGTGGACAAGACAGTCTAAAAGTGCGGTATTTTCAAAGAGAAGCTCAAAATCAGTAGCATTTTTATTCCTTTTAGTATTTTCTAAACTATCATATAATACTAAACACAGAAAAGTTTCCCCCGTACCATGCTGGTTCTCACATTTCATTCTTTGGGTTCCCTGCTGACAGAATCCAAAAATAAGTCCGATAAAAATCAGTGCATACTTATTCATATTTTTTCCTCAGTTATAAAATTTCAAAGAGCATCCTGAACATTTAGGAGGTGTAAACTTAATGAAAGTCCCGTTCATTTTGATGCCAGTTCTTTCTCCAAGCCAGTTCAGCTGCCTTTGCCGAAAATCCAGATAATCGTTGGTCAGATTCAAGGAAGTAAACAGAAATGTTCCTGTGGCAGCCGCTCCTTGAATCACCACCGTATTCCTCCAGGCAAGTCTGCAGATTTCTGCCTGCATTGTTTCTCAAGCTTCAATGCTTTGATGCATTGACTCGCCGCATAGAGAAACAGTGCATCATCCCCACTATGAAATGATGTGCGGATTGCGGCCAAAGGACAAACGCCCGCTGAATCGATCTCCTGATATCTCAAATTTTGCTTGCATTCATCCTGCTGGCTTTGAATGCAGCTACAAAAAAAAGAAAGAATTAAAATAAACAGATTATATTTCAATTCTGCATTATTTTTATTTCGATCGTCAATCTGCAATGATTCCATATCCAAGCCAGTCACGTTCAATACCCCAGCTTCTCACAATCAATTCGTGACTGAACTTCGTAAAGGCAATAAAGCAAATTTAAGTTTAGTATATTCGAAGAAGGTGAGCCAGGTTTTGCCTTTTTCTCCGGTAATGCATTTTCATCTACAACTTTAAGTATTGTATAAATTTTGCATGGAGGTGAAAAGGGAGACTCATATAGAATATTTTCACGCCTCTTGTAACAACTCTGTTTAGGAGTCAGTTCATCTGTTGCACCTTGGCAGTCAGAAAAAAATAAGAGCAATATTATATGTATACTAAATATCCACATTCTCATAATTTCGGTCCTTTGGGCGGTGTCCATTTAATGAACGATCCATCTATTTTTATGCCTGTTCTTTCACCCTGCCATCTGGAATAAGACTCCATTCCCATTGCAAATGAATTCACAGCATTCGCTGTCCCAAACAGTATTGTACCGGTCATCCCTACATAAGAATCATAAGCATACGTAGAAAGACTGTTGACCGTGCCAACGATCGGTCTCGCATCACCGTACCATTTCGGAACTGCTTTCATCTCTCTCCGATGAGTCTCGTTCCATCGGGAAACAGACCAGACTCTTCCCATCCATCTGGAATTCGGTCTCATCGCCTTACGGCTTGACCATGAACTGCCCCCATCAATATCGTGTTCCTTGGATGCCCGATCTACTTCGGTCGTGGCCTTAGGTACATCATTCCAATTAAAATCCCATTCGCGAAAGAGGAGATAAGCTCTAAATGCATTTGCCACATCAGAATTATCATTCGAATAATGAAAAAGTAACAAATTTCGTTTCCTAATTTCAGTGCTTTCTGGAGAGTAATGAGGAGGTCTTGCACAGTTTCCATTTCCAGTCCAGTTATGACCCGGTGCAACTCCTGCAGCTGCGGAAATAAATGGAGACCCGAAGGGGCCAAGTGCAGGAAATGCAAGAATAAATGCAGCAATGCCTGTATACTTTGCCCAGCAGATCCGATGGCCGTCAGGATCAGTGTAACGGACTGGATTTCCTGCCGCATACATATACTGATTCATTCCGTAGTTTTTCTCTTTGTCAATTTCATCATCTGCACTTAAAAACCTCCCGATCATCGGATCATAGTAACGGGCTTTATAATAATACAGACCCGATTCCTTGTCTTCTATCTGGCCTGTGTACTTGTGTTTTGTGATGTCCGCACCGGAGGAGTTCATCCTGTCGATTTCTCCATACGGTTTATAAACAGTATTTGTCTTTCCGCCGGATGAACCTCCGCTGACTGCGTTGCCGTGACCGTCAGTCACCATTGTCACCGATCCCAGATGATCCGTATGCAGAAAGAACATCCCTTTCACAGGACGCTCTATACCTGACCCAGAACTGCCACCCGGCACATACCCGGGGTCACTCACAGAAGGTGTATTGTCTCCTGTCCCGTTCTGCATCAGTATCCAAGGAGGTGTTCCTTCTGCTTTTCTGGAGCGGTTTCCTTTGCAGGAGAGGAAGAGGACGATTAGGAAAGGGAATAGCGATAGCGATTTGAAAAAAGGGATCAGGGCTTGGGGTTCAGGGCTTGGGGTTCAGGGCTTAGGGAACTGCGAAAAGAAGCGGATAGCGAACAGCGAGCAGCGGAAAAAAAAGAGTTCGGAGTCTGTGGCTTCGAGTTCGGGGAACTACTTGAAGAAAAAACTCTCTGGTAAATGTCGGTGGTTCGACTACGCTCACCAAACGGTGCCTCGGTTACGCAAATTCGAAAGTTG
>JBPOJG010000080.1:0-6901 GCA_052033835.1 Spirochaetota bacterium
CAGGCGGAACGGCAGGAGATTCGATTATCTGGGGAATTGTGAGAGATTCAAGTGATAATATGTACGTCACAGGTTATACAAACAGAAACCTAGACGGATTGACCAAGATCTCCTCTGCAGGAGACGGTTACTTTGATGCGTTTATTGCGAAATTCAATTCTTCCGGAACCTTACAGTGGAAAAGACAGCTGGCTGTTTCAGGAAACACAATTACAAGGGCATGGGCAATTACAAAATCTGCTGATAATTTTTATTATATAACCGGTCAGACGAACGCAAATCTCGGCGGTCAGACATTGACTGGAACAACTGATTTGTTCGTGGCAAAGTATGATACAGGCGGAAATCTGATCTGGGTGAAACTTTTAGGCGGTGCGGGGTCAGTCACTGTCGGAACAGGAATTGCATTTGATACAAACAATACAATGTATGTCAGCGGTCATTCCAATGGAGATATTGGAGGAGTTGTCAATCCTGTCAAATTGAACAATGCACACCTGCTTGTGCGATTTGTGAAATAAATATGATCAGCCTGAAGATATTCGAAAAAGAATAAGCAGCTCACCTTGCCAGCGAGATCTGTAATCTTATAAATATATTAGGGAAATCCGGCAGTTTTGCAGCTTGCGATGAACCAGTAAAAGCGGGGTTCAGAGCGGCAGCCCCGAAAAAAGCCGACGGCTCTGAATGGCCGGAAAAAAGATTGTTTCTTTAAGTGCGACTTGACAAAGCTGCATTATAATAAGTCATTATACTTTATAGGAGAGGCATAATGAAATTTGTGAAAGGTTTTCTGTCTGTCGGGCTGATTTTTCTGGCTTCAGTAATTTCTGTTCATCTGAATTCTGAAGATTTGACTGATACTGTTGTTCTGAAAAACAAAAAGGAACTTATCGGCGTGAGAGCTGTGTATTCTTCTGATTTCTGGACAGTGACTTCAGCTGATGGAGAAAAGGTTTTGTACAAAAAAGATGAGGTTCTGGAGATAAAAAAGACAGATCCGAAAAAGGAAGAGATATTGAAGCCGTACTTTACCCGTTACGGAATCTGGAGTCCTTATCTCGGTGAACTGAATTGGGAAAGTGCAGAAAATAAGTGTAAATCAATGGGAATGAGACTCCCTGACAGAACGGAACTTCTTCTGGCTTTCAAGTCAGGGGCATATGAGTCCTGGAAAAAGGACAATACACGCTTATGGTTCTGGACATCTGAGGATTATGAAAAAATTTCAGGAATAAAAAAGGATACAGAAGACAGGAAGGCTGTTCCTGATGCAGGTCAGAATTCCGCAGAGGAAAGCCCGGAAAACCGGCAGGACAGACGTCCGGCTCTCGAAGCTAAAAAAGTTTATAATGTAAACCTGTTCAACGGTGAAGTTTTTCTGAGAGACAGTGATACCCTTAACAGTCTGAGATGCATTCGATGATCTTAAAAAAAACATTTCCTCATGAGAAAATATTTTATTTACATTTCTGACAGTCTGAGTACTTTTATCCGATGAGCAGATTTATTCTATTACTGATAATTTCTTTTTGTCATCTTTCCGCAGCCAGAAAGATGATTGTGCATATAGAACCGTTTTCCTCTGAAAAGAATGATACTGGGCGCTGGGGTGCAGATGCTGTACAGAATTATATGCAGTATGCTGTCGAGCAGATGAACTCTGTCGTTCTTTCTGAGGATGAATGGGTCAGAAATGCATATGGTCTGGAAAAATACACAGAAAATACTCCTGAGGAAGAAAAAAGAGCAGGACTTCATCTGAAAAAAGACTATATTCTGAAGGGACATATTATACGTGATGCTTACAGAATAAGAGCAGAATTGGAGATTTACAGAGACTCTGATCCTAAAAAAAGAAAGCAGTTTACTGTTGAAGGCAGTCTTGGAATGACAGACGAACTGAAAAGGAATCTTGCTTACGGTTTTACTGCCGCAGCTGCATCTCTTCAGACAAGGGAGTTTGCCGAAGTCCGGTTCTCTGATCTGGAAAAAAAAAGGTTTTTCAGAAATGCTAAAATGACTTCACTCGGATTTGAGAACCTGGGAAGATCTCTTGAAAAGGGAATCTCCTATGAAAAGTCTGTGGAATGTATCAGGAAAGCTCTTGAAACAGATCCGAACTCGCCCGAAATTCTGATTCGTGCAGGAATTCTGTTCGGGGGCAGGAATGATCTTCTGGATGAATCCATCTCCCTGCTCCTGAAAGCAGAAAAGGTTTTTCAGGAAAACGGAGAGGAACAGACATTCAATTATCTGAAAGTCAAATATTATTCATCTTTAGCCTCTTATTTTAAAGGTGAATATAATATGGCACTAGGACAGTTTCTGAAAGTCAGAAGAATTGCAGAAGGACTGAATCAGACGGGTCTTATGTATCTTCAGCTTGTCGATTTTACCGGAGATGCATATCTCAGAAAGGGGCAGATCAAGGCCGCAACTGCCTGTCTTCTTGAAATAAAGAGAAGATACGAAATGATGGATTTTACGGATTCCCTTGTTTATGCAAATGTTCTGAACAATCTGGCTCTTCATTACCAGGAATCACTTCCGGATACAAGTGCAGAATATCTGAGAAGGGCAGAGGAACATTACAGAAAAAACGGCTATGAAAAGAAGACAGGATATCCCAATACTCTCAGCAATATTGCGAACTATCATCTTGAAAAGAAGGACATTGAAACAGCCTTGCGTTATTACAGTGCCGCTGCTGAACATTTTGAAAAATACGGACATTCCAGGACATTCGGTTATGCAAATACTCTGCAGAATATTTCAGGAATACTCATTATGAAAAAGGAATACGCTAAGAGTCTTGACTGTCTGGAAAATGCTAAAAAAACTTATGAAATAGTTCTGTCTGCATCTTCCTGGCAGTATGCAATGACAGTCAACAGAATTGCTGATATGCAGCTTGTTCTCGGGAACAGGGAAAAGGCGGAAGAAAACTCAAAACTGGCGAGATCTGTATACGAGAGACTGGGACTGACCGAATCGCATCTGTACGGACAGGCTCTCGAAAGCGCAGGTGATATCAGAAGCAGGTTCGGAGACAGACAGAATGCTGCCGGTTTTTATGACCGGGCATATCTGATTTATCTGAAGAGCAGAAAAACAGATGAGGCAATGTCCGTTCTGAAAAAATACAAATCAGTCAGAGAGAGTGCATAATTATTTTTCAATGCAGATGGAGCTTCTGCTCAGAATCTTCTGAGCAGTTGTTTTCATTCCGTCTTCCATAGAAACAGTGTAGGCATTGTATTCGTCAGTGTCTCTTGTCCAGTAAATACAGGGGCTTGAGCAGTCCTTTTTTTTCCAATCCGCTTTGGATTTGTGCAGATTGAGAAGTTCTTCTGCTGAAGGAAGTGTCATCTGCAATGAACTGCAGAGTGCAGATGCTTTCAGCCATCCGGATTTCTGACCGGAAGTTTTCCATTTTTTCCCATTCAGAGAGGGAAGAGAGGATGAAGTCTCTTTTTTTGCATTATTTTGTATTGCATCAGTGCCTATTTCCTGTTTCGAGGAATGCAGAGAAGGGGAAACTGCTGTAATCGGTATATCTCCCGATTTTTCTCTGCTGAATCTTACATACGGTTTCTGCTTTTTGTTGAATTTTAGGGACCAGCCTCTGACCTTTTCCTGAACAAAGTTTTCCAGTTCGGAAAATGTTACTGTCCCGTCCTGATCTGTGTCTGCCTGTCCTGCAATACCTTCTGTCAGAAATCTGGTGAATACTCCATTCTCTGATTCATGATCCTCGTAACTGTAACTTCCTGATCCTGTAGAAAAAAAGACGGCTCCTATTTCCGACTCTCCGTACTTTTCCGCGCGAATTGAATTCTGTCCGGCACCTTTCACTTTTGCGACTGTTTCTCTGCAGGCATCCAGAATCAGGAGTGTTTTTTTCATGTTTTTCTTTTTAAAAAGGGATATAATATTTTCCACAGAAACTGAGGTTTCAAAAGGTTTTTCGAAGATTGCATCCGCCGGAATCAGATAGGCATTTTCATCCTTATCGGAAATTCCGTGCCCTGAAAAGTAAAAAAGGAAAAGATCGTTCGGTTCTGCATTTTCCAGAATCAGTTCCAGTTTGGCCTGTATGTTGTTTTTGGACGGATACAAAGATGATCTTGGATCATTATCATCAGTAAGAGTTACTATCTCGTCAAATTCCCCTTTTTCTTTCAGCAGTCTGGAAAATTCCTTTGCATCGTTTCGTGCCTTGTTCAGTTTCACTATGGAAACATCATGCCAGCTGTTGATTCCTATGACGACTGCCCATCTTCGAAACTGTCTCCCGTCAGAAGATTCCACTCTCAGTCCCTTAGATCTGTTCTGAGAATATGAATGATCTGCACTGAATAAAAGTAAGAGAGACAGTATCAGTCTGAGTCCTTTCATTTCAAAAGTACATCCAGATCATGTGCCCCTTCGTTCAGACTGCCGATATTCTCCAGGCCCTTAGTGACAGTGCATTTCGATGATCTTTCAAAGACGTTTTCAACTACAAATTTTGCAACGTAGTTGTATGTCTCATAATCATATTGAGATGCAATATATCCTACATATCCGTGTCTGATTCCGTGAGCTGCTCCTGCATTGATGATGATTGTATCTCCTTCTACTTTCAGAAGCTTAAGAGTTTTTTTACCTGCAGTCGGATCCAGATCCTTTCTGTCCGGACTGCTTCTGAGTGAAAGACCTGCTTCGGATTCATTTACAAGCAGTTCATTTACTGTCTTCGTATCTGCAAATCCTGCGAGAATGTCTGTGGCAATTGCCCGTAGATCATCTCTGTTGAAAGTGATGAGTTCATGTTTTTCATCATAATTAAAATGTATTTTTTGTGATCCTGCAAATACAATCAGATTTCCGAATTCCTGATGAGCTGCTTCTTTGTTGTGCGGATAAACAATTCTGTAATCAACAAAAAGCTCCCCTTTGGGAAAATCAACTGATGTTATATAGCCGTAAAGGAATCCGTCCACTGATTTTGCATTGAATTTATCTCTGTCCGTTGAGGTTTTTTCTCTAAGTGCGTCCGTTGATTTGTCTATCGTATACAGATTTTCTGCAGACTGTATCGGTTCAGGAGTCTTGATTTTAGTTTCCTGCACATCCTTTTCTGCTTCTGTTCCCTCTTTTTTTTCCGAGGATTTTAATGTTACAGGCGGGGGAACAGTTTCTTCCCTTTTTGTTTTGGTCGGGACATAAACAGTGTCTTTAATTTTTTCAATCTGAATGATTTCTTCTCTGTCCATCATTGAAAATCTGTTTGTCAGAAAAAGTTCTGAAGTCAGTATATCGGCTAGTGCATATCTTGCAAGTTCTGCTCTTCTGCTGAGTGTCTGATCAATGAATGTCAGTACTCCCATTTTGTATTTCTGGTAAGGATGACCGTCGAGAGGAGTAATTTTTTTCTCCACACTTCCTAATGAAGGTTTATTTATATTCTTTTCCCCTTTGTCGCTCCTGCTTTTCATTTCTTCGAGATCCCTTCTCGAATTGCTGTCTCCATACTTGTTTGCAGCATTGTAAAATGCAGCTGAGTTTGAAGTGCTGTTCTTTAATGCAGAATAATAACACCAGTTGAATGTTCTTCCCAGATCCTTCTGGCTGAATTTGATATCCGGATTCGGCATACCAAGCAGGGTATTGCAGTCCGCTTCCACAGATTTTTCCAGATTTGCATTTGACTCAATTCTTTCCAGAATGGAAGATTCTGACTTTCTTTTGGATATCAGTTCCAGATCGCTTGCGAGCTGACTGCTGATTTTCTTCACCTTGTCTGTATAGTTGACAAATGCTTTCAGATTGCACCTGCCTGCATCAGTCCCTGTTTTTGCAATCAGCGTATCTGCTTTGTATCTTGCGATCTTTCCTGCAAATTCTGCCATTTTCTGATAGTCTTTTTCCGTTACTTTCTGACTCGCAATTTCCTGGTACTTTGCAAACTCTGCGTTGTATTTAAAAATTTCCAGAACATATTCTTTCACCTTCCTTTTCAGAAGTCGGAACTTGTGCCAGTCTTCCAGACTCTTAATTCTGACTCTTTGGTGCTGATCAAGACTGAGCCAGTTTTCTTCAGTCATATCAGGATCTTCTGAAGGAGAAATCTTAAATTTTCTGTGTTCAGCGTCAAATTTCCTTTTTTCAGTTTTTTGAAGGGGTTCCAGTTCCAGAAGTCCTGGAAGACTGCATTCAGAGAAAGGGTCTTTTGCAATGGAATTCGTAGATGAATTTCCTTCTCTTTCATATTTCTCTGCCAGTTTCAGATACTCTTTGTATCTTTCATTCTGCGACATATTTCTGTTGAACGCAACTGCATCCGGAGGAGTTTCCTGCAGATCAGGAATCAGACTGATTCTCCCTGTTTTTGAAGAATCGACTTTTGGGCCGATATCGGGATTTGCATAGTTCCTCAGTTTATCAATGATCTTATCCGCATCTTTTCCTTCCGACTGAGATTTTTTTATCTGTTCATTTATATCCTTGTCCAGACTGATGCAGGTATTTCTTCCCATCATATTCTGCATATATTCCCAGGTTTTTTTCCAGAAGTCGCATTCTATTTCTTTCTTGTACATTTCAATGAGTCTTCTCTGGGAATACGTTCCTTCGGAAGCTTTTTCGCCCGCCAGATCTCCTTTTGCTGCTTCTGCAGATTCAGCAAGGGCCGCAATTTCGAGAACGGTCTGATTATAGGAGTCTTTAGCGGCAAGTTTTGCCCCTTTATCAGTCAGGAGTTTGAATATGCTTCCGCTGCCATGATAAACAGCCCACATCAGTGCAGTGTTGCCTTTCTCATTTACTGAATTCACATCTTCATTTTCATCGACTCCGGTTTTTACCATATTATAGTCGTTCTGCATTGCGCCTAAGAGAACTTTTTCTCCCGGTT
>JBPOJG010000496.1:0-21240 GCA_052033835.1 Spirochaetota bacterium
AGTCTCTTCTCAGATCTATTTTCAAAATCAGATTCTCGCTGATTGTGAAAGTTGGAGTGAGTGTAAACGTCTGAACCATACCTCTCGAAGAAGCAGCTCTCAGTCCCAGAGCTTCCTGTGCCTGCAGATCATATCTGTATCTTGGAGTCTGTGCGAACATTGGAGGGTTCACTGCAAGAGCTCCGCCGTAACGGCTGTCATCGATTTTTTCATATCTTACAGCAAGAGCAAATGTCGGTGAAAATTCATATTTCGCCCAAATACCGTAAGTGTTATAGATTTTAATTAAATCTCTTTTGTTTCCTCTGAGATAATAATCATTGGTTCCGTCGTTGTTTGTATCAATCCCGATTTTATTGTCAGGAAGCAGATAACCGAATGCTGTTTCAATTGCCTGACCTCTTTTCTGACCGAATGTCCAGTCAAGGAGAACAGTAAGGTTTTTAATGGGTGTGAATATGAAAGACATATGGTTGATGAACCAGTAGTCCTGCTGAAATGTACTCGGTCTGTTTGGAGCAGTGTATGAAGTTGTCAGCTGCTGACCGTAGAAGTCCTTATCAGACGGTCTTCCTTTCAGGTTGTCATCACCGTAAAGAGTGTTCCATACAATTTTAAACTTGTTAGGCACTGCATCAAACTTCACCTGTGAACCGTAAGCTTTCATAGGGTTCGGGCCGTCTGCATATGCATGTCTAGAAGTATCGAAAAGGGTTGTGTTTCCTGCACCGCCTGCACCGTAAGGAGTAATACCAGTGGCACCGAACTGCTGACCTACGTTTCCATTACCGCCTGTATAACCTGTTCCCATAGCACTGTTGTAAATATAAAGACCAGTACTTAATCTGTCAGACCAGGTCACTGTTGCTCTCATACCTGTATGAATGAAAGGGATTGTATTGAAGAAGATATACCCTATGGTGTAGTTCATATTGTCTTTCGAGTCCAATACCTCGTTACCGATATGGGTTGCCATCTTACCTGCATCAACGATCAGACCTTTTGCAACTGGAAAAAACAATGATACGTATCCCTGCTGCAGCATCTGCATATTGTGAATAGAGTTGGTTGTCTGATACGGTCTTTCCTGATACATCAGATTCTGACCGTTCTGCCAGTCCATTCTGAAGCCCCAAGGACTTTCTTTTTCCGGGACTTTTTCTATTGCGAGTTTCACTGCATTGACTGCAAACTGCTTGTTGTACGTATGGAATGTTCCTGCAGTATCCTGATTTCCGCCCTGTCTGTTATTGAATGTATAGTTGTAATAAACATCCACATAACCTGAAAAGTTGACCTTGTCATACCATTTGTTTTCGGGCGTCTTAGGCTCATCTTTACCTTTGTCTGCCTGTGCAAGAAGTCCCACGCCGCAGACCAAGGATAGGGGAAGTAAAAGTTTTTGTAATTTTCTGACCATTTTCTTTACTCCTGTTTTTTGTTATATGAATGCAAGGAGCGTGCCAGTTTTTTTGAACTTGCGTAAACAAAAGAATCAGTTCTTTTTCCATATCCAAGGATAAATGTACCTTTTCTGTCCTGTCAAGGGCTCCAGAGATGGAATTGGATATATTATATTAATTAATACTATATGTATCTTGATTTTAAAAAGCCCAAAATCCCTGATTTTAAAGGGTTCTTGTCGTGATAATTCTTCTTTGAATGAATGATTCGATGAAAAGTCTGAGACGTCTGGGTGAAATCACCGATTGGAAATTTATCCGGAAAGACTTTAAGATTGAATTTTTTATTTTTGAAAAAAATTTCTGATCACCCTTTTTTTTTATTCAAATTTCGTAGGAAGGAACTTTTTTTTTTGAAGTAAAATGAGAATTCAAGAGATTTCAGCAATCTGTTCATTTATTGTGCATTCAATTTGCGGTATTTACCCTGGATCTAAGATAATTCATAAATTTACACCGTTTTCGATTTTAAAAATTTGAAAGTAATTTTTGATACCGATGAAATATCCTTATTTTTGAGCAAATACCTTAGAAAATGGACATCAGTATTTTGGAAGCTTACACTGATTGCATAGTTTAACCGAAAGGTTGCTTTTTGTGTATCGGCAACCCCTGATTGAGTTTGTACTGTTCAGAAACTGTCTTTTTTTTTCAATCCTTCATAGAACAGTTTTCTTGCTTCAAGTGCTGAGTGATTGCCTTTCATTACCTGTGAAAAATCAGAATCGGTTTTCACTGAATCTTCAATCAGTCGGAACATTTTTGCACTGTGAGATTCATCTGCACTCAGATTCACCTCAAAAAAATGTGCGCGAGGAAGCTTTCTTTCAGACGCAAGTTTTTTATATGCAGTGTACATTTTTCCATACTCCAGCTTCAGAAGATACTCATTTGCAGGTCCAAGTGCGCCAAGGCCGAATAAAAAACCTCTTCCAATAATTTTTCTCATTGTATCCAGATATTTCTTTGTCTCTTCAAATATCTCATGGTTTTCAAAACTGAATCCTGTTTCCTGAAGAAACTGAATCAGAATGGAAACATGACTGTTTTTTGTATTTCCTTCTCCGAGTTCTTCCCAGATATTTTCCACGAGTATTGTTTTGGCTTCCTGATTGTCTGTCATTGAGGCAGTGAGGAGAAACCAATTCACAAAATCCACAGAAACAAAGTATTCCTGAGAAAGCCAGAGGTGAAGGCTGTCCAATGAAAGATTCTCACTTTTTTCCAGAAGCCAATCTGACTTCAGCACGGTATGATTCTCAACTGCTTCTTCAAGCTGAAGGGTCAGTGAGTTTTTATGAACGGTTTCCATCCTTTGTTCCAATCCAGATACTCCAGGCCATTAAAATTTTTTTTGTAATCATAAAATGAAGTTTCAATATATGCATATCCTGGATAGTAATAATCTTTTTTCATCTGAATTGAATATTCAATTTCCAGGAGCATAGTATAAATTCCGAGACTTCTTTTGGACAGATCAGGATCAAACATTCCGTATACACTTGATGTGGAAGTATTTCCGATATCCAGGAAGCTTACTGCTGCAAGTTTTCCATCAATATAAACACAGCACTCTTCTGAATAACATGGTCGGAACGGCGCGTTTTTAGAAAGAAAATCAAAAACAGAACTCGGTCTGTTGGATTCAAACCGCTCTGCATGAATTCTGAACAGCTCTATTTTTGTTTCGTTGATTTGAATTTCCTGAAATTTGAATTCAGTATCCGTATTTTTCTGCCAGATTTTTTTTTGACTTTTGGTCCTTGTGAATTTTTTCAGATCAATCCTGAGAGGAATTACATGTACTATCTGCCCATCCATACGGTTGTGGCTGTATCTGAAGAAATACTCTCCAAAATGGCGGAAGCCGTTTTCGAGCAGTTCATCAAGAGTTTCCGGCTTGATTTCTTCCAAATAAAATTCATTGTACAAAGGAGCTGTCATTTCTTTTTCCTGGATGTTTTTATTTTTTTGTCTCCGGAACTTTTTTTCTTTGTTTTGGTTTTCCTTGGTTTTGTTTTCTTCGGCACCTGAGATTTTTCCAGTTCAGTCTGATTTGTAATATAATCTTCCAGAATCAGGTTTTTTTCCTTCATCAGATTATTTTCAAATTCCAGATCCTGAATTTTTCTCATCAGGATGCCTTCAGAGTTGGATATCCTGTTTGCAAGAGTTTTCATCAGCTGAAGACTGAATTCAGGACTGTTCAGAATCAGTGCTTCGAGATTATCTGCGTTTGCGGTCGATACATGACAGTTAGTAAGGCAGACGGCAGTTGCTGCTCTTGGCTGACCGGTAATCATTGACATTTCTCCGAAAATGTTTCCCGGTTCTATTACTGCAAGAATCATTTTTTCACCATTTGCGGAGAGTTTGTAAATTTCCACCTTTCCTTTTTTCAGAAAGTAAAAATCTGATCCCTTGTCTCCTTCTTCAAAGAGAATTGTTCCTTCGGTAACATAGGAATGATCCTCCATGATTGTAATTGTTTTTACAAAATGATTTCTCAGGGATTCAAATCCCGGAATTTTGAGATTGAAAATAAGTCCTCTGATGAATCGGAAAATATTGAATTTTATGAGAAACTTTCTGAATTCAATAGAACTGTTTCTGATATGAAAAAGCGTGCCGATCGGTTCGAACAGATTTTCATGATTGTCCCATACTACTTCTGCGGGAAGTGTCGGAGACACCTTATCTGTATATTTGAAAGTGATGTCCTTTTTCTCTCCGATATCCATAAAGTCGAGAGTCTTGACAAACACGCAGAATGAATTCAGATCGGATCCGTTCAGCTCCAGAGTTTCTTTTTTGGATCTCAGTGTAACATCGGCTACAACAGGAAGACTGAGTCTGCTGCTTCGGAAATATTCAGGGTTGATGGATTTTGCAAGAACAAGATTGAATGCACCGATCAGAGGATATAAAAAAAACAGTGTAATCTGTTCTTCCGGCCGGAGGCTCATCATAAAAGTATCATTCAGTATATCATTGTACAGAAAATAACTGAACCCGAACAGAGTCAGAAGAATAATGTAAAACTGCCTGATCTTAGTAATGCGAAAGCTGAAAAAAGGCACGTTCTCCACATTCTTTTTCCCCATGGAAAGAAGTATCCATCTTTCATATTCCAGCTGTTTATCAATGATGAAAAAATCTTCCAGACCGAGTCTTCTGTTTCTCAGTTCCTTGGCTCCCGGAAGAGTTTTGGCTTTTGCCATCAGATATTCCTGAACAGAAATGAGAATCACAAGTACGGGCGCAATATAATATGTGCTGTCATCACCCCGGAGCAGTGCCAGATCATAAAATGCGTGGAAAAGAATCGGAATTAGAGCGGCCCTTGCCAGATGGATGAGTCTTTCAGAAAACGTGACAGTAAGATAGAACTGACCCAAAAAATAAGCCATAATTGCACAGGTAGTGATATGAAGGGGAACAGAACTGAATAAACGGAGAATAACATCAAATTTCCGTATTTCATATGCATAGAACAGATTTTCCATCCCTGCAAATCCCAGACCGCAGAATATTCCCAGGGACATTGCCTCGCTGACTGAAAGTTTTTCTCTGCTTCTTTTGAGAAGAAAGAGAAGAGCAAAGTATGCCAGGGCTTTTTCGATCAGCGACGCCTGCAGAAATGCCCTGAGAAGCTCGTTGTCTTTTGCAAAAAATACATTGATATATGGGAAAATGACTACAAGGGCTGCAGCGGAAATGACTCCATACAGAAATGCATCAATGGATTCTCCAATATCCTGTCTGTCGATATCGTATCTTCTGTAAAGAAAATAGGATATCGGAAGAGGGAGGACAGACAGAAAAAAAAGGAGAAAAGTATACAAATCTACTGCTTCTTGGAAGGATTTTTCAGATCTCTTTTTCTGGTTTCTCGAAAAGGTTCAGGTTCTGCGCGAAGTTCTTCTTCGAGAATATCATCGGTCTCAATCTCTTTGACTTCCCTAGATCGGCAGTTGGCAGATGTCAGCAGAACGGCTGCGGTAAAAATCAGAAAGGACTTTCTCATGACGAAAGTATTATGAAAGTTTTATTTTTCGCAAGCGGAAAATTTCTCCAATCTTCGAAATTGGAACAAAAAAACGGGAGTACTGTGAATGCACTTTCTCGGACGTTTTTGAATGTTTCGTGCGGATTTGCCAATGACTGCTGTCCTGATGCGGTTTTTTGGATAAAAAAGAAGAATATTTGCCAATACAGGGAAGAAAAATTGGAGAACCAATGGCTTCGCAAGGCTGCCGAGTGATTTTCTCCGCGTGCATACTTGAGCCTTCGAAAAAAGATGTTCTTGCCCTGCCGATATTGTATATGAGTTACACAATTTCCATCAAATCCAAGGAGATCCTGCTAAAGCTGGGCACAACACAATGAAAAATATTCCTGAATCAGAACGCCCATTTTCCAAAGAAGAGCTCACTCGATACTCCCGCAATATTCTTCTGCCTGAAGTCGGTAAAGAAGGACAGAGGAAACTGAAAAATGCCAGAGTGGCAGTTGTGGGGGCGGGAGGACTTGGTTCTCCTGTGCTTATGTATCTGGCTTCAGCAGGGATAGGACATCTGACGATCATCGATTCCGATACAGTCGATCTGACGAATCTGCAGAGGCAGGTGCTGTTTCTGGCAGATTCAGTCGGACAAAAAAAGGCAGCTCAGGCAGAGGAGCGAATCCGTCGAATGAATCCTCATTTGGAACTCAGTGTATTTGACAGAAGACTTGAACCGGAGACAGTTTCGGAACTGCTTTCTTCTGCAGATCTTGTAATTGAGGGATCTGATAATTTTATGACAAAGTTTCTAGTGAATGATTTCTGTTTTCACGCAGACAAACCTCTGATCCTTGCGGGAATCCACCAGTTTGAGGCACAGATCGCTTTTATGCATCCAGGAAAGACATTCTGCTACAGATGCATCTTTCATTCCCCTCCGCCTACTGATGAGACCCCCAGCTGCTCAGAATCGGGAGTTCTCGGAAGCATTGCGGGAATTGCCGGAAGCATTCAGGCTTCTGAGTGTCTGAAATATTTTCTGGGAGTGGAGACGATTCTGGGAAACATCCTTTTTTTTGATGCAAAGAAAATGGAATTTAGGAAAAGGAAGTTTTCCAAAAATCCGGAGTGTCTCCTCTGCGGAAAAAAGACTTTGAAGGACTATTCCTGGTGGGAAGAGGATGCCTGCAGAGACTGAAAAATTCCAATCTTGACACAGGGCTTCATCATTAGAAACTGGTAATAATGTAAACTTTTTATTGTAACGAGGCGGGCTTTTAGCGGCTTCAATACTTGCGGGGGTTGCAAACCCCTCGCAAATTCGGAAGCGGCTAATCTTTCCGATAGGAATTTTTTGGGATTTTCAAGGGACATAGTCTAATACTGTCAGGATAGCAGTTGGCAGGGATTTTCAAGGGACGGCAGTCCCTTGAAATTTCCGATAGGATATAACTCAGCTCGCGCAGCGAGCTGCAAAATGTCGCCTGCTGTTCTTAATCTGACACTTTGGGACGCAGTCCCTGCCGGTAGGCTCCCAAAAAACAGCCTGTAAATAGTTAAGTTTACAGAATTTGCTTCTACCCATACCGTACCGAACTGCGGCCTCGGACAAATGCGGAACTATGGGAATACCCAAAGGAGAGTAAGATGCGCGCATATGAGATAACTGCTGTTCTTCAGGAAACACCGGCTTCAATAGTCGATGAAACTAAGAACACAATCAAAGAATTTTTTAAGAAGTATTCAGTTGAAATGACTGAAGAGGAAGACTGGGGTTCCAAAAAACTCTGGCATGCGATTCGCGGATTGGAAACTGGACACTATTCCCATTTTAAATGCAAGGCAGAACCTACTGCAATTGCCAAACTGGAAAATGAGTTCAAGCTCAATCAGAACATTTTAAGATCATTAGTGATAAAGGTTTGAGGTGATTATGTCAGAACTGGAAAATCAGGAAGTAAAAGAAACATTCCCTACTAAAGAAAGATCCGGCGGAAGAAGACACGAAGAAGACGATGAAGATGATGAAAAAGGTCTTCGCGGAAAAGACGGTGATTCCAAGTTTAAGAAGAACTCAAAATACAAGAGAAAAGTATGCAAGTTTACTGCAGACAAAGCTCTTGCTGCTGCCTTGAATTATAAGAGAGTAGATATTCTCGAAAGATTCATTACAAACAGAGGAAAAATTCTTCCAAGAAGAATTACAGGAACTTCTGCAAAATGGCAGAGAATTCTTGTCAGAGAAATCAAAAAAGCACGTGCAGTAGGTCTTCTGCCGTACAAGGTACTGTGAGGTCTGCATGAAAGTAATTTTAAGAAAAGACTTTGTTAATCTCGGTGATGCGGGAGACATTAAGGAAGTTTCTGACGGATATGCCAGAAATTATCTGATCCCGAATAAAATTGCTGTTCGTGCTGATGAAGGATCCACTAAAGCGGCTATTCATCAGAAAAAGATGATCGAGCAGAAGAAAGAGAAAAGAAAAAGTTCGATGCTCGGAATCGCTGAGTCTCTGAACGGAAAAGAAGTTGAAATCGTCGTAAAAACCGGTGAAAACGATAAACTTTTCGGATCTGTAACTCATTCTGATGTATCCAAAGCTGTGAAAAATGTTCTGAATGTAGAACTCGATAAAAGAAAAATCGAATTCACTGAAAACATCAAAGCTCTTGGAACATATCAGATCAAGATCAAGCTGGCAGATGGAATTTCTGCAGCAATCCAACTGAAAGTGACCAAACAAGCAGAATAAAAATGAATCCTCCCGTTCTCCATGAACATGAGTCAGAAAGATCCTATCTTTCTCATCTGTTGATTAAAGGAGCAGCGGGAGGAACAGACTTCGGTCTGGCTGAAGAAGATTTCCACAATCTGCTTCATAGAAAAATTTTTGCATCCATTCTGGAGATTACAGACAAAGGCATTGCTGTAGATCCAATCTCTCTTACAAATCAGCTCAGAGAAACTGGCAGATTTTCTGCTGAAGACAGAGAAACTGAATACATATTCAATTTATATAAAAATGCAATTATCGTTCAGCCTTTAAGTTATTACATAAAAAGAATCAAAAAACTTTCGGACAGAAGAAAATATCTCGAAACTCTCACAACTGCAGTACAGAATCTTGCAGCTGATCCTGAAGAAAATGAGGTGCTGTTTACAAAAATAGAAAGTGATCTTTCTAGAATTTCCAAAGCAGTCAGCGTAAGAGGTCTGCGTCTCATCAAGGAATACAAGGATGAGATGATCGAATACATCAAACTGATGTATGAGACCAAAGGTGCAACGATCGGTCTGAAAACCCATTTTCATGAGTTGGACGAGGCGACGACCGGACTGAAGTCAGGTGAACTGATGATTCTTGCTGCAAGACCCGGAAATGGGAAAACAACATTTGCCCTCAATATTGCTTCCAACGTAGCAGTGAGAGAAAAAAAAGCAGTTGCCATTTTCTCACTGGAAATGGGGTATATGGAACTTCTGACCAAAATGGTCTGTTCAGAGGCAAGGATCAATTCCACACTCCTGAAGACAGGTTCAATTCATCCTGGAGATCAGTCCAAACTGCTGAATTCCATACTCTCTCTATTTTCCTCTTCGGTTTACATAGATGATACAGGTGCACTTACTATCTGGGAGTTTAAGAACAGGATCAGGCAGCTTCTGATTACGACTCCTCTTTCTCTGATCGTAGTGGATTATCTTCAGCTGATGAGTGATCCTACTGCAAAGGACGGGGGCAGACAGCAGGAAGTGGCATCCATTTCCAGGAACTTAAAACAGATGGCGAAGGAAGCAGGCTGTCCCATCCTTGCACTGTCACAGATGTCCAGAGCCGTGGAACAGAGATCAAAGGATCAGAGACCTCAGCTTTCCGATCTTCGGGAATCCGGTGCAATCGAGCAGGATGCTGACATTGTGGCATTTATCTACAGACCGGATCTTGTAAATAAGGATGATGTGCCTGAAGACAAAAGAAACAAGGCCGAAATCATCATCGCAAAAAACAGAGCCGGTGCGATCAAAACATTTGAGTTGATTTTTACACCGGAATACAGCAGATTCGATAATATATGAGAATATTTCTGTTTTGTGTTTTTCTTCTTTCTGCATTTGCATTGAACGGTGCGGAAACAATCAATAAAATTTATGCGATCATCGGCAAGATCAGCATTTCGCAGCTGGACTATGAAAAAGGTGAGGACAAATTCAAAAGGCTCTTCAAACACAGAAGTCCCTATAAAGGTTCTCACAAAACACAGGTGCTTGATTTTCTCATTGAAAGAGCCATTGTGGACATCACTGCAGATGAAGAATCCATCACGGTCAATGAAAAACGGATTGAATCTGAGATTGAAAAAATGATGGACCATTCCGGGATTACGGACAGAGCACAGTTTGAAAAACATCTGAGTGAAAAATCAGGAATGCCTTTTGAGATGTGGGTATCCGATCTGCCTTACCAGATAAAAAAATCTCAACTTATGCAGATGAGAGTTACCGTCCGTCCGCCCACTGAAGATGATGCTAAAAAATGGTATGAAAAGAATAAAGATAAACTCGGATATGAAGTAAAATACAGAGAAATTGTAATGATTCCGAGAAATGCAGGTCTCGATGAAGAAAGAAGAGTGTCCAACGAAATGTCTCAGATCCAGAAGGAAATCAGGAAGGACAAATCTGCGTTCAATCTGATTGCCTCAGGACCGAGAAATCAGTCTCCTCGAGGCGGGTATTCCGACTGGATATCCAC
The DNA here is from genome assembly GCA_052033835.1 of Spirochaetota bacterium. Classification (GTDB taxonomy): domain Bacteria; phylum Spirochaetota; class Leptospiria; order Leptospirales; family Leptospiraceae; genus DAORDI01. The sequence goes on from JBPOJG010000496.1 coordinate 10,224, forward strand.
TAATGATCTTGTAATGAAAAATAGAACCCTTGTCGGGAATCTGGCTATGCTTCCTGAAGGCGGAATTTCTGAACTGTTCAGAGATGACAGAGGCAGATACTGCATCATCAGAATGGATGGAAAAAGAAGAACCCCGATGGAAGCAATCCGAAAGATTGTGCAGGATATTATTTCCAGAGAAAAAATGGATGAGTCCTTCATGGACTGGATTCGGGAACGCAGAAAGGAAGTGCCTATGTTCATTTACGACAAGGAATATGCCGCTGAAAACAAGATTGAAACACCGGATGAATCCTTCAATTTCAACAAGATACAGCAGGAAAAATGAAGATAATAAAGAATTTTACACCCTCACTGGCAGCTGTATTTCTGAATGAAAATCAGAAAAAGATTCTTGAGAAAAAAGATTCAAAGAATCTTCTGAACATTTTCAGAGAGAAACTGAGAAGCATATTCCCTATGATCTGTTCTGGAAAAAAGGTATTTTCCAATTTTGATTTTTCTGCCTCAGATTTTTCTGTCGTTCATTTTAAATCAGAAACTGAACTGGATTTTCTGAAGAAAATTGCAGCTGAACTTCCTGCCTCAGTACTCGCTGATCCTGATATTGATGAAGTTTATTTTGCTTATTTTGAGGGAATTTTTCCTGTTTTTGAAAAGAGTCTGACTCTTGAACTTTTAGAAAGGCACAATAAATATCTTTCACAGTATTCCTACGGGGAGAATACACCTGCAGGACTTGTTCCCGTTTTTATGTCGAGAGAGTTTCTTTCGAGTCTTTCAGAAAGCTGGAAAGGGCGAGTTCATGATTTTTTCCTGAAAAATATCAATCATTATGATCCTGAAATTTTTTATAGGTCGCCTGATCTGAGGCAGTACAGACTCGATTTTACTCTGTCCGATGAAAGATCCTTTCTTCTCAGCAGCTCACTTGTTTCCTATAATGAAAATATATCTTACGATGAAATTCTGCCGACCCTTAAAAAAAATCCGGGATTCTTCAGATCCTTTCCTTCATACATTGAAATTGAAATTAACAGATCCTGCACAAACAGATGCCTGTTCTGTCCGAGGGAAACGCTCAGTCCGGAAAATGACAATATACGGATGAGTGCAGAATTTCTCGAAGATCTGCATCCGAAAATTTTTCATGCGTTTCCGGTCCCTGCGGTATACTGTCTCGGAGGCCTCGGCGAACCTCTACTGCATTCCGAATTTGAAAGAATTGCGGTGTATCTGCTCCGATCCGAATACGTAAAGGAACTGATAATAGAGACAGCTTTGTTTTCCGGCTTTGAAAGACTTATTTCAGTTCTGATGACTGTGTCAGAGGAACAGAAGAAAAAAATCTGCGTCATTGTAAATCTCAGCACTCTTCAGGAATCTGTTTACACTGATCTTTACAGATCGGAAACTGATTTTAATGAGATAAAAAGCAGAATTCTGCAGCTTAAGAATTTCCTTCCATCAGCCGGCTCCCTGTACGTACAGATGATCAAAATGAAGGAAGTTGAAACGGAGACTGAAAACTTTTTCAATGAATGGGAAAAAAAGGAGATCGGAATCATACTTCAGAAATACAACCGTTTTGCGGGAAGACTTGCTGAAAGAAGAGTGAGTGATCTGACTCCGATAGACAGAGATTTCTGCTGGCATCTGGCAAGAGATCTGTATATAAACGCAGACTGTACGGCGGCTCTGTGCAGACAGAATGAAAAAATCATTATAGGCAATCTGGAAACTGACTCTGTTTCCGACATTTGGAACCGGGGACTTGAAAGTTTTCAATTCAGTCTGAATGGAGAGCATGGAAAACTCAGATCTCCCTGCACTGAATGCGATGAGTGGTACACTTTCAATGCCTGAGGTATTCGCATTCATTCAGGCCAGAAGCACATCCGAGAGACTGCCGGAAAAGACGATAATTCCTCTGGATTCAAATGGAACAGCGATTCTGGATCATATTTACAGAAGACTATCTCTCGTTATGAATGCGGACAGAGTCGTATTTCTTGTTCCTGAAAATGATGAAAAAATCATTTCATTTCTTTCGAAAAGAAATTATCCGTTTTTCACCGGCGATGAAAATGATGTAAGATCCAGATACAGAAATGCGGCTCTTCATTTCGGAGCAGACTGGATTATCAGACTTACTGGCGACAATCCGATACTCGACATCCCGCATCTGGAGCTCCTGATTGAACTGCTGAGAATGTCCTCCGAGTTCGATATCATTTCCTTCCATTCTCTGCCTATCGGAATGGCCGGAGAAATGTTCAGCAGAAAGGCTCTGATGGAGGATACTGTTCCTTCTTTGGAAAGACACAGAGAACATGTCACTCTTCATATCAAGGAGAATCCTGACCGATTCAGAATCATGAAATTAAGTCCCTTTATAATGAAAAAGGACATTGCCAGAACTGCAGATATTCGGGTGACTGTCGACGAAGAGAAGGATTTCAGAATGGTCAGAGAAGTTTTTGAAAGGTTTCCGCAAAACGACAGTTTCGGCGCTGATGAACTTCTGCAGCTCAGTGAATCAGAACCTGAGTTTTTTCAGATCAATCGGGATGTCAGTCAGGTCAGTTTTGCTCTTCCTAAACCTTTTTCCGGACCAGGAAAAAAAACAGTTCATATTCATTTTGGAAAACCTTCTCAGTTCGGATCAGGTCACAGGGAAAGATGCAGAATACTGCATTCCTGTCTTCAGGTAAAAGGTTATGAGCTGAGTCTGTCCGATGACTGGGAAAGTCTTCCTGAATCTGCAGATCTGTATATTGTCGATTCAAGAGACGTTCAGCTTCCGGAGATTCTTTTGAATCGGAACGTGCTGATACTGGACGGATTTCAGGAACTGAAAGGAAAAAATCATAAAGTATATTATACTCTTCCGCATTTTTCATATCCTTTGCAGACAGTCAGTGAACGGATACTTTTTTCTTCTCTTTTGGAATCAAGCTTTAATGAAAAAGAAACAGAGGGCAGGGTGCTTGTGTATGCCGGGAATATTCCGGAATTTCAGTGCAGGTTACTGGACAGAAAACTCTTGGAGGCCGGTATTTTTTCCGAAATTGTCAGGATCGGCGGAACCGCACCTGAACTGGATTCGGTAAAGTATTTTCATAGAAGAACAAGATTTCAATTTTATTCCGAACTGAAGAAATCAGAATTTTTCCTGAGTTATTTCGGTATATCTTTTCTTGAGGCAGTTCATCTCGGGAAAAAAATCATCAGCTATCCATTGACTGATTACCATGAAATGCTCACAGAAAATATCTCAAAGGAGATACATATTCATGATTTCAGGAATCTGAACTCCCGGAAATTTTCTGAGCAGAATATGAAAATTTTCGGAACGGAAGGTTATGAAAAGCTGATTCGGGAGATAGGAATACTGTTGAAGGGGTGAGCCGAATACTTTGCTCACCACCTGCTTCAATTGCAGTTATTCGGGAGGAATTACCTGGTGCATTTCTGCAAGTTTTCTGTAATGTTTGTAGTTATACTTGAAATTTCTTCTAAGTTCATCCGGACCTAGACTTTTATCCTTCATTTCAATTTCAAACATTTCTCTTTTCGAAATATAATCCTTATGAAGAGGGATTTCAATTTTAGCTATTGTTTCGCCGTATTTTTCACTGGAGTAGAGACTGAAGCAATGTTTGCTGATTCCCGACTGATCAAGAAGAATACCCACCATTGTAATTCCCATTCCGGCACCTTCTGTATTGTCGCCGTATTCCATAAAGAAATCAATCAGACTTGAGAAACTTGTTGCTTTTCTGAATTTGTCGCGAATTCGTTTTTCTTCTTCTTCGATCAGAGGAAAATTGTTTTTTACCTTAATATTGATTACGTCTTCATTATAATAGAAAGTTGCTGTCACCGGCAGATCATATTTTTTGAAGTCGTGTTTCATTGTGGTAATTTTATCTTCTGTCAGGCTTTCCTTGAAAACTTCAATTCCTTTTTCATAATCTTCCGGATTTTGAATGTCCAGGTTCAGCTGCCGAAAAAGAACTCTTTTTACGTTTGCCTTAGTTGCATTTATGACCAGTTCTTTGGCGGCGGAATACATAATTTCCATCAGATCGAGTCTTGTGAATTTTCTCAGAATGCTCTCAGAAATGATTTTCAGAATCAGCTCGCCATAATCGCTCAGAAGGTACGTCTTCATTGAAATGATCGTGTTCTTTTGTGTACCTTTGTCTATAATGTCTCTGAGTTCTGTTTCTGTGTATTTCAAAATTTCCTCTTTTGCTCGCAAACACGGTAATACGAATAGTTTTTCTGTCAATTCCTTTGCGTAAAAATTAGCAATTTTTGATGAGAACCGCAGGAATTGAACCGCATTCGCAGGTAACTCCGTTCATATTTTTCTTGAATTAAACTGACAGGAAAATAATTCTGGCATTAAATCATTAGGAGAAACTATGAAAAAAATTTTTACAACTGTTTTAGCTCTGGCAATGGCTCTGAGCCTCACTTACTGCTCTTCAGAAGAAAAAAAAGCTGAGGCTGCAGCACCAGCAAAAGAAGAAGTTAAGGCTCCGGCAGTTCCTGCTAAAACTCCAGCACCAGCTAAGAAAAAATAATTTTCTTGGATTTTACAGGTTGTGCAGATTGAGATTCTTCTAAAAAAGCTGAAGACCGATTTGCGCAGCCTACCTAATCTCCCTTTTCATACCATTTTATAATAAGTTCTGATATCTCGTTTATTTTGAACGGTTTGCTTATATAATCCTTCATTCCTGTTTCCAGGCACTTCTTTTTGTCTTCTTCAAAAGCATTTGCAGTCATAGCAAAGATTTTTGGTTTCTTTTTGATTTTTGGAGAGGAAAGAATTTTTTCTGTTGTTCTGTACCCGTCCATAAATGGCATTTGAATATCCATAAATATAAAATCAAAAGACTTATTTTCTGCAGCTTCGAAGGCCTCTCTTCCGTTGGCGGAAAGTTCTGCCGAATAACCGAACTTTTCAAAGATTCTGCAGATCAGTTTCTGATTTGCTAAGTTGTCTTCAGCAATCAGTATTCTGGCTGGATACTTTTCCGCGAACCCTGCATAACCTGCAAAGGAAACTGTTCCTTTCTGCAATTCCACTTCCGGATTTGCTGCTTTTCTGCATCTCGCTGTGAAGGTAAAAATTGACCCTTTTCCTATTTCACTCGTTACCGAGATTTTTCCTTCCATCAGTTCAATCAGTTTTTTTGTTATGGAAAGCCCTAAGCCCGTTCCGCCAAAAACTCTAGATGTAGATTCATCTGCCTGAGAAAATGCCTCAAATATCATTTCTATTTTTTCTGCAGAAATTCCGATTCCAGTATCAGTGATTTCAAATTCCAGGGTAAGAAATTCACCGTCTTCTTCTTTGAGATTTCCAGTGAGAGTTATTTTTCCTTCTGCTGTAAACTTTACAGCATTGCTGAGTATGTTCAGAAGAATCTGTCTGATTCTGATTTCATCCCCGGAAATATATTCAGGAAAAGTTTCCGTAAACTGAATGATGAGTTCATTTTTTCTGAGCAGGGCTGCTTTTTCGAGCAGGTAATACAGATTTGCTGTCATTTTCCGGACGGGAAACACCCTGTCTTCGAGCACGATTTTTCCTGATTCTATTTTAGAAAAATCTAATATATCATTGATGAGTGCAAGGAGATTTTCTGAACTGGAATAAATGATTTCCAGATATTCCTTCTGTTCTTCTTCCAGTCTTGTTTCAAGCAGGAGCTGACACATACCCATAATTCCGTTCATCGGTGTCCTGATTTCATGGCTCATATTTGCCAGAAAGAGTGACTTAACCCTGCTGGCCTGGTTTGCTGCATTTTCCGAAACTGCCAGAGATGAATTTGTTTTCTGAAGTCTTTCATTCATCAGCAGAAGGTTTTCCATATTCTTCTTATGATCATCATTCAGTTTTTCAGCCATCTCATTTACAGCAGCTGAAAGATCGATAACCTCATCCCGGAGCCATGTTTTTTCGAGTTCAATTCTGGTATCAAATCTGGATTCTTTTATGTCATCCACTGTTCTGTGAAGCATATTGAATCTGGACTTGCTCCATCTGGAATAAAAATAGGCAAGGGACAGAATCACAGGGAGCATAAACAGAATGATTCGTGTCCCAAAATTTCTGATTCTGTCTATGTCACTGTATGCAGCTTTGTTTTCGTTTCCGTAAACCATTACAACATTCAGGAAGGAAAGCTTCTGGAATACGTTTAATGTAGAGGAATCAGATGATTTCATATTGAAACTTCCGCTCTGAATGTCGGAACTGATGTTCTTCAGATCTTCAGGATGAATGTTTATTTTGTTTCCTTCCTTTGCATAGGGCGTGTTCAAGTTCAGAAAAACGTATCCTTTTTTATTTATAAAAAAGACAAATTCTCTTTCTTTTACTGCTGAATTAATTATTTTTTCCTGAAGAGGGAGCATAGATATCAGAAGTTCCGCACCTGAAACTGATTTCACAAAAAGAAGGAAAGCTGCTTTTGATTCCGAATAGTGAAGTCCGGTTTTTTCTGCGAGAGCCTTTTCTTCCGGCGAAAAGTGTTCGTTCGAGTTTATTTTTGTTACATACAGCTCATCACAGACAGATTTTTCAGCACATTCCGCTATCTTCGTTCTGTAAATATCCATTTCTGATTCTGTTCTTTCCAGAAAGTCTTCTGATTTTTTCAGATAAGATTCCAGAATTTCACCTTCGATGAGCTCTTGAGCATATTTTGAAAAAAGAGTCAGCGAAACTGAAGCAGAACTCAAAGACAGAATTGCTGCAAGGATGAAGAACTGTGCAAATATGGAAAGCCTGATCTTCAAAGGAAACTCACGGTGAATCGTTTAGATTCAATATTGAGTTTGTTTTTGTTTCTAGAGTTATCAAATCAAAATAAAACTTTTCAGACGAAAAATTGTCTGCATGATCCCAAGCCCTGATTTCAATTATATTCAGTCCAGGAGTGTTCAGTTCTATTTCCTTTTCCAGAATTTTGAACGGACCGTTATTGACAGAGAATTCGGCATATTTTACACCAGTCAGCTCATCTTCAATTTTAGGGGAAAATTTATTGCCGACAGTCCAGTTCTTTTTCAAATGAGGTTTGGGGAAAATTTCAATCTTCGGGGGTGTCATATCATGAAGGAAACGGTATGTTTTCTCTGTTCTGTTGCCCGCCTGGTCATAAGCCAGTGCAGTCACAAAAAAATGTCTGCCTGCAAAGATTTCCGGAATCTTTTCTTCACCTGTATTGATTTTTTCAATAAAGTCATTTCCTGACTGAAACCGCAGCCTGGTTTCTCTGATTCCGCTCAGACTGTCACTTGCTGTGATCCTTATCCTTGAAGAAGGTCCGGAGTACATTACTTTTTCATACTGAAGTATATTTGTAAATTCAATCCCGATATCGGGCGGTGTATTGTCCACATCCACTGATGTAGACTTTATAGGTTCTTTCTTTCCGTATGCATCCATACCAAAATGGTAAATGACAGTCCTTCCGTCTTTTTCTACAGAAATAGGTTTAGTATAGAGTTTCCAGATGGGGGAATCCGACTGATAAAAAATGGAAACAGTTTCCTTGCTCTCCGAAAAAAGCTGAACAGTATCCTGTCTTGTCAGAAATTTTCTCTGGGGTTTCTGAACAGGCGGCTCGGGGACAGGTTCGACTTTGACAGCATCCGGTTTTGGTTTTACAATTCTTGTTCTGATTTCAAAAATGTCTGAGAACTGACCCGTGATTCCCTCCAAATCCACTCCGGCAAGTCTTGCAAATTTGAACTTTGGGTTAGGAGGAAGTTTTATTACAGTGTCTTTCGTTTTCTGTGAATGCAGAATCTTTGTAAATTCCTTATCTGCTGCAATCTGCAATACATATTCCATTCCTCCTTCCACCGGTTCCCATTCTATATGAATGTATGATTCACCGGCTTTCCTTTCTTCTGCAGATATCTGAATGCAGAAAAAAAGGAAAAAGAGAAGAGCAAGTCTACGAATCACTTTTTTCAAATTCAATCCTCTTTTTTTAAATCCCTTTTCAGGATTAATTTCTCACCATAGTGCAGGAAACCCAAGTCATGTCCAGTCTATCTTGGCCATCATAAAGATCTGTATCTTTTTTAGTTCTCTGTGTCGTCTTCTTTAATGATCGGTTTCGGTTTTACTTTTTCCAGAAGTCTGTATGGTTTGATAGGTTTCTCTCCCTTTTTTACCGAGGTTCCGAATCCTGCAGGCACTTTGACTGTTTCACCCTGAGCACTGACCTCTACCAGACCTTCAAAACATCCCAGCTTAGTGGATTCTTCCTCATCGACTGCCACATTGAATTCAGTGCCTCTGACTCCGGCGACAGCAGATGGACTGGAGATCTTAAATTTAATATCATTATTTTTTCCGGGAAGAGTTTTAATGAGAGCCTCTCCCATACTGATTAAAAACCCCTTCACTTCCTTCTGTTTTTCCATCTTGATGATTGATTTTTCTCTGAGCTGAAGAGTGGATACCGGATTGTCCATAAACTGAATCTGTGCCCCCGATTTTTCAGAAGTTTTAACTGTGTCGTTCAGGAAGAATGTCTGGCCTTTTTCTGCATTCAGCCAGTCAGTGGAATTCTCTTTCTTGAATTTTACATTTCCGAAAGCCATTTCCAGTTTTGCCATCGGTTTTTCTGCCGGTTTGTCCTTTGCCAGATAATCAGGGACTTTCAGCATCAGTCCGGGTTTGATCAGATTCGGATTGCTGATTTTATTGTATTTCAGGAGTTCATTCCATTTTCCGGGATCACTCAGTTTTTCTTTCGCTATCTTACTTAGAGTGTCTCCGTTCTGAACCTTGTATTCTGTAAAGTTTTCAGAGAAAACTGAAGTGAAACAGATAATAAAGAATAATATAAAAATTTTCACGAATGCCTCCTGAGGGCAGCAGAGGTGAAGTTCTGCTGACTGGTCAATATATGATGGTAAAAACCGGATCTTTTTGCTTCAAGCGAAATACTTTTCCAAATCTCAATTTTAGAAGGAATTGAACAAGGTTGAGTAAATACTGTAATCCGGCTCGGGGTCGACTGGAATATTTCGGAAATTCCTCGACGGATCAGTGCAGGACGGATTTCTCCTGGGCCTGCAGTATTCAGTGAGAGATTTTTTTCCGGTGAACAGACAGTATGTCTCTTTTCAGAAATAAAAAAGGATAGATTTTCTGCACACCATCCGTGAAATCGGCAGAGTAGGAGTCTTCATGAAAGCTATATCTTTTATACTGTCGGTGTTTTTACTGTTTGGGTGCAAAAAGACAGAAAGCAGTTCCGCTTCAGCCAATTCATCTGCATCTGCGCCGGTTTCACAGGTTTCGTCTGACAATAGGCAGTACGTGACTGTTTCCTCCCTCAAGCTTCGCACAAAACCGGATCTGAAAGCAGATACTGCAGCACTTCTCGAAAAAGGAGATTCTTTTTATGTGACGGAAGAATCTTCCAATGAAAGTGAATATGAGGGACAGAAAAGCAAATGGGGAAAGATAAAATTTCAGGGAAAAGAAGGCTGGGTGTTTTTGGCATTTGTTTCCTTTGATCCTCCTGCTATGCTTTCGGATGCAGAGAAGGAAAAAATACAGAAAGCCTATGAAGATGCCGTGGCAAAGGAAGAAAAAGAGATAGAAAAACAGATGAAGGCAGATCCAAATTTTCAGAGCTGTTCTCCACCCGGATGCGGAATTATGACTGCAGAAATTGCAAATGCAGAAAAAGGATGCAAGAAATATAAAAGGGAGGAGATTAACAGAATATCCAAGGACAATCGGCTGGAATATGAAAATTTAGATAAATACGGGGATGAATACTGCAAGATATTCGGAATGCAGATTCAGTCTCAGTGTCCTGCCGGAAACTGGTAGATTTATACACTGGTCTGTAAGTAAAAAATGGTTCAAAAGTTTTTCCTAATTTCATTATTATGCAATGTTTTGTATTGCAGCAAGTTTTCCGGGGATCTTCTGGAAATTCAAGGAGGGACTTTCAGAAGAGGACGGGAGATTGCTCAGATTCCGGATCAGTCCCCACCTCATACGGTTTTCGTATCTTCATTTTATTATCAGTCTAAACTTGTCACAATCCAGGAGTATGCCGCTTTTCAGAAGAAGACCGGTCATATCACTGTGGCAGAAAAAAAAGGCTACTGTATGACTTCTCATGAAGGGATGAAAGACTGGGAATGGGAGAAGGTAAAGGGAGCAGATTACAGGAATCCTTTTTTAGGGAATGACGATCCTAATGCAAAACCAAAACTGGACTGGCCTGCAGTCTGCCTGAGTTATTCAGATGCTGCCGCCTACTGTGCTTTTATCGGGATGAGACTTCCGACAGAAGCAGAATGGGAATATGCACACAGAGCGGGAAGCACTTCTAGGTTTCCCTGGGGAGAGAAGCCTGAGCCTGAAGTAAATTTTCTTTTGAATTACTGGCAGGGAAAAACTCACAGGGATGCAGAGATGAAGGACGGATTCAAGTATCTGTCGTCTGTGACTGCATTTCCTCCGAACAGATGGGGGGTATATGACTCGGTCGGAAATGTATGGCAGATCACTCTCGACTATTATGCACCTGAGGTGTACAGACTCTCAAATGAATATTTTCATAAAAATCAAAAACCTGTTTCTGATCCCGTTGTCTATAAGGATAAAATATCTTTCCATAATGATGAATCAGAAAGGAAAAGACTTTTTACAGTGACTAGGGGAGGTTCCTGGTGGTGTTCTGAAATGACCTGCAAAGGGTATGGTCTTTACTATCGGGGGAAAATTCTCGAAGACACAGTATTCAGCAACAACGGTTTTCGGTGCGTAAAGAAAATGAACTGAATTTCTTAAAACTGAAACAAAAAGGGATAAGATGTATCTTATTTCCAGATTTCCTGAACCAGTTTTTTGAAATGATTTCCTCTCTCTTCAAAATTTTTGTACTGATCGAAACTGGCACATGCAGGACTGAAGATAATATGAGTTTCTCTTTGAGGCAGAACC
>JBPOJG010000102.1:0-5316 GCA_052033835.1 Spirochaetota bacterium
CCTTGCATGATACTTTTCATTTGCAGGGACTACAATCCAAGGACTGTCATCTGTATGAGTGCGCAGAATCATCTCTTCACATGCTTCTTCGTAAAGTCCCCATTTGTCCCTGTTTCTCCAGTCTTCATCTGTGAGCTTCCATCTTTTCAAAGGATCATCCTTTCTGGCATTGAATCGTTCGAGCTGTTCCTCACTTGAAATATGGAGCCAGAATTTAATGACAGTGCATTCATCCGAACTCAGCTCTTCCTCAAAAAGAACGATCTCATCATAGGCTCTCTTCCAGTCCTCTTCTCTTGCAAACTGTTCCACTCTTTCTACAAGAACTCTTCCGTACCAGGATCTGTCAAAGATTGCGATCCGTCCTTTCTTTGGAAGCTGTGTCCAGAATCTCCAGAGATAATGATGATTTCTTTCATCAGGATTCGGAGCTGCAATCGAAATCACTGAATACAGTCTCGGGTCAAAAAGAGAAGTGAGTCTCCGGATCGCTCCGCCCTTTCCTGCTGCATCCCATCCTTCAAACACCAGAATGATATTGTGCTTTTTTTTGTCTGCGTAATGTGAGATGAGTTTCGCTCTCTCCTGAAGACTGTCTATTTCTTTCTTGTACACCCATTTTTCAATCGGCGGGGGCTGTATGACGTCTGAAAGTTTTAAAATTGTTCTCATGCTGCAGCTCCTTCTTTGTCCTTCATTGTCTGAAGCATTTTATCTGAATCGAATCCGAGGAAATTTTCCAGATCCCCGATCAGACTTTCCAGAATCAGCTTTTTTGCAAGCACCTTGTCTTCTGCACGGAATATCTTCCAGGGTATTTCAGAATATGCATCCAGAATCTTTCCGTATGTTTTATCAAATTCCTTATAATTTTCCTTTTCCAGTTCGTCCTGTTCTGTCACCATCCATTTTTTGCCGGACTCGATTGCCTTCTTGAATTTCTTTTTCTGAAAATCGGAACTGATCTGCAGAAAAATCTTGGAAATAAAATATCTGTCCTTCACAAGCATCTTTTCCATTTTTTCAGTTCTTTCCAGTTTATGATAAAAGTCTTTTTTGGAAAGATCACCCAACACTCTTTCGTATACCATTTTCTTGTACCAGGATCCGTCAAAGATGCTGATCTGACTGTAACTCGGAAGCTTTCTCCAGAATTCGAAATGAAAACCGTAATTCATATATTCCAGATTTCCCTTTTCATAGGAATGCACTCTGACCTTTCTTGGGTCCAGTCGTCCCGTAATGGACTTCATCACATCGCCTTTTCCCGATCCCGCAAACCCGTCCAGAAGAATCAGTATTGCCTTTTTCTGACTGGCCGCCTCGCTCTGGATCAGATACAGTCTTTCCTGATAGTCTTTTTCAAGAATCTCAAACTCATCCTTGCTGATTTCTGCCTGTTCTCTGCCTAATATTGCCATAATGGCTTATGATATACGTGCAAAGCATCTGTCAAGCACCTAAAAGAGGAAGAATTTGTCCTCTGTCGGGGGTTTCTTTTCCAATCCTCAACCTATCTCCTCCGCGTGCCTTTAACGCGAACACTATTTTTACTCCAGGCTAAAAGCCATGGGCTGCTCAAAATTCAAACGATTCTTTTTTTGCCCGCGAATCTCGCTAATCCTCGCGGATACTATTTCCATTTTTATTTGCGTAGATACTTCGATACGCTCCGCTACACTTCGACAACAGCTCAGTGCATCGCTCAGCACAAATCCGCGTGATTCGTCGGCAAACCTTACCCCGGCGAACCGCAAAGCGGTGAGGCGAGTGGCAGTATGAATATATCTCGTTTTTTAGTAACGCTTTTTTCTATTTATAAGAAAAAACATAAAATTTATTAATTTCTTCCTAAAGATATCTACAGCATAAATTTTTAAAACAGATCACTTTTTCTTCTGAGTCCTCTGAACGTTTAGACTTCTCAATCCCTCCAGCCCCAGTATGAATTTTTCAAGCAGGTCATGGCCCGGCGATTGACCTCTGTCAATTATTTCAAAAATCTATTGATGCAAATCAATATTTGTTTATATTTTTTTTACATTAACTGATATTTTTAGTTGAAATGTTAAAAAATAAGTGTGCGGATATTCTTAAATAGAAGTTCAGGAGGAGTGATGCTTTCCAAATCACAGGCACGTATGTTCTTCCTTTTAGGAACTGTTCTCTTTTCGGGATTATTTCTTTTTCTCACTGTAGATACAATGCAGAAAATTCCCGATCAGACAAAATCCGCAAACATCACGGATTCAGTCAAAAAAGGAAAACTTCTTTTCGATAAAAACAACTGTATGGGATGCCATACAATTCTCGGGGAGGGAGCCTATTATGCTCCTGAACTGACAAAGGTGCATGACAGAAGAGGTCCGGAATGGATCAGGGTCTTCATGAAAGATCCGGAAGCAATGTATCCGGGACAGAGAAAAATGGTGAAGTACAATTTCACTGAAGAAGAACTATCTGATCTGATATCCTTCTTCAAATGGATAGGAGAAATGGATCTGAACGGATTCCCGCCCAAGCCGAACATTACAGTAAACGCTGCGGATCAGACAAATACAGGTTCTGCAGGAACTGCACCGAAAAAATTTACCGCACTCTGCACTGCCTGCCATTCTGTCGGCGGAACGGGAGGAAAGGTCGGACCTGCACTCGATACAGCAGGAAAAAAACTGGGAAAGGATTTTATCTCCGGCTGGCTGAAAGATCCGCAGAAAGTCAGACCCGGTACAAAAATGCCTAAGCTTCCTCTCTCGGATTCAGAAATTACTGAAATCACAGACTATCTCATTCAGTTGAAAGGAAAGGAGTAAGTATGAAATTCAAGTCACAGAAGGTTGCATACTGGTTTTTTGCAGTCTGCATGCTGCTCTTAAGTCTGCAGATTATATACGGTTTTATCATGGGCTTTGCCAGAATGGGATATGATGTATTTCATCCATTCATTGCATTCAATACAGCGAGAGCAGTTCATACGAACCTGCTTGTGGTCTGGCTTCTTTCCGGGTTTATGGGAGCTGCCTATTATATCATACCTGATGAATCAGAGCAGGATCTTTTTTCAGTTCCTCTTGCCTATGTTCAGCTTGTGAGTCTAGTTGTAGTCGGCGTCATTGCTCTCATCGGATTTCATGTCAACTGGTGGGAAGGAAGAAAGTTTCTCGAAATTCCCAGACCGCTTGATTTCCTCGTTGTAATCAATGTTCTGATGTTCCTTTTTAATATCGGAATGACAATATTCCGTGCAAAAAGATATACCACAAGTTCGATCGTTCTTTACCTCGGTCTTTTCTCTGCAGCACTGCTTTATCTGCCCGGAATGATCTACTTTGACAGTCAGACACTGGATTCCTATTTCCGCTGGTGGGTGGTTCATCTTTGGGTGGAAGGAGTCTGGGAACTGATTATGGGTTCAATACTTGCCTATCTGCTGATCAAGCTCACAGGCGTAGACAGAGAAGTCATTGAAAAATGGCTCTATGTGATTGTGGGTCTGACTTTCCTTTCCGGAATTCTCGGAACAGGTCACCACTACTACTATATAGGAACTCCTAAGTACTGGCTCTGGATCGGAGGACTGTTCTCTGCACTGGAACCTCTCGCCTTCCTTGCAATGGCAGTGTTTGCCGTCACAATGTACAGAAGGAGCGGAAGAAATCATCCGAACAAAATCTCTCTCTACTGGACTGTGGGATGCGCTATCATGTCTTTTGTAGGTGCAGGTTTTTTAGGTTTTGCTCATACACTTCCCCAAGTTAATATGTGGACACACGGAACACTTGTCACTGCAATGCACGGACACTTGGCTTTCTGGGGAGCTTATGCAATGATTGTCCTTGGAATCATCTCCTATGCTATGCCTAGAATGACAGGAAGAAAACTCTGGAACACTCCTTCCGGCATTTATGCTTTCTGGCTTTCGAACATAGGGATGATCGGAATGACCGGTGCATTTGCCGTTGCGGGAATTGCTCAGGTTTATCTGGAAAGAAAAATGGGACTCGACTTTCTTACTGTTCAGAAGGAAATTGAAGTGCATTTTCTGGGACTTGTTCTGGCTGCTTCTCTCTTTACAATCGGGATTATTCTGTATATATATAATTTCATTAAATACGGACTTCCTAATGATGAAATGCTGAATACAGACGATGAAGAGTTTTCGGCATCCTGATGGACATTCCCTACTACAGTCCGGTCGGATATGAGACAGAGATCTTTCAGCACGCATACAGGAATCATCTTCCACTGCTGCTGAAAGGTCCCACTGGAACAGGAAAGACAAGATTTATTTCTCATATGGCCGCAAAACTCGGCCAGAAACTCGTGACAGTGAGCTGTCACGAGGAGACCTCCGCGATCGACCTTCTGGGAAGATATCTGATCAAAGGCACTGAAACAGTGTGGCAGGACGGACCTCTGACTCATGCAGTGAGAGAAGGATATATTATCTATATAGACGAGATTGCAGAAGCAAGACCCGATACGATAGTAATTCTGCATTCACTGACTGATTCAAGGAGGGTTCTCTTCAACGAAAGAACGAATGAGGAAATTCCTGCAAAGGAAAGTTTTATGCTGACAGCCTCGTTCAACCCGGAGTACCAAGGGAGCTGGAAGGAGCTGAAACCGTCTACAAGACAGAGATTTATTTCCATACAGTTTAATTATCCGAAACCGAAGGAAGAGACGGAGATCATTCTGCATGAATCCGGCGTAGACAGAAAAACTGCGGAAAAACTTGTGGAACTTGCGGGAAAGGTGCGTTCAATGAAGGAACTCTCTCTTTCTGAAACAATCTCCACAAGGCTTTTAGTCGATGCGGCAAAACTCATCAGAAGCGGACTCTCTCCCAGACTCTCCTGTGAAACAGGGATTGTGGAACCCCTGACCGATGACCGGGACACTGCCTCTGCACTGAAAGACATCATCAGTCTGTATATATAATGGAAATAGCAGAAAAAATATTTCAGAAGACTGCGGATCTGATTGAAAGAATCAGAACTGCAGGACTCCGAAAAAATCGAATACCGATTCAGCTCGAGATTCATAAATCGAGTCTCACTGTATTTGCGAGAATTCTTTCGGGAAAACCGGTCAATCTGCACAAAGCAGAAAAATTCGGCGGATTCAGCGAAATGAAGATATTCCTTCCTTCCGGGGTTTATCTTTTTCCGAATGAAGAATTGAATAGACTGTTCTGCCAGTTTCGGATCTGTTTTTTTGTCGAGACTGAAAAAGGAAACCGAAATCAGAATTTCACTGACTCAGAGGAAAATTTCCGTCAATACCTTAACTCCTGGAACTGGATAAATGCAA
>JBPOJG010000531.1:0-8881 GCA_052033835.1 Spirochaetota bacterium
GCATATTCGTGCAGGAGATAGAAGGAAAAATTTACCGTGAACCGATTGTTTCACTTGGAAATACCGATATGGTGATCAACGCGGAAGGAAAAGAATACTTCATCGAAGTCAAGAAATACTACAGTCCGCGTAAATTTGAAAAAGGCAAAAAACAGCTTTCCTATTATGTGAAAAAAGCAGGATTGAAACAGGGAGTCTATATCGTATTTCTGAGAGACAACCTTCATGAAAACATTCCGGATAACAGCACGGAGACCATAGATGAGATTACTGTAAAAACGTATATCATACGGTACGATGAGGAAAAGGATTTTTAGATACCCGGAAGAATTAATTTCATTAGAATTGTTGAAAACTAATTTTTCAACAACTCTAATTCATCTAAATTCGTTCTTTTCCAGTTTTCAGCTGTCTGAAAACTGACTTTATGCACAATGCGCTTTCTCAGGTTTCTCTCAGCTGCGGCCCTTACACGCTGAAGGGTTTTTCCATCTCCGGGCTTGCGACATATGTGCAAGTTCCTGAACTTGACATTTGTTTTGATATGGGAGAATGTCCTCTTTCCGCAGTGCCTATCCGTCACATATTGCTGACTCACGCTCACGGGGATCATGCCCGATGTCTTCTTCGTCACCGCGCTCTTCGGGGAATGATGGGAATGCAGAGTGAGGCGATATATATTATTCCTGAACCTATTTTAGATAGTTTTAAGAATCTAGCCAAAGCAGATGCTCTTTTTGAGGGAGTGAGCGAGGAAGAATATATCCCTCCAAATACAGTTTCTATGGACGGAGGTGATTTTCTTTTTGAACTTCCTTACAGAAAAGGGATCTTTGTAAAATCGTTTGCGGTAGAACACAGAGGAATTCCCAGTCTGGGATATACGATCATTAACAGAAGGAAAAAACTGAAGGAAATGTATCTGAATCTTCCAGGTCAGGAAATTGCAAAACTCAGAAAGGATGGTATCGAGATCAATGATGAGTCCGATGTTCCTCTGATGACATTCATTGGCGACTGCACTGCAGAGTCTCTTTACAGTGAGAGGCATATCTGGAAATCTCCCATTTTAATGATAGAAGCAACATTTGTCGATCCGGATGACAGAGGTCTTGCAGAAAAAAAAGGTCATACGCATATTGAAGAGATCGGTGAAGTGCTGAGAGAAATCGGAGAATCAGAACTTCCTCTGCACATTGTTCTGAAACATTTTTCAATGAAGGTATCCAAACCAGAGATCATATCCGCAGTAGAGAAATCAATTCCTGAGTTTGCAAAAGATCGGATCAGGATTTTTCTGAATTAGAGTTGTTGAAAAATCAAGAAATTATTAGAAAAATCAATTTCATTAAGAAATGTATAGGGGTGAGGCTGTGTAAAAGCATAAAAAATAAGGTTCACGCGGAGAGGCGGGGTTCGCGGAGCTCTGATTTTACTGATCCAAATTTTTTGCTAATTTTGAAATCTGCATTAAAATTCACTCTTCGATTTCCAATATTTTGCTGATATGCATTTTTTTCAGTAAATTCTTTCTGATTTCTTCCTTGCTGACTGATACTGTAAGCACTTTTCCTTTTTGAATTCTGAAAACTATCTGTGATTCTTCGGAGTCATAGATATAGTTTTTGTAAAGAAATATCTTGAATGAAATGACTTCTTTTTGAATTTCCGGAATTGGCTGAATTTCTGCTTCAAGATGCAAAAGAAGATCACATCCGCCCCCGTTCATTCTGTATTCCCTTTCCTGATCCACTTTGAAGTTCAGAATCTTTCCTTTGATTTTCACTGAATCTGAATCTTTCAGCAGATTCGAACTTATTGAAAAATTGGAAAAATTTGATGAAGCAGTACTGTTTGAAATCAATGAGATCTCAGATACGGATCTTCCATCTAATGGAGATTTTACGGCTTGAAGACAGTTTAGGAAAGAAGATAACAGCACAAGAAAAAGTTTTATTCTTGTGTCTCGGTGAAAAGTGAAAAGTTCATTGTTTATCATTATCCCTCCATTTTAATTAACAAATTGGAAAATGAAAATTTCCATCACTTAATTTTTTATTGAAACTGATAATCTGTTCATCCCACTTTTACAAGCGGAAAAAAATGGATTGACGTAATCAGAGCATAATTCACTGACTGTCCCATATTCGGTAAAAAAATTCTAGAAGACTTAAGGAGGAAGTATATTAGAAGACATTTGTTGAATCAAGGAATTATATGAATACAGTACAGGATAAAATTGCTGATCTTCGAATCAGGAAGAACCAGATTGAAATCGGCGGCGGTGAAGAGAAAAAGGAAGAGCAGCACAAATTAGGAAAACTTACTGCAAGAGAAAGACTGAACCTGCTCTTTGATGAAAGTTTTTATGATGAACTTTTTCAGTTTGCAAAACACAATGCAACTACTTTCGGAATGCTGAATAGAGCTGTTCCCTGTGAAGGTGTAGTCACAGCACTCGGCCAGATAAAGGGTAAACTTGTATATGCGGCATCGCAGGACTTTACTGTTATGGGCGGAAGCGTAGGCGGAATGCACGCACATAAGATATGCGAAATGATGAGTATGGCACTGAAAACTGGTGCACCTTTTATTCTCATCAATGACAGCGGCGGGGCAAGAATTCAGGAAGCAGTCGATTCCCTTGAAGGGTATGGAGAAATTTTTTATTATCATACTCTGCTTTCGGGAGTCGTTCCGCAGATTTCAATTATTGCAGGACCTTGTGCAGGAGGAGCAGCATATTCTCCAGCATTGACTGATTTTATCATTATGGTAGAAGGTACTGGACAGATGTTTATTGCTGGCCCTCTTGTAATCAAAGCTGCGACCGGTGAAATTATTTCCGCAGAGGATCTTGGAGGAGCAGCCACTCAGACAACTCAGAGCGGAAATGCTCATTTCATCGCAAGAGACGACAGGGAAGCAATCGAGATTGCAAGAAAACTGCTGAGTTATCTGCCGATGAACAATACAGAAGAACCTCCGTATACAGGCTCTGGTGAACTGTCCATAGAAGACGATCCTGATTTGAACGTAATTGTTCCGGATGATTCTATGGATCCATACGATATGTTTTCTGTATTAAATAAGGTATTCGATCCAGATTCCCTTTTTGAAATACATGAACATTATGCAAAAAATATCATCACAGCGTTTGCCCGAATAAACGGGAGAGTTATCGGAATCATTGCAAATCAGCCCCTCGAAAAATTCGGAGCAATTGATATAGATGCTTCTGATAAAGCATCACGTTTTATCCGTTTCTGCAATGCATTCAATATCCCTCTGACAAGTTTTGTGGATGTTCCGGGTTTTATGCCCGGCATAGATCAGGAATTCGGCGGAATTATCCGTCATGGTGCAAAGATGCTCTTCTCGTATTCTGCAGCCACTGTTCCCAAAATAACCGTAGTCATCAGAAAAGCATACGGAGGTGCATATCTTGCCATGTGTGCCAAAAGCCTGGGAGCAGACAGAGTGGCCGCATGGCCTACAGCAGAAATCGCAGTTATGGGAGCCGAAGGAGCAGTGAGTGTTTTATTCAAGAATGAAATTAAAAATGCATCCAGCCCTTCAGAAAAAAGAAAAGAACTGACAGACTCTTACAAGAAGGAATTTTCAAATCCTTATCTTGCTGCGGGAAGAGGAATGGTGGATTCTGTAATTGAACCTCAGTCAACGAGAAGATATCTTTCCATAGCTCTCGAAGCATTGAAAACCAAAAGAGATTTAAGACCAAGTAAAAAACATAGACTGATTCCTCTGTAAAAAAGGAGATAATATGAATCCTCAATATTATGAGAATCTTTTCAAGGCTCTCGAAATTATTTTGCTGGGAATGGGAACTGTTTTTTCAGCACTGGCTTTTTTTGCCTTTATCATCTGGACTCTCACAGCCGCTGATGAAAAATACAACAGGTATAAGATTAAAAACTATGCTCAGAAACTGGAAACCGAAGAACTGAGTGAAGAACATAATGATGAACTCATTACAGTGATTGCGGCCGCAGTTTTTACAGTTCTGGATAAACCCGTTAAAATACGCAAAATACGCTTCCTTGCAGGCACTAAAGGAAGTACATGGGCATCTGGCGGAAGAAGCAGTTTAATGGCATCACATCTGACAAAAAGGGAATAAACGAATGAAGAAATTACTAATAACCGTCAACGACAAAAGATACGAAGTAGAAGTGGAAATTCTTGAGGATGATGAATCTGTATATGTCCCAAAACCAGTTCCTGTTCTGAATGCAGTAAAACAGGAGGAGAAAATTCAGCATCCTCATACAAAAGTTTCCGGAGATGTGAAGGTTATTGTTGCTCCTCTGACAGGTCTTGTGCTGGAAGTGAAAGTCAAGGTCGGACAGTCTGTGAAGAAAAATGAAATTATCATTATTTTAGAAGCAATGAAGATGCACGTGAACATACTTGCCTCTGAAGACGGTACCGTTGCAGAAATTTCAGTAAAAGAAAAAGAAACCGTATCTCAGAATACAGTGATGATTCGATTTGAATGACTGATTGCAGCCGAAGGCAGCCAAAGGCGCAAGGTGAGTGAATAAAAAGAAATATTGAATGTTGACAAATATGAACAAATTTTTTGAGGGGATGGCTTTTTCTTCCTTCACGTGGGGAAATTTTTTTATGATTTCAGTTTCCCTGATTCTGATCTATCTTGCAGTAAAGAAAGGATTTGAACCGCTTCTGCTTCTGCCGATAGGACTAGGTTCCTTTCTGGTCAATATTCCAGGAAACGGTCTGCTTCTTCCTCCGGTCGGTGAGTATGGAATGCCCGGATTTGAGATGGGAGGTCTTTATTATTATCTGTCGTACGGGATAAATTTGGAATTTTTTCCCCCTCTTATTTTTCTTGGAATAGGTGCAATGACTGATTTTGGCCCCCTGCTTTCAAATCCGAAGACATTTCTTTTGGGAGCAGCAGCACAGTTTGGTGTTTTTATCGCTCTATTTGCAGCGGCCGCACTGGGTTTTTCTTTGAAGGAAGCGGCAGCTATCGGCATCATTGGCGGAGCGGATGGACCGACGTCAATCTTTCTGACTCTGAAACTTGCTCCTCATCTTTTGGGACCCATTGCAGTTTCTGCATACTCCTATATGGCTCTCGTTCCTCTGATACAGCCGCCTATAATGCGCCTGCTTACAACTGAAAAAGAACGTTCTGTAGTTATGGAAAATCTGAAGCCTGTTTCAAAGAACGTGAAAATACTTTTTCCAATTTTAGTTACAATAATTGGAATTATGATTGTTCCTCCGGCAGCCCCTTTGATCGGAATGCTGATGGGCGGAAATCTTCTGAGAGAAAGTAATGCAGTGGAAAGACTGACAAATATGGCTCAGAACGAATTGATAAATATCGTTACTTTTTTTCTGGGAACCTGTGTAGGGATGACTATGAATGCTGAACAGTTCCTCAATATGCAGACTTTGAAAATTCTTTCTCTCGGAATCATTGCATTCGGTTTTTCTACTGCCGGCGGAGTGCTTGTCGGTAAAATTATGTACCGCTTAAGCGGTGGAAAGATTAATCCTTTGATCGGTGCAGCTGGAGTATCCGCTGTTCCTATGGCGGCGAGAGTGGCTCATAGTGTGGGGCAGGAATCCAATCCAAGAAATTTTCTTCTGATGCATGCAATGGGGCCGAACGTTGCGGGAGTTGTCGGGACTGCAATTGCAGCAGGACTGCTTCTCTCCATACTGGGAAAGTAATTTAATTAGAATTGTTGAAGAATCAGTTTTCAAAACTCTATTTGTATTTTTTCTGAAGCAGTAGAAAACTGCCTGAATTTTGATATCTTGCTTCCCGTCCCTGAAAAGAGAAACGTAACCTGCTTTTAGGGACGGATAAAAAGGCTTTTGGGGGCGAACTGATAAAACCGCTCTGATTGAGCAAAGTGAATATGAAAAAATATTTCATATCCCATTTGCACATTTTGAATCATGCATCTTCAATTAAAGTAGGAAATCCGCTTGCACTGTAAACGTTAATGAAAGGTGCCGGTTTATAGCAGATCCATACTGTTTCTTTCTCTTCTCTGATATTTGTGATGCTGTCTGTCTGCAGCTCTACTGCATTGTGAACTGAATCTCCGGTGTGAACTTCAAGCCGAATTTCCTTTTCCTGTTCTTCTTTGCTCAACAGGGCAATAAGTTCTTTTACTTTCATCTGATTTATCCTTTACTACAGTTTCATTCTGACTCTAAAAAAAATGAGAGTCAAGCTTCTTTTATAAAAAAGATGAGCAATTGTACTGCCCTTTTATGATGAAAACTCCCTGCTGATGAGGTTTGCAGAGTTCCTGTGAAAGATCTTCTTTCTGATCAAAATCCATTTGAATAATTTTTCCAGTATTTAAAACCAGATTGATGTAATATTCAGTATTTTTATTATCTTTTTTTCATGAATTCATCTCGCATGATGTTTTTGCCGGGAGAGAAATGTTTTTCATTCGAGAAAAACTATTTTCTCTGAACAGCAGGTTCCTGGTGCAGAAAATCATAACATTCTTTATAAAATTTTTCTGATATATTCAGGCGTTTCAGCCAGTTCCGGAAATAATCTTCCAGTTCTTTGCTTCTTTCGTGTTTTCCCATATGAAAAATTTCAAAATCTTTTCTGTTCTGAATCTTGTCTGCAATCAGCATATCATTCACATCCTTCAGAGGTGAAAGCCTGATTTCGTCTATAGAGGATACCTTTCTTTTAGAGAGATATTCATTTGCAACAGAACGATATTCCATCATCGCAATGATAACCTTTGTATCTGAAATGTTCTCTCTGAATGCAGTTTCATAATTTTCAGGAAGACTGTCATCGTTCTGAACCAGAGGATGCATTACGAATGCCTTTTTGGCAGTTTCAGACGCTCCAATTTTTTCGAGAACATAAAGTCCCTCATCAATATGATTCATCAGATATACACTGCTTCTTACGGCTTTTCTGTCTTTGTAGAATTCAGATATCATTTCATATTCCGGAAAAGGTACAGCTTTTTCCATTTGATAAGAAATTTTATTATTTTTCAGATATTCTTCAATCCCGCATTCTGCAGTCGTAAGAATTGTTTCCTTTATATTTTTACTGTAAATCCCCTTTCCTCTAAACTGTTTCAAAAGATAGATGGACTGGAAGTTTTTCCCTTCTTTGGAAAAGAATGCGGAAATTCCCCAATCAAATGTTTCGAGTCTTTCAAATCTGTAAAAGTATTTCAGAAACTGCTTGGAGCGGATGTACATATATTCTGAGGCATGTTCCACTGTTTCAGCATCGTGATTGAATCGATATTCTTTCATATTTGTAACTATTCAGCCTGAGGCTGAATAGTTACAATCTAAATTTGATGCGACTTTGTCAAGTCTCGTTCAACGAGAGATTCCTTTTTCCCACCCCTACAGCGAGCTTCGCTCGCTGTAGGGGTGGGACTTCGTAAAAGTCTCGCAAGCTTTGAAGCTGCTGCCAGACGGGCTTTAAGGGGCGATTGCCCCTTCGGCGACTTCTAAGCTGCCTAAAATCCCCATTTTTCAACCAATGAGATTAATTATTTAAGAATTATAATAATGCTCAAAATCTAGAATATGACAAAGTCGCTAAGGGACTTTCGTCCCTCGCAAACTTAGAAGCCGCTGCAAACTTAGAAGCCGCTGCAAACTTAGAAGCCGCTGCAAACTTGGAAGCCGCTAGAAATCCCTGCTTTTTCTTTATTTTATATTTATGCTGAGGAGGGGCTTATATTTTGAAAAAGTCGACTTGGTCGTTCAGGGATTTTGTCTGTTCAAGAATTTTCTGACTTGTATCTGCCACCTCGTCTGCTCCTTTTGCAACAAAGTCAGTCAAATCGGCGACGTGACTGACGTTAGATGTGAGTTCCTGACTGCTTTTTGCCTGCACATCTGTGGCTCTGTGAATTGACTCGGCCATTTCCATTACTTCTTTTACATCTGTGAGAACTGCTTCACTGGATTCTGTCTGAATTCTGGATGCCTCAGTAATCATTTCAATGATACTGT
Source organism: Spirochaetota bacterium (assembly GCA_052033835.1). GTDB lineage: Bacteria > Spirochaetota > Leptospiria > Leptospirales > Leptospiraceae > DAORDI01. The sequence continues at coordinate 8,029 of JBPOJG010000531.1, forward strand.
TGTTTTTTTCGATGCTTTCAATGATATGAGAAAGAGCTTTTGCTGTCTGATCTACATACTCTTTCCCATAAGCAACTTCCTGCAAGCCTTCTTCTATATATTCCCGAATACTTTTTGCACTGTTGGAAGTTTTGGATGCCAGTTTGCTGATTTCATCTGCTACTACAGTGAACCCTCGTCCAAAGTCTCCTGCTCTTGCTGCCTCTATTGCGGCATTCAAAGCCAGAAGATTGACTTGTTTGGAAATATCGCCGATAAGACCTACGATTTCTGCAATCTTCTTTGTACTCGAATCGATATTCTCCATTCCGCGTATTGCATTTTTCATGAGCTCGTTTCCCTTCTGTGCTTCCTTGCTCGAAACCATTGCAATCGCTTTTGCCTGATGAGAATGTTCCTGAACTTCCTTTACCTTGATCAGGAGATCTTCCATTGAAGAGAATGTATGTTTGGATGAATGAAATGCAAGTTTGGAATTTTCTGCCACTTTTTCCACTGAACCTGAAATTTCCTGAAGAAACTGTGCAGACTCATTCAGAGACTTTGACTGTTTCTGAGTTGTAGACGCCATACTCACAGTTGTTCTCGAAAGGATCTCTGAAGTAGATTCCAGTTTTTCAGAAGAAGACTGAATGACTGAAACCGTATCTCGGAGGACATTCAGAAGTGAATGCAGATAACGGATGATTTCACCGAACTCGTCGGGCACAAAATCCTTCGGTCTGACTGAAAGATCTCCTTTGGAAATTTTTTCGAATATCTGAATCGTATCCCTGATAGGAACTGTAAAATTATTTGTAATTCCTCTGATTATCAGTGTAAGGAAAATTGTGAAGAGTATAATGAAAAAAGA
>JBPOJG010000222.1:0-4062 GCA_052033835.1 Spirochaetota bacterium
CTTCGGATGGACGTCTACTGCATACCCTGGAGGGACATACAAAAGGGGTAAATCATACCGCCTATTCTCCGGACGGAAAGACCCTGGCGACTGCATCTTCGGATAACACAGCGAAAATCTGGTCTATCGAGGGGCGGCTACTGCATACTCTGGAGGGACATACATTGTCTATAAACCATATTGCTTTTTCTTCAGACGGAAAATCACTGACTACTGCATCTCAGGATAATACAGCAAAGATCTGGTCTTTAGATGGGCACCTACTGCATACCCTGGTGGGACATACATCGTCTATAAACCATGTCTTCTTTTCTCCAGATGGAAAATCACTGACCACTGTATCTCAGGATAATACAGCAAAGATCTGGTCTTTAGATGGGCACCTACTGCATACCCTAGAGGGACATACATCGTCTATAAGCCATGTCTCCTATTCCCCGGATGGAAAAACACTGGCCACTGCATCATGGGATCATACAGCAAAAATATGGTCTTCAGACGGACGTTTGCTGGATACTTTGAAGGGACATACATCGTCTATAAACCATGTCTCCTATTCACCGGATGGAAAAACACTGGCCACTGTATCTCAGGATAATACAGCAAAAATATGGTCTTCAGACGGACGTTTGCTGAATACTCTGAAGGGGCATACATTAACTGTTTATCATATCGCTTACTCACCAGATGGAAAATCACTGACTACTGCATCGTTTGATAAAACGGCAAAAACCTGGTCTCTTAATGGGCGGCTATTGAATACTTTAGAGGGAGAATCGACTGTTAATCAGATTGTTTATACGCCGGATGGAAAGGCTCTGACTATTTCATCTTTTTCCTCGGCGAAGATTTGGTCTCTGGACGGACGGCTTTTACGTACTTTGGAGAACTACCCATTAAGGGTTGTCTATGCACCGGATGGTAAGACTATTGCCACTTATTCTTTGGATACCACAGTCAGAATTTGGTCTTCTGAAGGAAATATATTGAATACCCTCAATGGACATACAAGTGATATAACTCATATCACATATTCTCCTAATGGAAAGACTTTGGCAACTGCATCTCAGGATAACACAGCGAAAATCTGGACTTATGACGGAAGACTATTACATACCCTTGAAGGACATAATGGGACCATTGATCATATTGCTTATTCTCCCGACGGAAACACATTGGCAACTGCATCATTTGATAAAACGGCGAAAATCTGGTCTATCGATGGACGGCTATTGCATACCTTAAGGGGACACAATGGTGGAGTAAAGCATATTGTATACTCTAATGATGGAAAGACTTTGGCTACTGCTGCATCTGAGTATACGATAGGTTCTGAAACTAAGGATAACACAGTGAAAATCTGGTCTTCGGATGGTCGGCTATTGCATACCTTGGATGTTCATACATCATTCGTAGCTTATATTTTCTATTCAACAGACGGAAACTGTTTGATTACAGGATCTGATGATAAAATCGTTATCTGGGATATATCTAAATCTAACCCTGTCGCCATTCACAGACTAATATCTCACACAGGTGCTCTTACAACATTGCAGTTGATCCGGGATGGAAAAATCCTCGTATCATCCTCCAAGGACAACACCATCAAATACTGGGACTGGAAGAACGGGAAGCTACTCGCCACCCAACTCTTTTTTAATGATCATTCATCCCTTGTCTATACACCGGACGGGTACTTTGATGATTCGGATCCGAAGGCGTTGAACTATGTGAGCTTTAAGTCTCAGTTCATTCAGTCGGGGTTCATTGATCTGCAGGATATGGAAAACTATCGAACGGACAATCTTCTGGAGAATATTCTCGCAGGGAAATTCAAGCCGAAGAAAAAAGCGCAGGGACTGACAAAGGGAGCGGAGACTGTGCCTCTCATTCAGCCTTTGTTTGAAAAACAGAAAACTCTGAAGGCGGAGGAAAACACGACCTCACTGGATTTTCGAATTCGTGAGAACGGAAGCGAGCTCAGCAGGGTTGTGGCGTATGTGAACGGGATTCAGACTGTACTCAAGGATCTTCAGTCCGAAGAATCTGCGGAGGGAGTGGAGTCGGAAGGGGACGAGGCAGGAAAAAAAGTGCATACTGTCACTCTGAATCTTCCTCTGACCTATGGAACAAACCGTGTGGAAGTGAAGGCATACAATACTGCAAATATTCCTCAGAGTTATCCCACCTTTGAACTGATCCGCGAAACACCGAAGGATGTGGAGATGCCCAAACCGGATCTGTATCTTCTCTCAGTGGGTGTGGACAAGTACAAACGAAAGGCTCTGAACTTCAGCGTAAACGATGCAAGGTCGATTGCAGAAACACTGGAATCCAATTCTAAAGAACTTTATAAAAATGTATATAAAACAGTGCTTGCGGATGCGGGTGCGTCCAAAAAAGGAATTGAGGATGCACTTCAGGAGATCGAAAAAAAATCCAGACCGGAAGATGTTGTTCTGATCTATTTCAGCGGTCATGGAATGAATTCTATCACTCAAGAAGGAAAGAAAAATTTCTACTATGTGCCTTCTGATTTTTCCTGGCCGAACAGTCCGGAAAGTCCTCTGACTGCATCGAGTGAAGGAATCAGTGCGGAGTATCTGAATGAGGTATTCACGCGAATTCGATCGCACAAGGTCATTCTGATTCTGGATGCCTGCCATTCCGGTTCTGCGAGCCTTGCGATGGCATCGAGAGGGGATGAAAAAAATCAGAACACCAAAAGAGCGATGCAGAGAATGGCAAACGGCACAGGACGTTTCATATTTGCGAGTTCTGCAGGAGACGAGGAGTCCAGAGAACATTCCGATGTAAAACATGGATTGTATACCTATGTATTGCTGAATGCACTAGGAAAAAATACAGATCCGAATATTCCGAATGCGGACCTGATCAACAAGGACGGATTCATTTATCTTTCGGAAATCAAGGCCTACATAGAAGGCAAGTTCGAAGAACAGACTGAAAAATTCCTGAAGACCAAGGACGATCAGAGCATTGTTCAGACCCCTCCCACAATCTCCCTCGGCAGAAAAGCCATCGACGAACGAGTCAATGATTTTCCATTAATAAAAGTTAAGAAATAATGAAAATACATTAAGTTGCGTAACAGCATAAAAAGGGTTTCACACGGAGACGCGGGGTGCGGAGTTAGTCCGTTCCCTGAGCAGCGAAGTGGCGTCGAAGGGAACTGGTGCGAGGTGTGTTGATTTCGCTTCGCTGTTGATTCAATTCTATTTGTCTGTTTTAAGCAGTTAATGCATTGAGAGATAGACTGTTCCCTCAGGTGCGTTTCCTACCATGTACATATTTTTGGTTGTATGGTGCCGGCGAATGCATTCGAGGAGCGGGAAGAGAAACATCAAAGGTATTTCAAATGTATCGTAATCCAGGACAGAATCCAGATTGTTGATAAACGTCATTTCTTTCAATTGTATTCTGCTCAGAGTTTTTTTTGCAAATTGATGCCCCCAGACCAATTGATGCATCTGCATTTCCTGAATCATTTTACCTTCGGTCAGCCTGCAGACACAGAGTATATTTTTGTCCGGAGCAGACTTTATGTCACCCAGCTCTATCATATTCTCTGCGAAAGACTGTCCGTACTCTTCCAGTAAATGATCAATGATAATTCCCGGTTTTGTATGATCTACAGTAAAATTCATCTGACTGTCGCTGCCTTCAGCTTTTTTCTTTTCCATTCTGACTGATTCCTTTCCTCATCGCAAATTATGCTGATCAATTTCTGCCATTCTGCACAGACAGGTCAAGTGATTTCAAGAGAGTTTTACCTGCTGTGGAAGGATGTTTTTAGTTCCTCTGAAGAAAAGACTGTTAAAATGCAGGAATCTCGGAAAAAAATGGGAAATAATTGTCATTGACAAAAGACACACAATGTCATACTAGAAGATATGATATTCATTATAAATATGAATGATTATGTATATCTTATTCCTTTCGTAGAATCTGATACTGAAATTTTTCTGAAGACAATTATTCCGAGCAGAAAAGCGGTAAAAGAATATTTGGGAGATGTCCATAAAGAAGAAAAATAAAACA
>JBPOJG010000533.1:0-14586 GCA_052033835.1 Spirochaetota bacterium
GTACATTATGTAAGAATTCATAACTGCTCACTTAAATTTACGATTGAAGTTAGAGTTCAGCTTGCTTAAACTCATTTCTGATGTCTTCAGATACTTAAAGCAGACGGAGTTCAGCCTGTCTAAGTTCTGATTTGACATTGGATTCCGATTCGGTCAGGTCGTGTCTGCTTGCCGGTTCCGTTTCATAGACTCTTGCGAAGAGTCTGACCATCTCACGCGACTGTTCGTCCGTGAACTGTACTTTCTTAAGTGTCTCGTATGCTTCGAGAGTATTCACATTTTCCATCATACATATACCTGTAATGAATCGTCAAGAATTGAATTTTTTTCTTCACTGTTTTACACTTTCAGTGGAATTAATGCAGAAGGATGAAAAATGCTGATTGTTGTATAAGAAACTATCCCTTCTTGAGAAGTCATCTTATAGAACTGCGGAAAAAACTTGTATTTGCAGTCAGCCATTGTCAAGCAGGGAGACTGAGTGCGTTTTTTGAAAGTCTGTTTAGGATTCATCTGGACAAAAGAGGGAGAACAGGCAATTTGGGAGCAGGATGCTTAAGCACAGATTTCTATTTTTTCCCTTTTTGATTCTTCTTACTGGACTGCTTTTAGACCGTTTTTTTCTTTTGGAAAAAATCCAGACCTATTATACAAGAACCGTTTCGGAAATCAATTTTTTTCATAAACCGATCCTGTTTAAGGATTTGAAAAGATACCTTCAGGAAAAGGACAGAAAAAAAGTGCTTGTATACTTTGGGAATTCCAGAGCACTCCTTTTTGACAACGAGTATATCCAGAAAAAATATCCGGACTGGATACTTTTCAATTTTTCTGTGCCTGGAGGAACACCTGATTATTTTCATTACTGGCTTTTGAAATTCCAGGAGGAAAATGTCCGACCTGACTTTGTGCTTGTGGACAATTCAGTGGAGGCATTCAACAGAACACCTGTGATAAAAATTGATGAAAGCCTCGTGAATGGTTTAGATTTCCCGTTTCTCTTCAGATTCTGGGACAGGTATTCCAAAAATGAACTTTCCAATTTTACTGCCAAAAGGATGTTTCGGACTTATCAGTACCGACCGAAATTGGATGTGGTTATCGAGAGATCAAAGAATAATTTTGCAATACTAAATCATTACAGAGAGTGGCGTACAAAAGTAATGGACAATCTGATTCGGGAAAGAGGGAGTGCATCGGGGGATTCCAAAAATATGACCGCACCTCCTGAACTGATTCTCAAGTATGCGAACGGTGATTACAATTCCTATATTTCAAATTATGAATTTCATGAAGATATGTTTTTGTTTCAGAAGGAAAATCTGGAAATTCTCAAAAGACTGAATATCCCTTCTGCGGGGATTTGGGTAAAGGTGGCATCTCCATATATGGATCTCATTCTTTCCAAGCCGTATAAAAAGGACTGCAAGGAATGTATCGCATACAATGTCTGGAAGAACAGGGTATTTCCTCTTTTTACTGAATACAAATTTAATATCTGGAATATGAATACGGAAACAGATTATAAATGCGAAGCGTTTACGGATGCAAGTCATATGGCGTCAGAGTGTTTTCCCGCATATACGGATTTTATATTTGAGAATCTCAAGAAAGAAACAGGGAAGCAGTGAGAACTCAAATAAAGCGGTAGCTCCATTATGTATCGGGGTACAAGCTGTGCATTATAATGAAATTCATAAATAATTTCGTTTATTTGACCTGAAAGCCTTGATTTTATTGGTTCAAAAACGTTTTCAAAAGCTGGCAGCCATCTTCAAAATATTGAAGAGGGCGGTAGCAGCTTCCATACCTTGCGAGCCCTCAAGCCGTCGGCACTTGTAGTGAGCCTGTCCATTCTAGGCAAAACTCCAAAAACGCCCCACCTGCAGCCGAAGGCAGCCGAAGGCAGCCGAAGGCGTAAGGTGAATTATATACCACTTCTTCCTTTGGGGAATTGCGATGGAAACTCAAGAAAAATGTCTCTTTTCATTAATTTTTTCACAAACCTATTCTTTTGAAGAACCGGAAATAAAATATAAGGAATGAGAAATTGAATCACTGTTGAAAACTGATTTTTCATCAGCTCTAATCTTCGAGTACGGAAATATCATAAGGCCTAAGACCTACATCAATCGGTATCGGAGTAAGTTTCTGATCCGAATTGTCTGTATTGTATACAGTGACTCCCGGTTTTGAAAAACTGGAGTCTCCTATATACAGTTTTCCGGATTTCGAAAGAGCCATTCCGTTTATATTTCCTGCACTCGACGGAAAATAAAGAAGGATTGAAGACTTAGTTCCGTTTTCCGGATTGAAGCGAATGATGGACTTGTTGAATGATGAGTCGAGTACATAAGCATAACCTACTGTCTGTGATTTTATAACAAAGTCCATAATATCCCCTCCTGCGGTCTGTTCAGAAAGAAGCAGATTCTGACGAAATGTTTTTGTATTCAGATTGAATGCACCGATTCCGCCATCCAGTCGGCTCTGAAATCCCAGTCTGCCTGGCATATTGATGATGATATGAGGTTCACCGAAGATATTTTCAATTTTCATTTTGCCGAGAGGATTCGGAGCAGGGGTTGTATAAACTGCCTTGACTGAATCAGTGCTTATATCCATTTCGAGAAGATAAGAAGAGGACGATGGTGTCGGAAATCCGCTAAGATCATTTCTGTCGAGTCTCTGCAGAATCAGGTAGGCACTGTTTCCATACTGAATCATAGTATGCATTTCGGGTTTTCCGTCCGGAGCACCGCCTGAACTGAAAGTTTCAGAATAATTCCCGAGATAGATTCTTTTGGAAATAAATCCCGCTGTGAGATCTACAGTCAGCAGGTCAGTGCTTCCATACAAAGGCACATAGGCCTTTGTATCTGAAACTGCAAGGATATCCTGAGGGTTTGTGCCTGCACCGACTGAAAATTCCTTTTCTGCGAGAAATCCCAGATCCCTGTTCAATATGAGAATGCTGTCTCTGTTCAGCCTGTTGACTATATAAACTTTTCGTTTGAAATATCTGAACACTGCATCAGAATGAACTGACGCATATGAGGGACTCGCTGCGAGAAGGTCTGCATTGACTGAAGTGAATCTTCCTCCTGCTCCGAAATCTGAACTGATGACTCCTGCAAGTTCAGATGTTCCGCCCCCTGAAAGCAGAAATGAGTAAAGTGGAGGTCTTTTGATGTCTTTGCAGAAACTGATAAAAATCAGGATGAATAATGTCCTCACAGATACAGTAAAGCGGATGCAGTTTTTTACGACACAATAAAAACGGTGAAATTGCCGATATTTTAAAAGGCGGATCTGAATCTTGAATACGCTCTCGGGATATTTGAATGAATAATATATTGAAAAAACTGTGTATCGGTGTCGGAGTTTTTCTGTTTATGTACGAGGCTCTCTCGGCAAATCCATTTCCTAAAAAGTCAGCATATCTCGAAAAAGTTTTCACATCCACTGACGGACTTTCGCACAATATTGTCAGCAGTATTGTTCAGGATAAAAAAGGATATCTTTGGATAGGAACATACGGTGGGTTGAACAGATACGACGGATTTGAATTCAGAAATTTTAATATGAGAGACGGACTGGCATTTGATGCAATTCGGTCACTTGCTGCAGCTGATGACGGATCAATCTGGATTGGAACAGAGAAAGGTCTGAACAGATTCAAGGATGAAAAGTTTGAACTGTTTACCGTAGAATCCTCCGGCAGGGGGCTTGCAGGAAATGATATCAGTGCTGTCAAGGCTGATATGAACGGAAATCTTTTTGTCGGAACAGTCACAGGTCTTTCCGTATACAGAAACGGAAAGTTTGAAAGAATCTCTCTTCTCGAAAACGACTCTGAAACTGTGCAGGTGAACTTCATTCATACTGATACGAAAGGACTTGCCTGGGTCGGAACAAAGAAACATGGACTTTTCATTCTGCAGGGAGACAGGATATTAAAGCAGCTTAAAATTCCGGAACCGAATGAAAATACAAAGTCCAAATCTGAATCGGCAGAACTGATTTCAGCAGACAGTGATTCGAATGAGACCGCACTCATTGTGTCCACGAAGGACAAGGGTGTCTTCATCGTAATGTACAACAGTTTTGATACAGTGGCGCTGACAGAGTATGACGGAGGGAAGTTTTACTCAGAGGATATGAACGGAATGATTATCTGTAAAAATTCGAAAGACAGAAAAATCAGTTTCATGTCTCAGAAAAAGAAATCATTTATTTATGAGGACAGCAGATATAAAGTCCTTGAAGAAAAGAATCTGCAGGCCTGTTTTGTGGACAGGGAAGGAACTTTCTGGATCGGTACATACGGATTGGGTCTTGTAAAACATTACAGACCGAGAGCTGTCGGCATTACCAAAGAGGATGGGCTGAGAGACTTAAGCATACGTTTCATATTCAAGGATTCGAAGGAAAGACTTTGGCTTGGAACACAGAACAATATCACTCAGTTTGCCAGGAACGATGTTCCTGATGAGAAACCTTTCGCATTGAAGAAAATTTATGAGAATGATGCAAATGGAAATCCTATCAGCAAGGTGAGATGGATTCTTGAAGACAGAAAAGGAAGGGTCTGGTTCGGTACTGATGACAGACTTCTCTATTTTCAGAACGGGAGTCTGATGCCGGCTGAACTGAAAGATATAAAAAAGATCAGCATTTACTCTATGTGCGAGTATATGGGCAAGATTTATATTGCGACAAAGGACAAGAAACTTTTCTCCTTTGATCCGGATACTATGGCATTTTACAAGCATCCTTTTCCCGGTGATATGAAACTGGGTGTCATCTGGAAACTGACTAAGGATCATGAAGGTAAAGTACTTTATATTCAAGGATCTGACGCTGTCTGGAAATATAATATCGATTCTGAAGGAAATGACAGTTTCCAGCTCTTTATCAGTAAAGATATGCATAAGATGTACAAGATTCAGAATTTTGAAATCTATTCTGAACAGGACTATATTCTTTCCGACGATTCAGTGATTATCAGAAGCAGAGATAAGAGTATACCGACTGTAATCGGTACTGATCAGGGGCTTCCTTCCGATCAGGTTGTAAGCCTTGCCAGAACAGAAAAAGGGGATATCTGGATCGGGACAAGCAGGGGTGTAGTGCGGTATTCGGACGGAAAGATTGTAAGTGTTTACAACAAGGCTGACGGTCTGGTCGGTGATTTTTCGCATTTCAATTCCATATTTGCCGACAGCAGACACGTTCTTGTCGGAACAAGTGAAGGACTCTCCGTGATAGATCTTTCTGATCCTCATAAAAACGGAATAAAACCGGAAAGTGTTTTTACCAAGATAGTCACTTCAGGCAGAAAGCAGATATTTCAGGTAAACGGAACTGTCACACTTGAGCCTGAAGACAGCAGCATTCACCTGTTTGCGTCTTCATTGAGTCTTTCCAATCCTGAAAAGACCAGATACAGTTTTTATCTTTCTGAAGATTCAAGAGGGAACTTTCTGAAAAATAATACAGCTTCTTATTATAATTTGAGTCCTGGTAAATACAGATTTTTCGTCAGGTCTATGAATGATGACGGGGTTTCGAGTGAAAGTGCCGGAGCCTTGGAAGTGAATGTCCTTCCTGCGGTTTGGCAGACAAACTGGTTCAGGGGACTCTGTGTCATTGTTCTTCTTGCTGTTTTCTATTCCATATACAGAGTCAGAGTCTATCAGATGAGACTGCAGAATATCCGACTGGAGGGACTTGTCAGGGAGAGAACAAAGGAGCTTCAGGCAGAAAAGGAAGTTTCGGAAAATCTGCTTCTGAACATTCTTCCGAAAAGTATTGCGGATAAACTCAAAGCGGGAGAGTCAAAGATTGCTGACAGTTTTCATGAAGTGACAGTTCTGTTTGCCGATATTGTTGGGTTTACCAAGATGTCGCAGACGATCAGTGCGATGGAACTTGTAAGCAAACTCAATGATCTTTTCAGTCATTTTGACCGTGCCGTTCTGAAGCTGAATGTGGAAAAAATCAAGACAATAGGGGACTGCTATATGGCAGTAGGCGGCCTTCCGGTGGAAAGAAAAGATCATGCTGAAGTAATGATGCTTTTTGCCCTGCAGATTCTGGATGAAATTCAAAATTTTAATGATAAATACAATATGAATCTTTCTGTGAGAATCGGATTGAATTCAGGTGAGGTTGTGGCAGGAGTCATCGGAGAACATAAATTTATCTATGATCTCTGGGGGGATGCAGTGAATACCGCAAGCAGAATGGAATCAAGCGGAGTTCCCGGCAGAATTCATGTTTCTGAAGCTACATATCTCAGGCTCTGTGACAAATATTCCTTTACAAGCAGGGGCGAGATTGAGGTCAAGGGTAAAGGGAAAATGAAGACTTACCTTCTGAACTGATATTGCGGCTGTCGGCAGGCTGAGGATACACTTGACATTCTGATGCAGAAGTCTATTTTGAGACAATGGCTGATGAACTGATTGATATAATAGACGAAGATGACAATCTGACTGGATTTCAGAAAATGAAGTCAGAGGCTCATAGGGAAGGTTTCTGGCACCGTGCTTCCCATATCTGGATTTACAATTCCCGAGGAGAAATTCTTCTTCAGTTCCGTGCTTCTGAAAAGTCTTTTTTTCCGGATAAATGGGATATTTCTGCTGCCGGTCATGTCGGAGCAGGGGAGATTCCTCTGATTTCCGGACTCCGCGAACTTGAGGAAGAACTGGGAATCAAGGCCCGTCCGGAGAATCTTTCCTTTTTCAGTAAACGGAAGGCCTCCGCAGTATATAATGATATTATAAATAAAGAATACTATTATATATATTTCATGAAATTTGACGGAGATATCAGTCTTCTGAATTTGCAGAGGGAAGAAGTCGGAGCAGTGAAATTTTTTACTCAGGAAGGGCTTTTGCGAGGTTTAAAGACGGAGCCTGAAAAGTTTGTACCTCATGGAGCATATTGGGAAGATGCTGTTGAAGAGATTCGAAAAAGGACAGGGAATGTCTTCTGAAAAAAACAGTATCATATCCTTTCTTCCGAATCCTTCTGTTCTGAAGGATACTGCAAAAAGAATTGCACTTTTGGATGCAGTTCTGATGCAGGAATGGGAATACAGGTATTATTCTTTCAATTCTCGATGGAATGAGGGAGAAGAAATGAGTTCAATGAGAGACGGATCCGGAAATGAATTCTACATTCTTTTCAGAAACACAGAATGCTGTATTAAAATTATTGATAAAGAGATTAACAATACAAAGGATATATTGAAGGAAACTGGAAAAATTCAGGGCAGGGGAAATGCATTCATTGACTGTTTTCTTTCTGAGCCTGCATTTGATCCTGAGTATATATCATTTCTTTTCTGGAATATCGACGGTAGATGGAAACATTTAGGTTCCGATAAGACTGAATTTCTGAATATTTTCCTCCATCCAGAATCAGAGTACCGAAAAATTGCAGAGGATTACTATGAAAGAGATATCTCTGATGAACTGTTGAAAAGGATGCTGACCGGCAGACTGGAGATGGATCTTTTTCTGGAGCTGAACCCTGAACTGGATTTAGAAATTCTGAAAAATGATCTGAAAGAAATCGGAATCTCTGTCTGATGTGCGATCACTCAGGCTGGCAGACTTTCTTCTGCTGCAGACACAGGATAAAAAACCAGCGGACTTTCTGTAAAAGCAATTTTCCGCTTATCCTGTCTGGCTGTAAATGCTTCGAAAGGCTCTACAGCATTGTGCGGACAATATATTAGATAATTCTAATGTAATCATCTGATGCATTGAATTAACTCCAGTATTATGGAAATTAATTCTGCATACTTGTCGTGTTCTTCGTGCCCTTCACAGTGAAATTTGGCTTTTACGCATTCCCGTTGAAAAAATGAATGATTTTTTACTGTGCTGAATCAGAATGGCTGCGCATATGAAATCTCTCTTATTGTTTATTCTTCTGTTTTTATTCAGCTCCTGTACAGCTGAGAAATCCAGGAAATCACCTATCGCAGAAAAGGGGAAACTTGACCTGTATTCATGGGATTTCAAAAAGGACGGACGAGTTTCACTGTACGGAGAATGGGAATTCTATTATGGTCAGTTCATTTCTCCCGAAGAATTTCAGAAGCACAGTTTTTCTCCAGATTATATTCAAGTGCCTTCTCTTTGGAATACTCATAAAGCAGGGAATGGAGAACCCCTTTCGAATTTAGGTTATGCAACCTACCGTCTATCATTGTCTGTAAAGGAAAATACTCAGACATTCGGATTAAGAATCGGAGATATGTACAGTGCATACAGGATGTGGGTGAACGGTACTGAGATCGCGGCAAACGGCACTCCTGGAAAAAATCAGCTGGAAGAAAAGGGAGAATGGTATCCTGTAGTAAGTTTTGTTCATCTGAAAGAAGGGAAAAATGAAATAGTGATTCACATTTCCAATTTTTCTCACAGGAAAGGAGGGACTTGGTCGGATCTTGAACTTGGACTTTCGAATGAAATTTCTGATTACAAGCACTGGCTTATATCTTTTGATTTTTTTCTGATTGGGAGCCTGATGATTATGGCTGTCTATCATTTTGGTCTTTATACTCTCAGGCGCGCAGATACTTCAAGTCTGCTTCTTGGACTTCTATGTATTTTTTCCACTCTCCGAATTGGAGTAACTGGAGAGAGACTTTTTGTGCCTCTCCTTCCTTTCCGGAGTTTCGAAACTCAGGTAAAGCTTGAGTACATTTCATTTTTCTTATCAGTTGCCGTGTTTCCTCAATTCATACTGATTCTTTTTCAGGAAAAGCCGAACAGGGCTGTTATGAGGATTATCTGGGGAATTGTAGGAACGGCAGCTGCAGTTACCCTTTTTACGAAAGCAGTGATTTACAGTTATACTGCAATACCGATGCAGGTTCTGATTCTTCTGGAAGCTGGGTATCTTTTTTACGTGATGGTTGTTTCGATAAGAAAGAAATCGGAAGGAGCCGGAGCAGCATTTTCCGGAATGCTGATTCTCCTTCTGACAGTAGTGCTGGAAATTCTGTATCAGAATGAGGTCAGTATATTCTCTGCAATTCCTCCGATTTACATCTTTCCATTCGGAGTATTCATGTTTCTGTTTTCACAGTCATTTCTTCTGTCGCAGAGATTTTCAAAGGCATTTGCTTCAGTGGAGCAGCTTTCGAGTTATCTTCTGCAGACGAACGATATTTTCAGCAAGTTTGTCCCTGTTGAGTTCTTGGAACATCTGAACCGTGAAAATGCTGTGGATATCAGGCTTGGGGATCAGGTGCAGAGAGAAATGACAATCCTTTTTTCCGATATTCGGGATTTTACCAGTCTTTCTGAAACACTGACGCCTTCCGAAAATTTTAATTTCATCAATTCATATTTAAAAAGAATGAATCCTTATATACAAAAAAACAATGGTTTTGTGGACAAGTATATCGGAGATGCGATCATGGCTCTTTTTCCGAGAAGTGCAGAAGATGCATTGTGTGCGGCAGTTGAAATGTGCAGGGAAGTCGACCTTTATAATCAGAGCAGAAAACAGAAAAATTACATACCGATACAGGTCGGTTTCGGAATTCATTCCGGTACACTCATGCTTGGAATCATCGGTGCTTCGAACAGAATGGACAGTACAGTGATTTCTGATTCGGTCAATCTGGCGTCAAGACTTGAGGGACTGACAAAGGACTACAGAGTTCCTCTGATTGTCTCTGAAAGCGTAATTTTGCAGATTGAAAACAAAGACAGGTTTCATTTCAGACTTCTTGATCATGTCAATGTAAAAGGCAAACTGAACAGTGCAGTCGTCTATCATATATATGACGGTCAGGAAGCAGGCGAGATTCAGCAGCTCGATGCGATAAGGGAAGACTTTGAAAACGGGGTGAAGAGTTTTCATTCCGGAGATTATAAAAAAGCTTATGAGTTTTTCAGAAAGACTGCAGATCTTTATCCGGGAGATTATCCGACCGTGCTTTACCTGGAAAGATGTTCAGAAAAAATTTCCGCAGAATAGAGGAGGATGTCCGTGTCAGTACAGATTCTGAAAAGAGAGCAGACCATTCCGGTCAGTATCGAAAAAGCCTGGGATTTTTTTTCTGATCCCAAAAATCTGAACGAGATAACGCCCGAGGATATGACTTTCAGGATAATAAACAGTCTCCCTGAAAGAATGTATGAAGGGATGCTTATTCATTATAAAATATCTCCTTTTCTTTCCATTCCCATGAACTGGCTGACTGAGATCACTCATATCAGAGAAAAAGAATTCTTCATAGATGAGCAGAGGATCGGTCCCTACAGGCTTTGGCATCACGAACATCATTTCAGTAAAACAGAAAAAGGAATTCTGATGACGGACCTTCTGCATTATGATATTGGAATGGGATTTTTGGGAAATATTGCCGGTGCAGTCTTCATTCACAGGAAAGTCAGATCTATTTTTGATTACAGATTTGAGAAACTGAAGGTGCTGTTCCTTGGGTGAAGTGAATAAAAAGATCATGATTTTTAAACTTTAAATACCCGATTCAGAATAACAAAAAAGAACCGAATTGCTGTGAGAAGGACGGTTTTTTGAAGAATGAGCTTGGCATTAACTCTGTATTTTCTGAGATTCAGGATGTGAAGGAAACTGCTTATCTCTGAAACAATGTAAAGCAGAATACCCAAAATACAGAAATGCTGCATTTCAATTTTTGAAAAGGGTAAAATGAATAAATCAGAGTATGACATCCATAAGAAAAGCCTTTTAAGTTATAGGGAAGAGAAAGCGTATCAGTCAGTGTACACAGCAAGCATAATAAGCATCATTTGTAATCTTAACATCAGTGATGATATCACCGCTGATAATATCTAAGACGTACACCTTTGATGAATCGGTTTTATCTATTGTTGATGTCCAGATCCATGATCTTTGCTGTATGCCCATATCTTCCCAGCTTGCAGAGGCCTCTTTTTTCGTAGGAAGTCTCTTCTTTTGTTTTTTGCAATAAGCTTCTGCATCTTTCCGATTCATTTGATTTTCGCTAGGTATGTCCCATTTTCTTGATGCGATTCAAAAACTCAGGGAAACTCAATCATCTGACTGTTGGTTGCTATATGGCAGAGCATATGAGATTTTGAATATCTTCTTTCTATTATTGGCACAGTTCTTGCATCTTCTTTTATAGTTCAACGATTTGCTAAAACTTTCTCTATAACGGGTAGGGAAAAAGGAAATCCTGCTTAAAATGCAGGCAAAACGCACATCGGGAAGGGGGAACAATGGAATCAACTTTAGGTAAGACCAGTTTTTTTAATGAAATGTTTGAAATGGACTCAAAAGTCCGCCATCACTATGGGAGTTACAATCAGATTTTTGCATCTCTTTCTAAAAAGGAACTATCAAGCAGACAGTTTTCTGCAGAAAAATCCTTTTTGTTTCAGGGAATTACATTCAATGTATATAAAGACAATCAGAATCTGGAGCAGATATTCCCGTTTGACATTATCCCCAGAATTATCAGTGCCGATGAGTGGACTTTTCTCGAAACAGGTCTCAAGCAGAGAGTTCTTGCACTGAATCTGTTTCTTCAGGACATCTACAACGACAAGAAAATCATCAAAGACAAAATTATTCCGGATTACCTTGTTCAGTCTTCCAAGGGTTATCTGAAGGAATGTGAGGGGCAGACACCTCCTCAGAATATCTGGTGTCATATTTCCGGAATCGATCTGATCCGTCACAGTGACGGAAAGACATATATTCTGGAGGACAATCTCAGATGTCCGTCCGGTGTTTCTTACGTTCTTGAGAACAGAGAAGTAATGAAAAGGGTTTTCCCTGAGCTCTTTGAAAAACTGAAGATCAGACCAGTATTTGAATATCCGGGAAAACTTCTGGATATGCTTCATCATATTGCACCTTCAGAAAATCCTACGGTTGCAGTGCTGACTCCAGGCATTTATAATTCCGCTTATTATGAACATTCCTTCCTTGCAAATCAGATGGGAGTGCATCTGGTAGTGGGAGATGATCTTGTAGTTCAGGATGATATAGTGAAAGTGAAGACTACGAAGGGACTGAAAAAAGTCGATGTCATTTACAGAAGAATTGATGATACATTCCTTGATCCGAATGTATTCAGAAAGGATTCAATGCTTGGTGTAAAAGGACTGATGCAGGCTTACTGGAAAGGCAATGTCGCACTTGCGAATGCTCCAGGAACCGGAATTGCAGACGACAAGGCAGTATATGCTTATGTTCCTGATTTCATTAAATATTATCTGGGAGAGGATCCGATACTTCCGAATGTTCCTACTTATGTATGCTGGAATCCAAAGGATATGGTGTATGTTCTCGATCATATTGACAAACTTGTCGTCAAGGCTGTCAATGAAGCAGGAGGATACGGAATGCTCATCGGTCCTCACTCTACTGAAAGTGAGAGAAATGAATTCAGAGAAAAAGTAAAAGCAAATCCTAGAAATTATATAGCACAGCCTACAATGTCACTTTCTCAGATTCCAGTCTGGGACAGTGAAGGCAGACTGGAAGGCAGACATGTGGATCTTCGTCCTTACGTCATCATGGGAAAGGAAACCTATATTGTTCCTGGAGGACTCACTAGAGTCGCTCTGAAAAAAGGTTCTCTCGTGGTGAATTCATCTCAGGGCGGAGGAAGCAAAGACACCTGGGTTCTAGGTTAATCCCGTGCTTACGCGTGTAGCCGACTCAATATTCTGGATGAACAGATATATTGAGCGTATGGAAAACAATTCGAGGATCATAGATGTGAATCTTCTGATCTCAATGGAGCTCCCCACAGGCACAATGGAGCAGTGGGGGCCCCTTGCTCATGCAACGGGGGAATATCCCCTTTTTGAAAAACTGTATGGAGAGCCTACAAAGGAAAATGTTCTTAAGTTTCTTCTGGCAGAAAAAGAGAACAGCAGTTCAATTCTGAACTGTCTTCACTTTGCAAGAGAGAATGCAAGGATCGTCAGAGAAAATATTTCAAGTGAGATCTGGGAACATTTGAATGTGAGTTATCTGGAAGTAAAAGAGATGCTTCATAATGATGATGTAGATATATTGAATATTCGGGATTTTCTCAAGAAGATCAAGTTTATCGGTCAGCTCTTTGCCGGCCTGATTGCCTCTACGATTTCCCGTCTGGAAGGATGGAGTTTCAGCATTATGGGGCGGTATCTGGAGAGAGCCGACAATGCTTCCCGTTTTCTGGACGTCAAGTATTTTCATCTTCTGCCGAGTCCTGAGGATGTCGGATCATCTCTTGATCTGATTCAGTGGCATTCGATTCTGAAATCTCTCAGTGCTTTTGAGATGTACCGCAAAATTTACGGAAGGATCAGTGCAGCAGACATTACAGAGTTTATCATTCTGAATCATGATTTTCCCAGATCCATTTTATTCTGTGTTCTGATGCTCGATGCTGAAATGAGAAAACTGACAGGTTCAGGAATCAATCAGTTTTCCAATGAGGCTGAAAGAAGAATAGGAAAACTGAAGGCCGATTTAAGCTACACTTCGGTCACTGAGATTGTAAACTATGGACTTCATGAATATCTGGATCTTCTTCAGAGAAGGCTGATTGAAATAGGCGGAGAGGTAGACAGATCATTCCTTCTTTCTTCCGGAGAGATTGTCTGAAAAACTGAAAAGACATTAGAATTCCATTTCTTCAGTTCATCTTTTCGGATGGAAATTTGAACTGAAGAAGATGCGAAAATTCAAATAACTCCTTACACTTTCTTCTGATTTCCAGAAGATGGAGAAAATTCTCTATCCTCTATTGAAACCCCTCATACTTCAAAAAAACTTTGAGTCAATCAGCTTGCAGGCCGATTCATTTCAATCTCTGATTTTCAGAAAAAACAGCCTTTGTGTAAAAGCATAAAAAAATGAGCATCACGCGGAGACGCGGAGTTCGCGGAGCACTGATTTTATCAGTCAAGCTCACTTCATTTATTTTAAGCTGTGCATTATTTAATAAGAACAGCCTTTGGAAAGCTGGGGCAGGCGGCTGCGCAGAGTCCGCATCCAGTGCAGGATGCGGTGATCATCGGCTTCAATTTTTTAATTTGTATTGCATTTGGGATATTGCATATCTCTTCACATCTCTGGCAGACTTTTTCGCCGTAAAGTGAATTCAGGCAGAATTCAAATTTGACCTTGGCTTTGCCGAATTTCGGGGTGGTCTTTTTTTTCAGCGGTTTCAGTGCTTTTGTCTGACAGGCGGAAATGCAGGGAGTATCCTTGCAGGAATGACAGGGTCTGAAATTTGGATCTACATAAGGGTAGTTCTGATTTTTTTTTGAATCGAACACAGGAAGTATGGTTTCATAAGGACAGGCGGAAATGCAGTCTCCGCATCCAGTACACAGGATGAAGAATTTTTCTTTCGGACCGGCTCCTGGAGGAAATTTGAGACCTTTTCTTACAGGTCTGCTTTTCGAAATTTCAGGTTCAGTTCGAGAAAGTATTTCGTCTTCATCATTTCCTTTCAGATTTTCCGATGCAATGGAAACTGCTTCTTCCTTAATTTCATCTACCTGTTTCAGAGTTTTTTTCAGCCCTAAAAAA
>JBPOJG010000475.1:0-4129 GCA_052033835.1 Spirochaetota bacterium
AAATTTATTTCTGAAAATCCGTTCTTCAACCTGCAGGATCTTTACCGATGGCTTTACTACGGTGAATTCGGACCGCAGGATCATGTTTACTATTATAAATCAAAGTACAAATCAGAACTGATGAAAATTCTGGATGATTACAGAATTGAAAACGGCAGAAGATTCAGAGTGATGGACAAGCTGGTTTCGAGAATAAACTCCTGGAAATTTGACTATTCATCTCCTCAGGACATCAATCCTAAAGGAGGAAGACTTTGGGAACCGATGGGACTTTCTCAAAGATTCATTATGGTTTTTGTTTCGGAATACGCATCCAGAAGATACCCGCTGAAAAATCTTGTGGATCTGAAAGACAGATCACCCGCATTTGCAGGGACAAGAATGCAGTTTAAACTGGACTGGGGATTCATCAAAGACTATATTCTCAGGAACGAAGAAAGATTCATCAAGGAAGATTTCTACGGTTTCGAAGACAGAATCAATTTTCATCAGCTTCCTGATGATGTCCCGTTTACTGACAAGTTTCTGGAAGCAAGACCTCTCAGATACAGAGTAGTTCCCAGAAAACTTTTTTTTGAGCAGTACCCTGAATTTGATACGAAGGAAGATATACTTCCGGTCAAACCCAGAGACTCACTGATTGACTGAAATAAGAACAAAGAGGATAGAATGAAAAAAGAATTTTTAGGAGAATTTTTCGGAACTCTGATTCTCATACTTTTCGGAAACGGTGTCGTAGCAACTGCTGTTCTTTTCGGACTGGGCGGATATGAAATGATTACGTGGGGATGGGGACTTGCAGTTGTATTCGGAGTCTTTGTATCTTCAAAGACGAGCGGCGCTCATCTGAATCCTGCGGTTACCGCTGCAGTTGCCTTGCGAAGAGGAATACCTTACAGAAAAGTGCCGCTTTACATATGTGCACAGATTCTAGGAGCCTTTACTGCAGCCTGTCTTATTTATTTAAATTATCATGATGCTTTTGCTGAATTTGAGACAAAAAACTCCATCTTAAGAGGATACGAAACAAGCATAAGAACCGCAGGAATATTTGCAACATACCCTCCCCCGTTCATTTCCAATCTGAATGCTTTTTTCGATCAGTTTCTGGGGACTGCCCTTCTGATTATTCTGATTCTGACACTGACAGACAATCAGAATAAAGTCATCGATCTGAATATTTCCCCTCTCTTAGTCGGGCTTGGTGTTGTCGCAATAGGAATGAGCTTCGGAGGAAATGCCGGATATGCCATCAACCCTGCAAGAGATCTTGGACCGAGACTTGCTTCCTCTCTTTTAGGATGGGGCACCGTTGTATTTACGGCTCATAATTATTATTTCTGGATTCCGATTGTCGCACCGATTTTAGGAGGAATCGCAGGATCATATGCGTATGATTTTTTTCTCGGTTCAAGACTGGATAAAGACTGAATTTAGAATTATTCAGAAAGAAATTTTAAACAGAGTTCCATCTGCTCTTTCATTTCTTCAGATGTTCCTGCCCGATATGCCTTGCCGTGCCCAGGAAGAACATACTGAAAACTGTAGGACTGGAGTTTTTTCATTGAGGTATAAAGCTCCTTCCTGGAATACCAGCAGGCATCCTTAAAACCGATCAGATGTTTTCTTTTTTCGGAATATGCCAGATGATCACCGCTGAAAAGATATCTGTCCCTGTAAAATAGACAGACGCTTCCCCGTGTATGACCCGGAACCGGTATGAAAAGAATATTATCAGTCAATTTTGACTCATCTGTTCCCTGAAGTACAATCTCTGCATTCATTCCGTTCCTGTCTGATTCATGAATAATTCTGTCACACTGAAAATGGTGATGAAACTTTTCATGATCGGCGACATCATCCTGGTGCGTCAGAAACATATACTTCACTCCGCCCATCTTTTCAAGATTTCGGATCAGAGGTTTTGTAAACCGGGGAGAATCGACAAGAATATTTCCTTCCTCTCGGCAGATAAGATATGAAAATGCACCGTAAGATTTTTCAGAATGAAATCCGCAATAAAATATATCCTCTTCTATTCTTTCCGGAAAACTGTTTCTGACTTCTGAAAGAAACGATGGCCTTTCAGTAAAACCGATAGAATGAACTGGACAGGCAAAAAGTGCCCTGAGTGTGTTTCTGACTTCCTCTTCCGTTTCAGGCTGTCTGTAAACTGATGAGAACTCCCCTGACTCTCCGTAGATCTCCGGTGCAAGATGCCGGCAGGCTCCGCAGTCAATACACTGTGAATCCACAAAAAAGTTCCCGCCTTTATTCGATGCAAGTCTTTTCGATAATTCAGCCATACTTCAATCCTGAGTGAATGAGGAGTTCCTACAATTCCTTTTTTGTTTCCAGTTCTGACTGTTCATAAAAACGAAAAAGTATAAAAGGGAAATTTACAGATGAATCCACCCTGTTGTTTTTTATATATCAGCTAGAACAGAAATTGAGCAATGACTGTCTAAATGCATCTTACGGAAAAAATTCTTCTAAAAGTGAAAAAACAGCAAAAAAAATACAGCAATTGAAAAAATAAAAACAGGTATGTATATGACAGAAATCTGCAAGGATTATAGACAGAAAGAAAACAGAAATCCGAAAACTCCTCTTCCGGAAAAAGGAGTTTCGACCTTACTCATACCGAATGGCCTTTTTGACAAATACAATAAAAGGCTGATAAGGCACAATGGGAAACGAGAATACTTTTCTTATTTGCTGAAAAGGTATCGAGTTCTTCTGGAGTTTTATATTTTAACCCCTGCCGGACTGAAAACAATATATCAGCCAGAAAATCAGAATCTTAAGAAAATAAATTTTAGGCCTTTAAGTGAGGATTGGGCTGAATTAAGCATTTTTTCCAATGCAGCCGGACGAAGTCGCTGCCTGATTTTTACAATCCTTCTGCTAATGGATTTACAGAACTGGGGTTCTCTGCTCAAAAAAATCGGCATCCATTTCGATCATCCATACAACTCTCATAAAATGTGGGAAATCCAATCATCTTTAGTATTCAGCAGAGGAGAGAATTTTTTCAGTCGAGGATTTTATCCGAGGAGGATGTAAAAGAGACTGGCAGGAAAGAGGGAGCATTGCAGAGTTGACAAAGAATGAACATCATAACCCTGATAACATTGAGGTATATTCGGGGGTCACGGGCATTGGGCCTCATGTCCCTAAAATCGAGACTTTCCTTTATCGTAATGGCAGTTGGAGTTTCGCTTCTAATCGTAGTCCTTTCCATTTTCAACGGATTTCAAAAACAGGTCAAGGAATCACTCTGGGGCGGCGGTCCTCATATTACTGTAGAAAACAATTACGCAACCGGTGAAATCAGAAATTACGAAAAAGTCATTTCCATACTGCTGGAAGATCCCTTTTTAAAAGAAAAAATTATCTCCATTCAGGGCAATATTTCCAGTCACGGTCTTCTGCAGAACAACAACAATTTTGTTCCAATTATGATTCGTGCTGTCCCTGTGGACTCCGTTCAGGATCTGATAATGAATAAAATACCAAATTTTCCTAGGCTGGAATACTATAACAGAGACAGCCTCAATGAAATAGGCAAAAAGAATCTGATCGTCATCGGAAAGGAAATGAAAGCTCTTTACGGTTTTGATCTGGGCAGAACAGTGAAAGTTGCAGTTCCGAGCGGAAGTTTCAATGTGACAAGAGGCGTGGAACTGAACATAGCCGACTTTGAAGTGGCCGGACAGTTCAAGACAGGATATTATAATTTCGACTCGAAGTTTATTTATCTTTCTCTTCCTGTGGCACAGAATTTTTTCAAGATGAACACTTCTGTAAATCAGATTACTGTGAAGGTAAAATCACTGGACGATCTGCAAGTCTGCAAACAGAAAATGCTGAAAATTTTGAGAAGTTCGGAATTTGACGTGAAAATGGGTTCAAATGCCAATTTCTATACAGTAAGAACTCTTGCAGAAGAACAGCAGAATTTTCTTGCAGCTCTCAGAATGGAAAAAACAATCATTTCCAATATAGTCTTTCTTTTTATAGTTCTAGCAGCACTCGGAATGGTTGCAGCGGTTTATTATCTTGTCCGATCCAAAAGAAAATCCATAGGAATACTGAAAGCGCTCGGACTTCCTTCAAGTTCCATACT
>JBPOJG010000394.1:0-6815 GCA_052033835.1 Spirochaetota bacterium
ATTGCACTGATTGGATGTTCGGGTTCTTCAAAATCCAGTCTGATTCCGGGACGAAATCCCAGAAGCCCGATCGGCTTGAGACGGAAAGAAGACTTGTATTCCCTACCTCCGACTTCCACTGTGTCCAGAGGGACAAAAGCTGTTTCCTCTTCGTCGCCCCTTTCCTCCAGAAGATAAGCTTTTAGATCATCAAACTTTTTATAAACAGTTCCGTTTATTTTCAGATTCTGGAGTTTCTGTTCAATCTTCGGATCATAACTCTGGATGGAATATTTTTTTACAGTGAGTTCAGGAGTTTTTACGTCTGTGATATTCTTCAGTTCCAGAATGTCTGCACCCAGAACAGGAATTTTCACAGTTTCTTCTCTTTTGGAATACGGAGTGAGAAGAGGATAATTTTTTCGCAATACACGAATGGATACTGTCTTTCCCTGATGTTTTCCGAGAAGTGCCTGCAGTTCTCCCACTGTTCCGACTTCCTGCCCCTCCACATCGAGGATCTCGTCACCGTCATTCAGATAAGCAATTGCTCTGGCCTGAAATGTTCCCATCCTGCTCTTGGGACTGTCTTCTGTTTCCTTGCCTGCAAATGTCGTTTTTAAGAAATGCTTAAACTGTTCGGAGTATGTAAAATTGACAGTGATCCTTCTTTTTCCGTAAGGAGAAACACCGATATAGGCAATTCCGTCCTCAGTGATTTCAGGAAGAAATTTGACTGATTTTTTATTCTCGCCGCTCTGTATTTCAAGAGTCATTTCTTCGCCCTTGCTTAAACCCACTGTGGCAAAGATATCTTCGAAAGTATCCGTCTTGATTCCGTTGATCGAAAGAATCTTGTCTCCGCTTCTGACTCCGGCAATGTAAGCAGGGGAATCGGGTGCATAAGCAGGATCAATGTACACTCTGTTGTTCGGAGGAACATCTCCGAGGAACCCAAGCACAATAAATATCAAAAGTCCCAGCAGAAGATTAAAAAAAGGTCCGCCGAGCACGGGGATCATTCTTTTCAAAGGAGGTGTGCTTAAAAGTTCGCCGGGTTTCTTGTGCAGTTTTCTGGAATACTGATCTCCCCGAAACATCACATATCCGCCGATGGGAATTGCGGTGATCTGATAGACGGTTCTGCCGATTCTTTTTTTCCAGACACCCTTGCCGTATCCGATGGAAAAAATTCTCGCTTCCACTCCTACAAGCATTCCGCAGAGAAGATGGCCGAGTTCATGAATGAAGATGCAGATGCCGAGCATCAGTACAACGCAGATGATCACAAGGAGCATAAATTACCTTCGGTAATTTTTGACTTTACAGCCAAGAAGCTGCTTTTGTGAAGCAGTGAAGCCTGCCGACAGCCTAGGGTATTGCCCCAAACCCCATTTTTTACGTTACTGCCTGATTGATCGAAAATCATTCCCATTTCTTTACCATTATTCAAAGACCTCGGATAAATTCTCTTACAATAAACTGTTTACTGAGCAGTCCCTATTTTTGAAAATTAAACCGACTGCTACCTTTTTTTTCCATCACCAGTTTTCTGGCAAGTGAATCTGCTTCCAAATATCCCTGCAGATCACTCGGATAGATGACCGGAATTTTTTCGAGCGCATATTCGATGAGTCTCGTGATCTCTCGAAAACCCGCCTTTTTGGAAAGGAAAAGCTCCACAGCGGCCTCATTTGCTGCATTGAATACTGCAGGTGCAGTCCCTCCGATTTTCCCCGCAGTGTAAGCGAGTTTTACCGCAGGGTATTTCTGATGATCCACATCTCTGAACTGAAGATTTTTGAAACTGTGGGGTTTTCTTTCAATCAATAGCGATGGCACAGGGGTCGGATAAAAAAGTGCGTGCGCCACAGGAAACACCATATCCGGATGAGAGGAAAGCATCTGTGTGGAACCGTCATTCATTTCGATGATACCATGGACAATGCTTTCAGGATGAATTACAATTTCAATTCGGTCATAGGGAATATCAAAAAGATAAAACGCCTCAATGACTTCGAGGGACTTGTTCACAAGACCTGCAGAGTCCACGGTGATCTTCGGTCCCATCTTCCAGGTCGGATGATTGAGTGCCTCTTCCACAGTCACAGTCTCCAGTTTTTCGGAAGGCCAGTCGCGGAAAGAACCGCCTGAGGCAGTCAGAGTCAGTGCGCGGATATCGGAGCGGGACTTGTTTTCGAGAAGCTGAAAAAGTGCATTGTGCTCAGAGTCCACAGGAATGATCTGAATCGGATTTTCTTTCAGAAGTTTTTTGATGTAAGGGCCGAAAGTGACCAGTGTTTCCTTGTTTGCAATCGCCAGTTTTTTTCCCGCCTTGATAGCTGCAATTGTAGGCATCACTCCCACTGCACCCACTACCGCAGTCACGACTGTGTCTACAGGTTTCTCAGAAACAATCTCAGAAGAAAACTCAGTTCCATAAAGAATCTTAGTATCAATATATTTAGTTCCGAGCACAGACCTGTCTGCATCCTCTGCAGAAATCACTGCAGTTTCCGGATGAAACTCGTCGATAATCGACTTTGCCTTCTCCAGATTTTTATGTACTTGAAAGGAATGAAGACGGAAATGATTCGGAAACCGGCGAAGAACCTTCAGAACAGAATCACCGACGGAGCCAGAGGCTCCCAGAAGACAGATGGAATTCATTTTTTACCCTGCATTATGTCCAGTCTGTCTGTAAAAGAGGAAATTGCATTCTGTTTTTTACAGGTTTCAGGGAAAATCTATCTCAGATCGTTTTACAGACTTATGAATGGATTTTTCTACGAGTTCTGATGCTGCATACATTATCACTGAAATCAGTTTTGCAGTTACTGTGATCATTACAGCTTCGCCGGGAAGGAAAATGGCTTAAAGAAAAAAATCGCATTCTAATTCTTTCAGTGTTCCATCCCTGTTTAAGCATTTCCAGACTTCTCCGATTCTGACTATTGCTCTCTACATTCTGCAGTTGCATAAGAGCAATATCTAAAATCCGCATCGTTATGATGAATGACTCCTGCTCTGAACTCCATCAGCTCATTCCAAAATTGTACAAATTCTTTATCAAATTGAAAAGTTATCCTAACTCTATAATCTCTTTGATGTCAAACTCGTTTTCAAGTCATTTTAAGCTTATATACGCTTTAGAAACCAAGCTTTTTAAACCAAGAAAGGACAACAATTTTGCCAAATAAAAATCTGGTTTTGGAACTGATATGAAATTAAATTTTATATGTTTCAGCTCCAATTTTCCGTTTTTTAAACTGAATGTAGTCAGTGGGATATTCAACCTATCCAATCCTTCATCGATAAATAGCAGTAAAATGCCTTCATGTATAGGCTGATCAAATTTATCTTCTAATGTAACACCAAAAATAAGCTGTGAATTTGATTCATAATTCAATTCCAAAAGATCATCTGAACCTACAGGTATAAATAAAGGAGATTCTGAAGAATGCAGTTCGTTAATTATATTTTCCATTTCTAATGATAATTTTTCATCAGATAATATTCTACTGTTTTTCAGCTTCGCATTTAGTCCTTCTTTAATTTTCTTAATTTTTTCTTTATTACCTTCTGGTATCCAGCATCCAAAGGCACCTATTGTCCATACGCTGCTTTTTCTTTCTATACGACAGCTTCCCCAGCCTGTTCTATTTTGATTATCCTTTATCTCTGCTATATTACCTTTTTGAAATTTGATTTTGTATGAACTTGTATGAAAGTTTACTTTTGAATAGTTATCATTCAAAACCGAAATATCCCGCACATAGATAATTATAGGAAATAATAATATGATTGAAATTACTAAAAAATATTTTTGTTTATTAATTAGAATATAACCAAGATAGGACAGTGTATCCTGATCAGTCATACTTAATTTTATTAACTCGATCAGAAGGCTGAGACTCACAAATATGGCAAACAGCAAATATAGCCATACTCCAAAGAGAAAGAAAAATGGCAAATAAAAGAAGCCAATGAAAAGAGCAGTTAAAGTCAGTCCGAAAATAATCCATTTTTTTATATTCATTTATGTTTTCCTCAAAAGTTAGGTCTGTTTGGTTAATCCTAAATTCTTTTATTCTTCAAAATCTTTTTCTGGGCGAAGAAGATTCAAGACTTCCTCATTTGAAATGTCTTCTGTCAGTATAATGAAATCCAGTATAGTAAGTGAGCTTAGAATGGTTGGATAACTGGTCATTTTTTCAAAATCATCTTTTCTTTTTAGAGAACCTGATAGCGCTCTATTTATTCTTGCAGAATTATTTTTTCGTTCACGCGTCAAAAAGGATTCAAAAGATCCTGTGTCCTTTTCTTTGAACTCAAGGAAGTCTTTTTTTGAAGGCCAGGAAGGAAGGTATCCAAATTCATGCAGACCGCGAATCAAATAAAAATAAAACCCAACATTTGCATCAGTTTTGCTTTTTCCTCTGGAACCCATTAGCTGCTCTATACTGTTCTTAACGTAGTTATACAAATTCAATTCAAGCTTCATTGCATAACTTTTTTTATTTTTGTAACTAATCTCTGTATTCATAAAATACCATCAGTGCTTAGGTATCAAAATTTAAAATCCTTTTTTTCGTGGATTTAAAAGCTTGCTTTTTTATTCAAAGATGACAGGATGGGCTTCTAAATCGTTTTTTATGGATATTTAGAAAGAGGAAAATATGAAAAACTGCCATTTTTGCACTTTTTTTGTCCTGTTTTTGTCTTCTGTAGCTTTAGTTCCTGAGACCATAATGTTTCGTAATGGATCGTCCGTGAAAGGGAAAATATTATTCCATGATGCAGAGATCGTCACCTACACTGAATCAGACAGCGGAATCACTAAAACAAGTCAATTGTCACAAATTTACAAAGTGATTCACTCTCAGGGTAATTCCGAATTAAAAAAGTTCCTTATCGAAAAGAAAGGTCAAGATTTTGAAGAAGACCTGAACGATTTGAATGGACAGGTATCGGACAAAAAGATCTTGCAAGGAAAGCTGAATCATCTGGAAAAGAAAATTGACAAGATGGAAAAACGCCTAGGAAAATTGATAAGTAGAATGGCGTATCTTCGAGAAAAAATATCGAAAAAGGGATCATTTTTGCCTGAAGAAAAGATCGTAGATGAAAAAGAATTATCACTCCCTTCTCTATGGAAACAATTTCTAGAAAAAACTGGCCTCATTGTCCTTTTCAGCTCTCAGAATGAAAAAGAGAATGATAAGATTGAAACGACCTTGAACATAATTATAAACAAAAATGTTGATCATATTTCTGGTGAAATGCTACAAGGTTTTCAAGAAAAGCTGTCAGCATTTCAAATTAAAAACAATCTAAGAATGAACGAGGAACAGAAAACCGTTGTTCTTCACTGTATAGAGAAATTGAAAAATGATTCTCAAAATAAAGAAGAGGCATTCAGAAAGATTATCAAGCTTTTGCTGATTCTCATGAAAACGTTCTCAGGTAATCCTCTTTTAAACGAAATTATTCAGCTGATTGAAGATTCTCTGGGAAAATAAGATTTGTCGTCGAGCCCCCACAGGCCCTGCCCAGGCAGTGAATCCTTTTTCATTGGGATGCAGTATATCGCCTATGCTGTATTCCAGTCTGGAAGTAAAGCCCCCGTTTGTCGGTTCCTGCATCACATGCCACATCCTCAAGAAATTGGCATTGTGAGCATTGGCAATGTCTTCATATCCCCTTTCTGTGGAAAGCATCCCGCCTGTAATAATTGCAGAAAGTCCCAGAATGTCCTGGATCATTCTGTAATAACTCGGCTTGTCGGAGGGGGGATAAAAAATCTCAGACACACTGTTGAAAAATGCAGTCAAGGCATCCGGATCCAATTTTTCCCGAGGAAGAAAACCTCCCGCAAATGCAGGGTAGTTTCCAAGCAGAAGAACTCTTTTCTTCTTTGTATTTTCATCAATCGAAGCAAGTTCTCCCAGGCGGATCAGAATATCATTTACATCATTTCTTGTATACACATTGACCAGAAATCCAGTCCAAGGATTTGCTTTAATGAATATTGCGGAATATACCCAGTTGTTCCCGCCGACATTCACCACAAAGGATTTCCCTGTAAAATAGGCCGGACTCGACAGACACTCCTTGAAATGTTTTACAATATCCACTGTGCCCCATCCCGCATGTCCGAAATTCTGCAGATACCAGCCCGGATTTCTTTTGGCAGTATCATTCACATCAGAAGCCTTGTTCAGATAATACATCATATCCTTTCCATAATTATCTGCAAAGTCCAGACGACTGTCTCCGTAGAATGTGATCATCGTCTTGCCGGGAACATAGAGGGTATATTTTTTCTCAGATTCATTGTCAAGCGATGTAGCCGTTTTACAGTTACTCTCATAAATAAAATCTGCTTTCCCACCCTCTATTGAACCTGTCTCAGGCAGTTTCTCCGATAATGCGGGAAAAGTGAAAGTTAATAATAAAAGTGAAATAAAAAAAATGTTCTGCATTTACTGCTCCTTTACTGAAATAAGTGCATTGCACTTCATTGTAGAATCAACAGATTCCATATACAGCCTAAATGATTTTATTCTATTATCTGATACATTACATTTCCTTACGCCATCAGTTTTGTTTATAACTGTTGAAGTTGGACAATCACTCTTAATATCAAAATAGTATTCTGCAAAATTACAGCCAGAAGGTATTCCATAAGACATCTTACAATTATCAGTCAAATTTGAGAAAGAAATTTGGACACCTTTTACTGAATAATTTACGTATAGACTATAATAGCCAGTAAAAGCATATTCTTTTCCGAAGACAGCAACCTCATCGGAGTTTTTTTTTAGAACTCCTTC
>JBPOJG010000505.1:0-2177 GCA_052033835.1 Spirochaetota bacterium
AAAAAAACAAATGTCTTCAGTCTGCAGGAATTAAAAAAAAGAACCTCCTGAAAAAATGCGGGAAATCCACTCCGTCTCTTCGCGGACAGTGCAGTGCAGCGGCAGACATCGTGATAAAAAACTTCAAGAAAGCGAATCCTGCAAAAGCGGAAGCAATTGAAGATCAGAAGTCGTCCTTGAAATATGCATTGATGCAGGACTGCAGGACAGGAAATTATGAGATTGAATGCCTGAAAAAAATCAAGGATCCGGCTGCTGTCCAATCTTGCAGAAAGGACTGATCGGAAATTTACTTCAACAGAAAAAATTATTGCTTTCTAGCTGTGTTTTGATAATCTATAGATAAATAAATTCAGTCTGATTAAAAATTCGGAGTAATTATGAAGAATCTGACTTACGCTATACTTTTTTTTGCTGTTTATTCGTGCACAAATCTGAATGAAGCAAAAAAATCTACTCCTCCTGCTGTGGAAATACCTCCCAAGGCCGTGAATGAGTGTGAGAAAATTGCTGAAACCGTAATCGAAAATGCAGTAAAATCAATGCAAAATACAGAAGAAATGAGTGAGAACAGAAGAAGGATGCTCGTTGCAGTTGTTCAGAAGGACTGTGAAAGCGGCAAATTCGACCGTAACTGTATGAAAACAGCAAAGAACATTTATTCGATAGCAGAACTCTGCAAGAAATAATTTCTATATAATTTTCAATGTGCTAAAGGGGCTTCTGACTTGGCGTAATTTCGGTAACTTCTGCAAACTTGAACCTTGGAGTAATCATGAAAAATCTAAATCTTCTTATAATATTCTTTCTTTCTGTAAATCTTTCTGCAGATTTCAGTGAAATTAAAAACACAGCACTTCTCACTTTTGCTGACCAGAAACCTTTAACAGTAAAAGACTGTGATAAAATTATGAACACAGTGTATGAAAATATGAAGAAGGAGAATCCCGAAAATGCAGAAGAAATTGAAAAGAAAAGAGAAATGATATTTCCTTCTCTGATGAGAGAATGTCAAAGCGGGAGATATAATCTGAACTGTTTAATAAATGCAAAAAATATTGTTGAAATCAGTGAATGTAAGAAGAAAACTGGGATGTAATCTATCCCAGTCCCCTCAGTGCATCAGCCATTGCCGTCAGAAATTCTGACTTGGGATTTCCAGTTTCAAAGATGAACCAGAAAGAATTCATCAGTATTTTTTTTGAGTTTTCCCGTATATCGTCTCTGGAAAGATCCTTGGTGAATTCAGGAACTTCCTCGTGATGCCTGTTTCTCACAAACACTTTCTTGTGTGATTCCAGAAATCTGTTTCCGATCTTCTTGAATTCTGCCATTCTGCCGTCTTTCGGCTTGCGATAGCAGAGATTCAGTATATGATTCATTGATCTTTCCTGAAGTTCTCTGATGCTCTTATTCAGAATTTTTTCCTCTGCCATAGCAGCAAATAGGATTTTCTCATAATCGTAAACATGAGCGAGATCCGTTTTGAAAAAAGTCCTCATTGCGATAATGAAAAAAAATGCAATGTCCTTTTCGGTAAGACTGTCTTCGAGACACGAATGTGCAATTGCGTTCCGGAGATTTTTCATAATCCAGAAACCGGTATAATGAAAAAATTTCTCTTCTGCGGGAGTGTGCTTGGACGAGAATGGATTGTCCGCGTCTGTATAGCTGCTGTGAATGTAGGATCTCTCCCACTCAGAGGATAGGGCAGTGAGGAATGAATACATTCTGAGAGGTTCTTCTGTATATTCTTTCAGAAAATAAAAACGCAGTTTTTCCAGATACAGTCCTGCATAGTCCGTGTCGACCGGTTCAGCAGTTCCGTCATTTCTGACTGTCATATTAAAAAGTATCTCAGATGTATTTTTTTCCAGTGAATCTAAATGATGCTGTATCCCTTCCAGGATTCCTCTTCTGAGCTGAATGTACCTGCTGTTCTTTTTTTCGGAAATCCAGTTTCGAAATTTCTCATATCCGGTCTCACTCTTGTCGAATACATTCTCATCTTTCAATTTGGGAATGCTGCTGGAAATACACATGGCATTGAATTCCTGAATGCTGTCTGTATTTCCTGTCATAAAAGCAATGCTGTCTTCCGGGACGCCGTTTCTGACGAGAAGATTCCAGATGTAAAATCCTGCCTTTTTCAGAAATGCAGGTCTGTCTGGGGTTCC
>JBPOJG010000116.1:0-2760 GCA_052033835.1 Spirochaetota bacterium
GAGGGGACTATGTGCTGTCGTGGAACGAGAAGACCGGCAGACAGACATATTCAAAAGTCACGGACACATATACTAAGAAGACAGATGAAATCTACATCCTGACTCTGCAGTCCGGCGAGAAGATAGAGCCGCCCGGCTCGCGTAGCTCGCCCCTAGCAGGCCTGCGCTTTGCCCGCCGAAGGCTTTGCAAAGCTCGCCGGAATCACAGTTTTAGAGTAATGAAGTCAGAGCGGACAGCGAATGGCGAGCAGCGGATAGCGGGGAAGCCTTCTGTGATCCTAAAGCAGCAAACCCTGCAGGTGTCCCTCTACAGTGCCTTCGGTCAGTCCGAGGAAAAGCCTGACGTCAAAAACAGCGAATGGCGTGAAGCCAGACGTCTGAAGAAGGGCGACGTTCTTTTTGACTCAACCGGAAGACAGCTCCGCATCCGTGATGTTCAGATCGAAAAGAGACAGGAGACGGTATATAACTTTACGGTGGAAGGTGAACACGACTATTATGTGGGTGAAGACGGGGTGCTCGTGCATAATGAGGTTGCGGAAATCCAGCTGAGGGTCTGCTTGGAAATGATAATGTAGACACAAGAAAACCTCCGAAACTGTCTTTCTGGGACAGTACTTTCAATCGGCCAGGCATTACAGATGAAACATCAGGGCAGTTTACCGGCAGAATAGAAAAGCGAGGCGGCTACTTTGGAGGAATGTTCGGTGCGGAAATCTGGTATGAAAAAGTGGAAGGACATTCTCCTCCTCATTTTTCAAGAATCGATTCAGTGCAAGGAGATAATGGGCAGGAACTAAAGTACGAAAGGAAAGAATTTGAAGGAGGAATGAAAGAAGATATACTTTGGAGCGGAACCGGGAGGAACGGGGTGCAGAATGGGAGTTATGATGCAGACAAAAATGGGAATCAAGTAGCCTATCATAGATTTGTGGATGATGCCGGGAAACAGACTCTTATCGGTCAGAACGGACTGTTTACATCAGGATTCATAGGAGACCGGGATTTTATGCCGCCCAAGGGCAATGAAAGAAAAGACTGGCTTTACAGTACTGACATCTCAGAAGGAAAGGACAAAAATACTTTAATTATAAAACCATACAGAGATATGACCGACCTGGGAATGGGAGACGGCGACGACTGGATTATGGGAGAGTATAACAGATCCAGTGTGAAAGGTACAAACAAAGATTCTCACATATTTCGAATATCAGAAATGGAGGGTCCGCCTGTCGAACCGAGAAAAGACGGGGTATTTCCTTCCGCTTATATAAGGAGTATTGACAATCCTGTTCACGGGAGAAATGTAGATCATCCAGAACTTTGGAAGTATTCTGATCACAAACCCGGCAATCCAAAAGAAATACATAAAAATGGCCATTCAGGAATTGATGCCTCTACTGAAACCAGGGATATCTTTGCTTCCAAGACCGGGCGGATAAAAATGGATTCAAATGAACTGCACTATAATGGAATTAATGTTCAATTTCAAGAAGGAGGATATCAGAAAACTTACCACGCTTCAGGCAATGCTTCTTACATTTTTCCCGGACAAGTTGTTCGAGCTGGAGAATACCTGGCTCGAAGAGGTGCGATAGGAGTCACAGACGATCATCTGCATCAGGAATATTATAATCCAAATTCTAGCGATCCTCTGAACACTCGGCAGATTCTTCAGGCTTATGCACCGAAAGTAAATAAAGATGGAGAAAGATGGGAATGCAGAGGGGATTTCTGTAATTATTGAAAATAAAAATAGGAGATGAATATGAAATACTTTTTAATAGTTTGCTTAATCAGTTTATTTGTTCTAAATGCAGAAGAAGAGAAACGCCCGACGCAGGCGGATATTGATGAGGCAAAGAAAGTATATAAAAAGATTCAGAAAATTCCTGCTGAACTCCGTGGAATTTGGACGGGAACAGGGGAATACGCAGAATTCGCATCAGACGGGATTTATATAGAGTCTCTTGATTTTTGTGGAGAATGGTACATTGAAAAAAGGTTTAAGATGATCTTAAAGAATAAAGAAAAAACTAAAATTACTTATGATGTAATTACAAATTCCAGTTCTGCACCGAATTTTGGCAGAGATGCTAAGTGGATAAATTTACAGTCGATAAAGCCGATGACATTCAAAGATTTATTGTTTTTTAAGGATTCCAGGAAAATGTTTCGGAAGCGATTTATTGACGGTAAGGAGTTGGAAAGCATCGAGTATAAATTTGAAAAATGTCCTGTGAATAAGAAATAAGAAGATGAAAACTATGGATGCCTATTGTGAAGAAAGCAGATGAGGCTGCTTGCAGATGAAGACATCATCTCAACACTGCCAAGCATCTTCCACAGGGAGCGTGCGAAGACGTGCAGGTGTGGTTGACGTGCCTGCACGTCGAGCAGCGGGTTCTTTTTTTCTTTCTTTGCTCAACTTTCTTTCTTTTTTCTTCCATAAGAAAAAAAGAAAGAAAGTGGAAAAGAGATATATTGAGAAAGTAAAGCATTTTATGAAAAGAGAAGAGGGAGAAACAGTCAGTCTTTTGGAAAAAAAGCATAGAGACAGATCCAAAGACAGCGTCTTTTGGAAAATATATGCTAGAGCAGACTTTCTATGCAGAAAATCCTCGCGATAGGGTGACTCTCAAATTCACCCTTCGAGAGCCTCAGGGTGCCGCTCAGCAGGGCGTTTATCATTAAAATGAATTGACGGGAGCCGAAAGCACGGTGACGCTGATCAGCATAATGAAACTTTTCAGTCTCACT
>JBPOJG010000486.1:0-2903 GCA_052033835.1 Spirochaetota bacterium
ACCCCGAAACCGCCGGAAAAGGAGGCTTCAGTCTAGGATGACCTCTCCTTCCTTCGAGAGAATTGATGAGGGCTGTCTCTTCGCCGCATATATAGGCACCTGCACCCTGATATACGCAGAGTTCAAAGTCAAATCCTGAACCTTGGATATTTTTTCCGAGAAGTCCTGCTGCATACGCTTCATTAATTGCCTGCTCCACTCTGCTGATACTTTTGTGGTATTCTCCGCGAATATAGATATATCCCTGATGAGAGTCGATCGCCTTTGCAGCGATGATCATGCCTTCCACCATTGCATGTGGGAACTCCTCAAGCAGAACTCTGTCTTTGAATGTTCCAGGCTCGCCTTCATCTCCGTTGCAGAGAAGATACTTCGGCTTGTTGATATTCTTTGGGATAAAAGACCATTTCATTCCTGTAGGAAAACCTGCACCGCCGCGCCCTCTGAGTCCGGAATTTTTCACTGTTGCGACAATATCATCTCCCTGCATGGAAAGTGCTTTTTTCACTGCAGTGTACCCGCCTACGGATTGGTAATGCGATATTGTATGAGTATCCTTTTCCCCTCTGTGTTTTGTGAGGATTTTCAGTTCAGCCATTCTTTACTCCAGTGAATCCAAGATTTCTGTAATTTTTTTCTCGTCCAAGAACTCATAATAATTGTCGTTGATCTGAGCCATCGGTCCGTATCCGCATGCACCAAGGCACTGAACCTCATCCACTGTAAATTTCTTGTCCTGAGTTGTTTCACCTTTTTTGATTCCGAGTTTTTTGCAGACTGCATTTGTAATCTTGTCGGAACCCATCACACAGCAGGAAATATTTGCACAGATCTGTATATGATATTTCCCCACAGGTTTCTTGTTGTATAAAGTGTAAA
This sequence comes from Spirochaetota bacterium, assembly GCA_052033835.1. Lineage (GTDB taxonomy): Bacteria > Spirochaetota > Leptospiria > Leptospirales > Leptospiraceae > DAORDI01. The sequence goes on from JBPOJG010000486.1 coordinate 880, forward strand.
AAGTGGCCACTCCGTATACATGAGAAAGAACAACTGGAGCACCGATTCTGTCTGCAATGTACTGCATACCGACTGTGTCCACAAATCCCTGATCTTTTTGGAGAAGATAGAGAGCCGGAAGAATCAAAGAACGTTTGTCCGGAAACATTGGAATCAGTTTTTTAAATTTGCCTTCTGATTCCTGAGAAAATTGGTATGCCATATTAACAGTCTAACTCCCCTGCGATCACATTTAAAGAACTCATTGTAGCGATTGAATCTGCAATCAGAGATCCTTTCACAAGCTGCGGAAATGACTGATAGTACCAGAAACAGGGTCTTCTCACATGCACTCTCCAAGGAGACTTTTCCCCTTCAGAAACAATGTAAAAACCAAGTTCGCCATTTGCAGCTTCAGTTGCAAAGTAATGTTCCCCCGGAGGAACCTTTACTCCATGCATAATGATTTTAAAATGATAAATTAATTCTTCCATACTGCTGTAAACCTTATCTTTTTCCGGAAGGAATGCGTGAGGAAGATCTGCGTGGAAAGAACCAGCAGGAATATTGTCAATGAGCTGTTCGATGATTCTGACTGACTGACGCATTTCTTCCTGTCTGACAAGTGCTCTGTGAAGAACTGATCCGTTTTCACCCACAGGAATGTCGAAGTCCACTTTATCATAGAACATATACGGAGTGTCTTTTCTTACATCATGGGCAACACCTGTTGCACGAAGGTTCGGTCCCGAGTAACCGTAAGCAAGTGCATCTTCTGCAGAAATTCCGCCTACACCGTCTGTTCTTTCATTGAAGATTTTATTTCTCAAAAGAATTGTATTGAATTCATCCAGAGCCGGCTTAAAGCCTTTGATAAACTGCTTGACTTCTGACTGGAATTCAGGATAGATGTCTCGTTCCATTCCGCCGACTCTGCAGAAAGTTGTAGTGAGTCTGGCTCCAGTCAGTTTTTCAATGATTGTATAGATATTTTCTCTTTGGTGGAACAGATAAAGCATTCCGGAGAATGCACCTAAATCCACTCCCAAAATTCCCTGACAGATGATATGATCCATGATTCTCGAAAGCTCGGAAATGATCATACGCACATAAGTGACTCTGTCCGGAACCTGAATTCCCATCAGGCTTTCGACTGCAAGTATCCATCCGATATTGTTGAGCGGAGTGGATACATAATTCATCCTGTCCGTGCAGACTAGGAACTGATTGTAATCGTATCTCTCACCAAGTTTTTCAAAACATCTGTGGACATAACCGATGATTGCATCTGCATCCACGATTCTTTCGCCGTCGAGCTGAACAATGTTCTGAAGAATCCCATGAGTTGCGGGGTGACTTGGTCCAAGGTTGACGAGCAGATGACCTTCTGGAAGATCTCTGAATTTACCCTGGTATTTATTCGTTGTTTTCTGGTAAATCTGCATCTTATTCTCCCTTGTCTTCCTGATGAATGTGCAGAAGATTGGCGATCAGATAGTCCTGACCGAATCCTTCCAATGGGTAGTCCTTGCGAAGAGGATGGCCTTGAAAATTGTCCGGAAGAACGATTCTTTCCATATAAGGATGTCCGATAAATTCAATTCCGAAAAGATCAAACACCTCTCTCTCCGGCCAGTTTGCACCCTTGAATATTCTGACTAGACTGGGGATTTTTTCCCCTTCTTCCAATGGGCATTTGAGCATAATTCTCGCAAAACCGTTGGAATTGCTTCTGAGAAGATAACAGACTTCAAAACGGGGATTCTTTTTTCCCAACCAGTCAATTGCAGTGAGATCATTCAAGAAATCAAACTTCAGTTCCGGGTTCTCTTTCAGTCCTTTGACTACAGGAATAATACCCTCAGGTTTGATAAAGAAAGTAGGAATATTGGATTTTACCTCTTCCTTTTTGAAAATAAACTGACTCTGCTCTTTGTCTAAATAGCTCTGAACTTGTTCTTTCATTTTACCACCAGAGGCCTATTTCTTTCATTGATTTCATCGATCTTTCTCATCACTTCCTGTCTTCTTTCTTCAAGCCCCTG
>JBPOJG010000383.1:0-1536 GCA_052033835.1 Spirochaetota bacterium
ACCGGATATTTTTTCCTTCTCACCGTCTTCATTGATCCAGTCTTCACCGTCAAACAGAAGGGCTGTCTTCTTTCCGCCTTTTTCCAGATTCCAGATCGTGTTTTTGGTTATGCAGTGCATCAGGCCGTGCTGAGCGAATCTTTTTTCAAAATCCTTCCATGTCCATTTCCTTTCATGAATATAGGATCTGTCGAGTCTGTCTCTCTGAACAGTGAGCGTTTTCTGAATCTCCTTCACATTGTCGTTCATGGTCTTAAGTTCAGACTTGAAATCCTTCTTGACGGATGCGGGTGCCGACTTGAGTGCCTTGCCTTTTCCGTCTGTCCAGGAAACATCCACATCTCCCACCCTGAGGATTTCTACGCGTGCATGATAATCACCGAATGTATAATCTGCCTTTCCTTTCACAAGGCCGTATTCCTGAACCGCCATATCCTCTATGTCGTGAGGGCTGACTCCCTTCTCATCTGCAAATTCGGAGATGTATGAATCAATGAGCTTGATGACGCTGCTCTGCTTCAGCCTGAGTTTCAGTCGTGAAAGGATGCTGACAGCCTCCATATTCTGAGATGCTGCCAATGTATAGAAACAGGCATTTCCCACAGCCGCATTTGCAGGACCTTTTCCGGGTATTTTTCTGTAGCTTTTTTCCGCCACCTGTCCGAGTGTCCGTATCATTGTTTCATCGAGAACGGCCACTGCCGCCCAGATCATTGCCTTGAGACTGTCTGCATTGACTCCGCTGATATTGTAATATCTGTCATAATGATATTCTCTTCCATTGTATCCCTCTGATGTGACCGTCTCCTTTCTCACTTCATAGTCCAGAAACGACTTCATCCAGCGCAGAGAATATTCATAAAAATGTTTTTCTCCGATTTTCGCAATGATCTCTTCGGTTTCTTTGATGTATTTTGCTCCGGGTTTTCCACCGCTTGCCTTCTTGAATGCAGAAAAGATTTTATAGTATAGAGTTTTCTTTTCATCATCTGCAAAACCGGCAACATCCTCATTGATCCCTTTTCCGAAACTGTCCTCATCCGACCAGAGAACTGCCTGAACTGAAGCTGATTCACCTCCGAAAGCCTTCTGATAAAGTTCCTGAACAAGAACTTTCACCTTGTCATTTTTCTTAGCATCATAATGACGGTTTATATATTGATCCTCGTTATCCAGCATTTTCCGGATATGATTCTTCAGAATGTCTGCTGCAGTATTCTTTTTCAGATAATGCTGCATCTGCTTAATGCTTAATGTATAGAAATCAAATCTCAGAGAAGCTTCCACAAATTTCTCATTGACTGCAACAAGTTCATCTTCCGAAAAACCTGCATTTGAACGAAGAACTGCAGACATCATATCCTCGAAAGCAAGTTTCATATAATAGCCCTCATCGTTCAGAATATAATACTTTCCCTCATCCTCATGAGTGACCTTGCTCAAAGATACGCAGTAGTCGAGAATACGGAAAACATAGCCAATCCAGAAATTTCCTTTTTCCTTTTCATGTTTCTTATAACTCGGTGATTCTGAAAG
>JBPOJG010000489.1:0-10939 GCA_052033835.1 Spirochaetota bacterium
AGGATGTGGCATTCAGCGATCTTTCGAAGGCCCGAAACGATGCTAAGGCAGTAGGCAAGACTCTGAAGGAACAGGGACAGTTTGATGAAGTTTTCATTATGACGGATGATATAGACTTCAACGGACCTGAAAGCGGTCTCTATCCTACAAAGCTGAACATAGAAGAGAAACTGGACAGCATCCTCCGGTTTGCCAATCCGGAAGATCTGATTGTGTTTTTCTTTTCCGGTCATGGAATCTCCGACTACGATGAGAACGGTTATCTCGTGGTCGTGGACACTGTTGCGGACAAGGCATTCAACTCGTCACTGAAGGTGGATGAGATTGTGCAGAAGTTCAAGAAGAAGAGTATTAGAAAAACCTTAATTATGCTCGATGCCTGCCGCGATGTTCTGTACAAGAGCAAGTCGGCTGCTAGAAACAGCATCCGCGAGAAACGTTTTGAAGAAGCAGAAGTGTCTGCAGTGTTCTATTCCACCAAGGCAGGGTTCTACAGTTATGAGGACGACGATTCCGATTACGGTGTATTTACAAAATATCTCATCTACGGGATGGAAGGGAAAGCGGACGAAAACAAGGACGGAGTGATCAGTTTCTCGGAACTGGAAAATTATGTACAGGACGGAGTAAAGGGATGGTCGCTCCAGAAAAACAAGCAGCAGAAGCCGTATACCAGGCTGAACTCTGAGAAGACCGGAGATCTGGCGATTACAATTGCAGACAATCCCGAAAAGAGTCTTGTGGACAAGAAGGTGCCGAGTCCTTCCCGCTGGCCCTTTGTGTGGAGGTCGGCTCTTCTTCCAGGCTGGGGTCAGTTTGAGGAAGGAAATTCCAAGAAGGGAACGGCCTACTTTGGAGTCAATGCACTTCTGTTTGCAAATTTTATTTCTGCCAGGTCAAACTATTCCAATGCACAGAGAGCCTACAATTCTCAACTTGGATTTCCTGCTCAGTTTGACGAGGGAGACACATTTATGCTCAATTATCTTCTGTTTAAACCAAGACGTGATGCATTAAATTCTACTGAAAATGTATTGCAAAATGCGACAGCTGCTCTTTTCGGTTTCTGGATATGGAATATTGCGGATGCATATATTTTCAAAAACAGAGAGAATCAATGGTTTCAGGCAAATCTCGAAATCAGAAAAAACTACCTTCCTTCCGGAACAGCATCTTTTGACCGGTTTCAGGCAGAGACTCAGTATTACATTCAGTTTCAATTTTTTAAATGAGGATAAGAAAATGAAAACAAAACTTTACACTTCCATTCTGTGCATTCTGGTTTTATTCAGTCAGTGCAAGCAGATAGGTTATTTCAGAAAATCCACAAGCAGTCTTCTCGATCCTGTCAATACATTCGGACTTTTTCTAGGACTCGATAAGGCAGGAGTGTCAAGCAATTTTATTTCTGTGACCGGAATCAAAACTTCCATCAATGAGGGAGAAACTCAGGAAGTCGGTGTAAGGTTAGGCAGCAAGCCGAAGTCGGAAATTACAGTTAAGGTGACTTCCAGTGATTCAGCTGTAACAGTAAACGGTGAGTCCATTGTGGAATTGAAATTTACTCCTGAGAATTACAGAACGGAACAGAAAGTGAAACTGCTCGCAGTCGAAGAGGAAGGTGCTGTCAATGAGACAGTGACCATTGCATATTCATCCATTGGACTAGAGACAGTCAGTCAGACTTTGTCTATAAAAGATGACCTTTCTCTGATTGTCACGAATTTTCCGGCAAGTCTGTACGAAGGAGAGGCTGCAACGGTAAAGGTGAAGCTGAGCAAGGACATCTATACTCCGAAGACTGTGGTCATCAACAGCAATAATCCCATAGTAAGAATTGACGGGATCAATTCCAAGACATTGTATTTCACTCCTCAGAATGCAAAGATTGAACAGTATGTGACCCTGACAGGACAGATCGACAACAACTCTCAGTACGAGGTTGTCAATGTCGATTTCGTAGGTGCAAATATGATTGATCAGAATCTGACTCTGACAATGACAGATGATTTGGCAATTCAAATAGTCAACCTTCCTACTTCTCTCTATGAGGGTCAGTCTGTCGCTGTGGGCATTAAGTTCAACAGACAGCTTTTTTTCCCGACCACAATGAATATCGTATCGAATAATCCGGCGGTCACAATTGACGGGAACAGTTTCCGGTCACTCAGCTTTGATGCCACAAACGGAACAATAGAACAGACAGTCATCATTAAATCTACAATAGATTTGAATACAGTCAATGAGGTTGTAACACTCAGTCTTTCTGCCACCGGAGTCAGTACCGTCAATCGGAACCTGACGGTCATTGACGATTTGAGCGTGGATCTGATCTCTATGCCCTCATCCGTCTATGAGGGAGAGACAAAGCAGTTCGGAGTAAAACTTTCCAGAGAAATCTATGACAATGTGCAGGTGACACTGACATCCAACAGCCCGGCAGCAGTATTGAACGGAACAGCAAGCATCAATCTGAATTTTGATGCGACGAATGGTACAATACCTCAGACGGTGAATTTGAGCGGGGCGTTTGACAGTAATCAGGCAACGGAATCGGTAACTGTCAACATTACAGGAACAGGTATTACAGCATCATCTGCAAATGTAACTGTTGCCGATGATTTAGAATTAATTCCGACTGTAAGCGTAACCCAGCTTGCCGAGGGGATGTCAAATATGGCTTCTGTAGGATTCAACAGAGAAATTTTTGCAAATACAACTGTAACTGTAACAAGCAATGATCCGGCTGTTACTGTAAATGGAGGAATGTCGGCCACTTTGAATTTTGCATATACCTATCCTGCTACAATCCCTCCCCCTCAGTTCGTAACATTACAGTCGACTGTAGACAATAATAATATTAATGAAAATGTATCCATTTCCTTCTCATCACCGAACTTAGTAACAAAAACTCACGGACTTTCAATTCAGGATGATCTTTTTATTACACAGCAGACAGTTCCGACTACTATGAAGGAAGGTGAGAGTGCCACTGTGGCAGTAAATTTTACAAGGGCACCGACATCCAGTAAAACTGTTACAATAAGCAGTGACAATCCCGCTATTGTTCTGACAGTTCAGGGGACTTTTCAAGTCGGGCTTTCAACGGTCACAATGGATTTTACGACAGCAAATACGCCTCAAAATCTTATTTTGACTTCTATAGTTGATAATAATTCCACTAACGATAATGTAAATATCAGTTTTTCATCGACAGGAGTGCAGACAGTCATTGCCCCGGTCACTGTCCTTGACGATGCGGAAGTGCTTGTTACCAGCAATTTTACTTATCTGACAGAGGAAGCTGATACTGTGCTGGGAGTAAAGCTTTCAAAATCCTCAGATACTGATAAGGTTGTTACTGTGACAATGAGTCCATCCGGAATTGGAAAACTGAATGGAAGCCCTGACAGTACGACCATTCTTATTCCGGCGGCATCTTCTACGATAGATCAGGCACTTTCAGTTTATATAAACAATGACAATAATATTGCATCTGAGAATGTGACTTTGACTTTCTCATGTCCGGGAATGGCGACAGTCACCAAAAATTTTCCGACATTTGATAATGACGCACAGAACATTGTTCTGACAGGAAGTGTTTCTGAGCTTACAGAAGGACAAAATACAAATCTTTCAGTAAAACTTCTGTATGAGCCTCTGCAGGATTTTACAACTGTCTATCTCAATTCTACCAATACAATATCATTAGGGCTGTCTCAGACAGTTCTGGTTTTTACAAAAGCCAATTATATGACTCCTCAATCCGTTACTGTTACCGCACTTGAGGATGTAAATGAATCATCAGAGACTGTTTCGATTATGGCGAATTCTTCCGGACTTCCGATTCAGCTGTACAATTTTAATGTCATTGATAATGATACAAAGGTCGTTGTTTCCGGTAGCAGTATTCTTACTGAAGGAAATCTTTCTTCTTTGAACGTCTATCTGAGTGGCAGTCCCGGGAAAAACAGGACAATCAGACTGACGTCAAGCAATCCCAATGCTCTGAAATTTGGAATTGCAGAAGGAACCGCGACGAATTTTGTCGATCTGGAATTCACTCCTTATCAGTTCAATCAGAATGTATTCATCATTGCCCGACAGGATGCAAATGTGGTCAATGATTCTGCGACAGTAACCGGTTCTTCCCCGGGGATCATTAATGGGTCATTAAGCATTCTGGTTCAGGATAAGGATATTATGAATCTGGATATATCCTCCTCAAATATTGAAGTGGATGAAGGTACTTCCAAGAGTCTGGAAATCAAGCTGACTCAGGAGCCTAATCAAGATGTGACTGTCAGTTTCGCATCAGCGAACTCAACGACAGTGACAGTCTCGCCTTCTGCACTAACGTTTAATTCAACTAACTGGAATACACCGCAGTCCATTCAAGTGAATGGCGTACAGGACAGTAATATGATGACTGAAACGGTCGGAATTACTATTACCAGTAAATATGCAGACAATTCAACGGCAGTTTCAGACAAAACTATTTTGGTCAAAACAATCGACGATGATGTGTATCCGATTTTTTCCGGAAGTTCAAGCATAACTGAAACAGGAGAAGCTACAATTACAGTGAGAATGTCCGGTGATGCCGGGAAAGAACGTACTGTTTTAATTGAATGTAACCCGTCCTCCGCCAATTCTGGTGACTGTCAAAGCCGTTTGGGTATTAATTCTCTTGTGACAAATAATGTGTCCTTAAATTTCAATTCACTGGATTACAGTATTCCCAAGACAATTACTTTATATGGGAAGGAGATTTCTCAGGATAACACCCTGACATTAAGTTTGAGAGCTTCAGGAGTCGGAATAGTTGATTCTTTCCGTGGAATTACATATTCGCCAAAGTTGCTTATTACTTCTGTAATGCCGAATAGAGATGACACAGATGTTAGTCCATCTAATAATTATATTAGCATTATTTTCAATAAAGATATGAAAACTTCCATCATTCCCAATGTGGTCATTCAGAACAATTTAACATCTATTCCTACTACAGGGTCATCAGTTGGTTGGATCGGGACAAGACAGCTTCAGATTAATTTAACATCTTGGGTTAAAATGCCTGAAAATACCGAAATCACATGGATCTTGAATAGAAATGAAGTGGTCAGTTCCATCAATTCTTTGAAAGCCGCCTCATCTGATTTGCAAGGTTCCTTTACAACAGGAATTCGTGATATTATGTATCCTGTCATCGGTATTGGCGGTACTCCATTTTCTGATTTTCAAAACAGTTCATATCTTGGCCAATTTGCAAAAATCGATCCGAGCGTATATTTGTATTTTAAAGAGTACGAATGGGGGAAGGCGACATGGTATGACGCAATTAATGTATGCAATGAATATAATAAGCAGAATTCTGGAGTTGGGTACGCCGGTATAAACAAGTGGAGACTTCCTACTCTAAGGGAACTTCTGACATTGAACAATCCAGGTAGCTGGTGGACATCCACGACTTTTCCGGGCAATCAAGGACAGGTCTTAAATTACAGCACAACTGCTGGAAGGTGGACTCAAGACTATAATCCAATTTATACAGCACTGGAGTCAAAATCTTCCCAAAGAGATGTTGTCTGTGTAATGGATACTATGATCTATTTTGCACCATCTAGAACTGATTTGAATGATGGTACAGTGAAAATGAAAATAGGAAATAATTCATATTTGTATTGGGAAAAATGCAGCAGAGGTCAAATCTATTCCGCAGGAAACTGTTCCGGAAGTGCGATAAAATCGACTTATTCTGCTGGGATTACTGATTATTGCACACAAAAAGGTTCAGGTTGGCGTCTTCCTTCTAGAAATGAAATTTACAGTATCCTAGACACAAGTAAAAGTTTTCCTGTTCTGAATTCCACATTATTTCCCAATTCTCCAATAAGTGTAGGTGCTGCTTACTTTACCTCTGAGCTTGGCTATGGGAGTACAGGCAATTGTATTCAATGGGGAGGACCTGGTATGGCTACTTGTCTAAAATATGAAACTGCTTTAGATTCCTTTAACATTTTTAGTATACTCAATGGAGGAGGGGGGCACGTTTCTATTAGTGCCGGAGGAGAGTATTATACCAAATGTGTAAAAGGTCCATTGCCGTAGTGAGTTTGGAATGAAGGTGATATCCCGTGATGTCGCCGTTATGGCCAATGTGAGATATGAATATGAGGACGGGTTTCGGAGAATGAATAATTCAAAATCATTAAAAAATGATTCGGTAAGAATATTTGATGTCTCGTTTACACCTTTCCGCAACCACGCCCGTAAGGGTGTAATTGGGTGCGGTTTTGGATGATGGCGTGGTGTCGTATTGTGGAGGTCATATTTCGCACGAAGGCGAGGTTTTGCATTGTGAAGGCGACGTTTTGAAACGTCGCCTTCAATTGTCAACCCGTGATATCGTCGTTTTGGCCAATTTGAGATTTGGATATGAGGTCGAATTTCGGAGAATGAACAATGGAAAATCATTAAAAAAATCAATTCTTTGGATGTATTTGATGTCTAATCTTTATGCATAGGAATTCTCAGAAAAGAATTTATATTCCAGGCAGACCTTATTTCATTACAACCGTGACAAAGAACAGGGTCCCTTTTTTTGAGAACGATTTTCTGTGTGAACTTTTTGTATTGCATCTGGAATATTGCAGGCACAGATTTGGACTGGATATTTTGGGGTATAAAATCAATCCAGAGCATAATCATCTGCTGTTTTCTGTCGGTGGGAGCTTTACAATCTCGGATGTAATGCGATCCTTGAAAACAAATTTTTCCCGGGAGGCAAATCGAATGCTCGGGTTTTCATACGATTCTGGGGGTGATGAATCGGATGTTGAATCGGATGTTGAATCGCGAGGGCGACGTTTCGAAACGTCGCCTTCAATGAAATCCCGCATTCGGGATTTCATAAAATCCGAAAAAATATGCAATCATAATTTTCCGAAATTTCATTGGCAAAAATCTTTTCATGATCATTATATTCGTGATGAAAAGGATCTTCATTTTCATTTAAAATATTTAGAGGAACAATGGATTCAGCATAAATTGTCTGAAAATAAGTGGTGTTATACTAGATGGATTTAAAATAATTAGGGCACTTAAAGAGGGTCTGAGGGTGTTTTGCGTCAAAGACGTACTGAAAAATTTCTTGCTTTTCAGAAAAAATAAATTGTTTTTCGGAAACTGTCTGGAAAGAATACGAATTGAATGTCCAAGGAGGCAGTTTTTGATTTATTTGAGACTTAAGGTGAGTTCTTTTGTCAGATTTTACTGCAGCATTGCTGTTCAGGGACTGATTTTTTCATTTCTCTGCATCTTCTCTGTATCCGCTGAGGCAGGGTTTCATGATATTATATTTCTAAAGAATGGCAAGCAGTATTCTGGAATCAAGGTTGTTCTTGTGGCTGACCAGATTGCGATTACAACCGAAAAGGGGGAATCGTTTGTTTTCAAATCCGAGGATGTATCTGAAATCAAGCTGAATGCTCTTCGGGCAGACAAGGGAATTGCACTTCAGAGCCCAAAGAATTCTTCAGGAGCGTGGGGGCTGCAGGGAAGGATGACCTGGAGTGAAGCAAAAGCAAAATGTTCGTCTGCTGGGATGAGACTTCCGACATCGCTTGAGCTTTCCGATGCATATCGGGCAGGCATAAAAGATTCCTGGATACAGGAAATGTCTCATACATGGTATTGGAGTTCGGATGAGATATCATCCGATTACGCCTATTATCTGGGTCTTGGACGAGGCTCTGTCTATAAAGGAAGCAAATCTTTGAAAAACGCAGTGCGCTGCACAAAATAGGAGAAAATAATGAAAAAAAGTATAATGATTTTGATAATATCTGCACTTGCGGTTTTTGCAGATGAGTCTGCTGAGATAAAGGTGGACAAGGTGAACAAAGCCTTTCTGATGAAGGACAATGCATCTGTGCCTCTGCTTATGGGTCAGAAGCTTTCGCCTGATGATCAGATCCGTGTGGATGCGAAGGGGATGCTGAAGCTTGAATTCAAGGGAAGCATTTATCAGGTGGGTCAGCTTGACCGAGTCATGAAGGTTTCGGAAATCCTGAACGGAGGCAAGTCTGAAACTGCTTCTTTTGTTCCGTCGAAGGCAGCGACTGTGACCGGGGTGCATGGCCTTGATTCAAAAACTGTCGAAAAGTCTCAAAAATAATTTATGATGAAAATATTCTATTTTATAATATTCTGTATCATATTTCCTCTGCGGGCTTCGGGGAAGATTTCAGTGGCTGTGATAGGGGATTCTGAAAAAAAGGCAGAGGTGGAATCGGCACTTCTGAAATCAGAGTCTCTTCAGCCTGTGGAGAGAGAAAAAATGGACAAGCTTCTCTCTGAGATACGCTTGGGTCAGTCCGGGGTTCTGAAAGAAGGGACATACACCCGTGCGGGAGAAATTTCCGGTGCAGAATATTTTGTAATGATAGAAAAGGATTCTGCAATGCGTCTTGTACATGCTCAGTCCTCGAAGGTGCTCGGTGCCTGGAAGAAGGAAGAACGTTCGGCTGTGGAAGATCTTGTGGGAAGGCTTGAGACAGAGAAGACCCTGAAGGATCTTTTTCATCTGAAAGGTGCCGGAACGAAGGACTTTATGATTGAGATTACGAATGCAAGTGCAGCGAAGGAGAACGGCGGAGCTGTTTTCGGTGAGCAGGTGAAGATAGAACTGATCATCAAGTCCAAAAAACATGAGAAGGCATATCTTACTATGCTCTATTACGGTCAGGACGGAACGGTTCTGCAGATTTTCCCGAATAAACATGACAGGGAAAACCGTGTGGAGACGAACAAGGAGATTTCCATTCCGGGAGAAAAGAAGTCTTACAGCATTGTGGCCTCTCCTCCTGCAGGGACGGATACTATTCTTCTGATTGCATCTGACTCTCCGGTCGGTCTTTCTGCTGACAGTTCTTCATTTGCGGGTCCTTATATGGTGCAGAAAAAAGGACTGAAAGGAACCAAGGGGCTTGAAGTTCAGCTGAACAAGAATGTAAAATACGGAATCAGCCGGATTCTTTTTGACATACGGGAGAAATAAAATGAAATATGCAATCATGATAATTATATTCAGTCTGCAGTCCATTTCGGCCATAGAGTCTGTCAAGTTCAAGGATGCTCTCTGGAATCAGGTTGAATCTGTAAGCAAGGCAGATTATAAGTCTTATGTGGAAAAGGCAGGAGGAAATGCCGGAGATCATAAGGGCTGGAAGAAGACTGTGGATGAGGTCTTCCGGAAGCTCTCTGAAAATTCAGGAAATCCTTCTTTTCATCTGGAATACTCCATCCTAAAAGAAAAAAGTTTCAATGCTGCTGCATTTCCTGGCGGTCAGTTTGTCATTCATACGGGTCTTCTCGATTCCATAGACAGGATGGTGCAGGAGAAGAAAGGACTGAGTGAAAGTTCTCCTGATTTTGCAAAGTACAGAGCGTTTTTCCTTGCACCGGTGATTGCTCATGAGCTTGGGCATTTTTACAATAAGCATACATATAAATCTTATCTTGCAAAAATAGAAAAAACTGCACCGCAGAAAACGGATGAGGAGGAGAGCAGAGAGCTGGAACTGGATGCAGACGTCAGCGGAATTCTTCTTCTGGAGAAATCGGGATACGGAACAGATTCGATGGAGACTGTGCTTGAGAAACTGAATGAGATCCGTCAGAAATCTCTGAATGCGGGAGAAAAAATCAATGTATATTTCGAGACCCATCCTTCTCCTCATGAGAGGCTTGCTCAGCTGAAAAAAGACACCGGAGGGATTCATGCCTGGGCATCAAAGATGGAATATATTTTTTCTGATATACAGTCCGGCAGAAATCTGGAGAAGGCAGTCAAGGAACTCGACAAGGTACTCCTTGATTATCCTAAGAATCTGGATTTTCAGAAGGCAAAGGCAGTGGCTCTGCACAAGATCTGGCTTGAGTCGGACATACTGGAGAATCTGAAAATGAAAGGTATCATTGATCTTCCTTCTTTTCGGGACAGTATGATATTTGATCAGAAAGCAAAAAAGAGCGCCAAAAAGGCGATACCGGGAGACAGGCAGAAATATACAAAAGCAATTACAGCATATCGAAACATCATTAAGGAAAATGAAGATCCATGGCTGATTTCCAATTTTGCAGTTCTGCTTGTCTACTCCCCTGCAGAAGAGGATGAGGCCAGTGCCATTCAGCTTGCTGAAAAGGCTTTTCATTCACTTAAGAATGTGCAGACTCTGAATAATCTGGCGATGTGTCATTATCTGGCTGAACTGAAGGGAAATTCGGAACTTGCAGTTCATATTCTTCGCGGAGGGGCGAGAATTCTCAATCCCAAACTGGATTCAGTCATCACAGATCCGTATTCCCGTGCGGACAGTATTCTCTCTGAGTTCCGAAAGGCGATAAAGAAAGGAGAGGAAGAAGATGACGGAACAGTGCTTCTGAATCTGGCAATAACGGATCAGAAGAAGAAAAAAGAATACGCACAATATTATATAGAACTTTATGACTCCTCTTCAAAATGGGCGGAGTATCTTGCAAAAGTCCATTCATTGAAGACTGGTTCAGTCTCTTCTCAGGAATGGTTCAATGTGGAAGGGATTCATCTGAAGTCGAGCATTCGGGATGTTCTGGAGAAATGGAGTGAACCTGACAGAAAACCGGAAATGGAAGGAGGACTTCAGGTCTGGTACTACGACAGCAAGGATGTGAAACTTTCCATGAGAAACGGTTTTGTAGAGCAGATCATGCTTTACGGGGAAAAAAGTCCTTCTGTAGAAGGACTGAAAATCGGGTCAGACAAGTCTGCAGTGGAAAAATTTCTGGGAAAGAAACCCAAGACTCAGAACAGATATTTTATCTATGAGAACAAGGACAAGGTCGGACTGACATTTGATGAAGACAAGGTGGAAAGACTGATTCTGTTTGAGTGACA
>JBPOJG010000051.1:0-8405 GCA_052033835.1 Spirochaetota bacterium
TGGAATACAAAACCAAGGACTGGAACATCCGAAATACTAATTCATTCTACTATAAGAAAATAGAAGATATGATTCTTTTTGTTCCAAATTCACAGTTCAGTCTGAGACCGGAGAATGTGGACAGGGCGGACATCCGCGGTATGGAATGGAGCGTAAAATTCAATCTGAGAGAAAAATGGAAATTCAGCTCCACATACACATATCAGAAAGCAGTCAATATATCTGATGTATCCTATTTAAATGGAAAATATCTTCCTCTCCGTCCTTTGCATGAATGGTACGGGCTTGCTGCATACAAATTCAGCAGAGCAGAAATCGGATTTGAACCCACATTCATCGGAGCATCCTTCCGCGACAGAAGCAATGAGTATGTAAACTATCAGCCATCGAGATGGATTTACAGTCTGTACTTCAACTGGTCTGTATACAAGACAGAGGAAAAAGAATTCAGTCTGAATCTGGATCTGAGAAACATACTGGATACAAGGGCATACGATATTATCGGATATCCCCTTCCGGGAAGAATGTTCTATCTTACAGTATCCGGAGTTTTCTGAAAAAATGGGGCTGAGATTCTTCAGAGACATTGATCTTCGTGAAGCCGATTTTGTTGTCACAGAAAAAAACAAGCCTCAGCTCTTTGCTGAGTGCAAGTTTTCAGATAAGCCAAAAGAGAGCAAGGCTCTGAACTATCTAAAAAATAAATTTCCTGATATTAGATCATGCATAGTATATTTTAAAATGAAAGAATCGTTTCAGGACAAAAATGGGATAGAACATATCAGTGCTGAAAAATTCCTTTCTGAACTTTCCTGCTGAAATCTGAGATTTTCTTTCTTTTTCCGATTGCTTTATTTCCAGTCTTCTGTTTTTGTTCTTTTTGACAGGAAGATTTTTCCGGATTCAGTGCAGGGGACATTTCAATGAGAAAGATCATATACTTATTTATAATTTTGTTTATATATGCGGGCAGCATTTATGCTCAGGAAAATATCGGTCTTTCTGCACATATGACAGAAATAAAAGACAGAATAATCGGCGAATGGTATCAGGAGTCTGAGAACGGCAGACCCGTTAAAGAGTCAGTGAAGTTTGTGTTCAGAAATGATGGTACAGGCTCTGCTGTGATCAAACCACCCGTAATAGTAGAAAAAGAAGATTTTACCTGGATTGTCACTCGGAATGGATCGAATGAATGGAGTTTGTCGCGTGTACAAAAAGAAAGCGGAAAAAAGGAAAATGCACCGCTTCGGTTTGAAAGAAACTGTCTGATGCTCGGTACAAGGTGTCTGAAAAAAATCCATTTGGATTCTTCATCTGAATCAGAAAATAAGAATGCAGATATCAATGATAAAATTGTCGGGGATTGGTACTTGGAATCCGAGAACGGGCGGCCCGCAGAAGTGTCAATACAGTATTCTTTCAAAAAAGACGGAAGCGGAAGTGTTGTCTTGAATGCACCTGAAATTGAAGAAAAAAAAGAATTCAAATGGAATGTTTCTGAACTGCCGGACGGAAAGTGGACTTTCTTGGTGCTTGAGAAAGGAATGAAAAAAGAAAAAGGTGTTCCTCTTCGCTTTGATGACGACTGTCTGATGATTAATCAATCCTGTCTGAAAAAAATCAATTCTGCTTCTGAATCAGAGAATAAGAAAGCTGAAATCATTAATAAAATGGTCGGCGAGTGGTACATGGAATCCGACAACGGCAGACCTGTCAAAGAATCACTTCAGTTTGTATTCAGAAAAGACGGAACAGGTTCAGCCGTAATGAAAGCAAAGGGAAAAGAAGAGAAAAAGGACTTCAGCTGGACCGTCTCTGAACAGTCAGCAGGGCAGTGGAGATTTTCTGCTGTAGAGAAAGAAAGAGGCCGAAAGGAAGGAGGATCAGTTCGATTTGAAGGAGACTGTCTGATGATAGACAAATCCTGTTTAAAGAAAGTGAATTCCAATGCAATATCAGATAATGATAAAAGAAAAGAAGAAATGATGAGCAAGATTGTGGGCGACTGGGTGATGGAAACTGAAAATGGAAAGTCTGTTGAAGTTTCGATTCAATTCAGTTTCCGAAAAGACGGCACTGGCACAGGAACTGCTTCGGCAGAAGGCAAAGTAGAGCAGAAAAAATTCAATTGGTCAGTTTCAGAAAAATCACTGAATGAATGGGTAATGTCGGTCACAGAAAAAGGAAAGGACACAAAAGAAGAAGGCCCAATTCGGTTTGAAGGAGACTGCCTGATGGTGGAAAATTCCTGTTTCAAAAAAATAGATCCTTCTTCTAATCATCATGCAGAAAAGAAAAAAAATGATATTATAAATAAAATTGTCGGTACATGGGCTTTCTCTGAGAACGGAAACCTTGTTCCAGACTCACTTCAGTTCAGTTTCCGAAAAGATGGTACAGGTACAGCCGTTGGAGATATCGACGGAAAAGTGGAGCAGAAAGAGTTTAACTGGACAGTTTCAGAAAAAGTACCGAATGAATGGGTAATGTCTGTCACAGAAAAAGAGAAAGGTACAAAAGAAGAAGGCCCTATCCGGTTTGAAGGGGAATGTCTGATGGTGGACAAGGACTGTCTGAAAAAAGTAGACCCTCCATCCGCTGCAGAGACAGAAAAAAGGAAGGATGAGATCATAAAAAAAATCACCGGTGACTGGGAAATGGAAACTGAAAAAGGGAAACCCGTACCTTACGGTGAAACTGTCAAAGTATCCTTCTTTAAGGATGGGAAGGGAAAGACTGTCACTGAAACAGCAGATCGCAAGACAAAGACTGAAGATTTTATATGGAGTATATCATTAAAAAATAAAGATCAGTGGCTTATCTCTTTCAAGGAAGAAAATGGCAGGCGAAGCCGGATAGAAACAAAGGAGATCAGTTTTAAGGAAACCCGTCTTTTTATAGGAGAGCTTGGACTGAAAAAGAGAAACGGATCTGATTCCAATTCTAATCCTGTCAATTCAGCTGAAGTCATAAACGGTATCATTTTTCATCTAAAAACTAGATGGAGCAGGCAGACAGAGTAAAAGTAAAAAAGCATATTATAAGAGAAGAAAATGAAACATCCCTTTAGAGAAGAAAGTTTTTCGGGTCAGAACGTCAACTATACCGCAGAGAACGGAGAATGGTATATGGGAGACATTAAAAATGGCAGGATGAGCGGCAAAGGTCATCTTATCCTTACGAACAGTGATGAATACATCGGTGATTTTCTGGATGATTTAATGCATGGGGAAGGAGTATTTACATTCGCAAACGGAAACAGATACGAGGGTCAGTTCAAGAAAGACAAAATGCACGGAAAAGGCAAATACACTTTCAGCGATGGAACGATATACACTGGCGACTTTAAAAACAATAATTTAGAAGGAAGAGGAACTCTTGTCTTTCTGAATGGTGATAAATATACAGGACAGTTCAAGGGCGGGAAGTATGAAGGGAAAGGGAAATATATTTATGCGAATGGAAGCGAATATTCCGGTGAATACTCAAACGGTTTAATGAACGGTAAGGGGAAGATGAAGTTTGGGGACGGAAGCATATATGAGGGTGAATATAAAAATGAGCAAATCCATGGAAATGGCACCTATATTTTTTACTACGGCGATAAATATACAGGTCAGTTTGAAGACGGGAAACGTAATGGAATAGGAATCTACACCTTTAATAACGGGGATGTGTATGAAGGAGAATTTAAAGAAGACGCATTCTGCGGTCAGGGAATCTATAAATACAGCGACGGAAGCATATACACCGGGGAAATGAAGGACAGTCAGAGAAATGGTAAAGGAATTTATGTTCTTGCAGACGGAAAAAAATATGAAGGAAATTTCACCGACGATTTTCTGGAAGGACAGGGGACTATAATCTACCCTGAAGGATCTGTATATACGGGAGAGATAAAAAATAATACAGAAAACGGAAAAGGAACCCTGAAGTATGCAAGCGGAGAAGTATATACCGGTGAATTCAAGAACGGCAAGTTCAATGGAGAAGGTAAATATTCTTATAACGACGGCTCTGAATATAAGGGTCAATACGCTGACGGGAAAATGGAAGGCAAAGGAATCTATATCTATGAGGATGGAGGAAAATACGTCGGTGAGTTCAGTAATGATGAATTCAACGGAAATGGAAAACTTACAATAGAAGGAGATGAATATATTGGAGAGTTCAGGGACGGTGAATTCAATGGCGAAGGAACTTTGACGTATTCGAATGGGGACAGATATATTGGTGAATTTCGGGAGGGTCAAAAGAAGGGGATGGGTACCTATCTTTTTACCAACGGAAATAAATATGTCGGTGAATTCAAAGACAATGCAATGAACGGAAAAGGAGTATTCAGTTATTTCGACGGTTCTGTGTATGAAGGGGAAATGAAAGAAAATCTCTCCGAGGGAAAGGGAGAATTGCGATATGCAAACGGAGACGTTTACGTCGGCGAATTTAAGAATGACAGAAGAGATGGTCACGGTGTTTACTCAATGAAAAATGGAAGCAAATATGTCGGCGAATTCAGGGATGATCTGAGATATGGGTTTGGCACATATACTCTGGCCAACGGAGACAAGTACATCGGCGAATTCAAGGACAATAAAATGGACGGTCAAGGCACCTTCATTTATGCAGATGGCAGAAAAATTACAGGTGAGTTTAAGAACAATGCACCTTTGAGTTTACTGTAAATATTTACACAAATTTTATACTCTCATTTATTTTTACTCTTAAACACATATAATCGTTTACCTGCAGACCGATTTTTTCGGGCATAGTACCGAGGGTGCTATGAATCTTTATGATTGGGTGCAGATATTATTTTACATCATTGTTCTTCTGCTAATTCTATTTCCTCTTGGGATGTATATACAGTTTGTCATTGAAGAAAGAGAGATTCCATTTTTCCGTTTTTTAAGTTTTGCAGAAAGAAAAATCTATCTTCTTATCGGGACAGATCCGAAACGGGAAATGAGCGGAAAAGAATACGCCGGCTCAGTGATTGGATTCAATCTTGTATGTTTCATTATATTGTATCTAATTTTGTTCTTTCAGGAATATCTGGGTCTCAATCCGGGAAAATTCAAGGGGCTTTCCTGGGATCTGGCATTCAATACTGCAGTCAGCTTTACTACAAATACAAACTGGCAGGCATATTCCGGAGAATCTGCAATGAGCTATTTTTCACAGATGGCGGGCCTCGGCGTTCAGAATTTCACATCAGCTGCAACGGGGATGGCCGTTTTTTTTGCTCTGACTAGAGGACTTTCCAGGACAAATTCTTCTGTGATTGGAAACTTCTGGTTTGATCTCATCCGTTCAATTCTGTATATTCTTCTTCCTCTATCCATTATAGTTTCTATATTTCTTATCCTTCAGGGAACTGTTCAGAGCTTTTCCGGCCCTGTAGAATTAACAACACTGGAAGGAAACAGTCAGATGATTCCTCTCGGCCCTGCAGCATCCCAGATTGCAATCAAGCAGCTGGGAACAAACGGAGGAGGTTTTTTCGGAGTCAATAGCGCACATCCGTTTGAAAACCCGACTCCATTTTCAAATTTGATTCAGTCAATTTCCATACTGATTCTGCCGGCAGCTCTGATCTGGACATACGGTTTAATGCTGAATTTCAGAAAACATTCCATTGTGATTCTTTCAGTTGTATTTGCTTTCTTTCTTGTCTCTCTCGGTGTCTCGATGTATTTCGAATATCTTCCCAATCATCTGCACGGCTCAGCTTCAGGTCTGAATATGGAAGGAAAAGAAGTCCGTTTCGGAACGGTTTCTTCCATGCTTTGGTCAACAGTTACAACGCTGGCCTCCAACGGTTCTGTGAATTCAATGCACGACAGTTTTCAGCCTCTTTCCGGAGGAGCTGCTCTGTTTAATATTCTTCTGGGAGAAGTGATATTCGGAGGTGTCGGTTCAGGTATGTACGGGATGATATTATTTATAATACTTACTGTATTCATTGCCGGTCTGATGGTGGGGAGAACCCCGGAGTATCTGGGTAAAAAAATTGAAGCACGGGAGATCACCTATGCATCTGCAGGAATTCTGATTCCCGGTGCTGTCCTTCTTGCATTCTCCGGACTGTCTTTCGTAGTTCAGGCAGGTCTTTCTTCTGTCTCAAATTCCGGACCGCACGGACTCAGTGAAATACTCTATGCTTTTGCTTCAGCCGCAAACAACAACGGAAGTGCATTTGCCGGTCTGAATGTAAACACACCATATTATAATGTATTATTAGGATTCTCAATGATTGCCGGCCGTTACGGTGTAATTATTCCAGCTCTGGCTCTTGCAGGATCAATGGCTGCAAAAAAGAGGATTTCACAGTCATCGGGGACATTTCCTACGGACGGTATTCTGTTCGGCATTCTTCTCTGTTTTGTCATTTTCGTAATAGGTGCACTTACTTTTTTTCCCGCACTTCTGCTGGGGCCAATAGGAGAACATCTGCTCCTGAATCAAGGAAGAACTTTTTAAAAGGATCTATAATGAAAAATAATGGTTCAAAAGCTTTATTCAAAAAAGAAATCTTCATCCAGGCAGTCTGGGATTCATTCAAAAAATGCAATCCGAGGGAACTGATTCACAGTCCTGTGATGTTTCTTGTCGAAATTGGATCTGTCGCCGTGACAGCAGATCTGATTTTTAATGCTTTCAAGGGGGAATTTTCCTACTTCAAGCTGCAGATTGCTGTTTGGCTCTGGTTTTGTCTTCTGTTCGCAAAATTTTCAGAAGCACTTGCAGAGGGGCGCGGAAAAGCACAGGCGGACAGTCTTAGAAAATCCAGAAAAGAAATTATTTCGAAAAAACTTATCGATGGAAAAGAAGTCAGTGTTCCTGCACAGGAGCTCAAAGCCGGTGATTTTGTTGTATGCACTGCAGGAGATATCATTCCGACAGATGGAGAAGTTACTGAGGGTATTGCGAGCGTGGATGAATCTGCAATTACAGGCGAGTCTGCACCGGTCATCCGTGAAAGCGGCGGTGACAGGAGTGCAGTGACTGGGGGAACAAAGGTTTTGAGTGACCGAATTGTAGTGAAAATCACTGCTGAACTTGGAAGCAGCTTTCTTGACAAGATGATCAAACTTGTAGAAGGAGCGAGCAGAGGAAAAACTCCAAATGAGATTGCATTGGAGATACTTCTCCTTGTGCTGTCTGCTGTTTTTATTCTTGCTGTTGTCTCGCTGAAGCCGATGTCCGTATATGCAGAAAGTTTTTCATCATCAAAATCAAATGTTTCAATGACGAATCTGATTGCACTTTTGATCTGTCTGCTTCCGACGACAATTGGCGGACTTTTGAGTGCAATAGGAATCAGTGGAATCGACAGACTGATTCAGAAAAACATCATTGCGAAAAGCGGAAAGGCAGTGGAGGCTGCGGGTGACATAGATGTGCTTCTCCTGGATAAGACAGGTACGATCACTTTTGGAAACCGGATGGCTGTGGACTTTTTTCCTGCAGAAGGTGTGAGTGAT
Source organism: Spirochaetota bacterium (assembly GCA_052033835.1). GTDB lineage: Bacteria > Spirochaetota > Leptospiria > Leptospirales > Leptospiraceae > DAORDI01. The sequence goes on from JBPOJG010000051.1 coordinate 7,491, forward strand.
ATGGAATTGGCAGATGCAGCAAGAATTGCATCTATTGCAGATGAGACTCCCGAAGGCAGATCAGTAGTTGTTCTGGCAAAGGAAAAATTTTCTCTCAGAGCATTGGATACAAACAGCTTAAAAATATCCTTTGTGCCTTTTACTGCAGAAACCCGGATGAGCGGTGCTGATTTGGATGAGAATGGAAAGACAACTCTAATTCGTAAAGGTGCTTATGATTCAGTAAAAAAACTTACGGAAAGCCTAGGAGGAAGTTATTCACAGTCGGTAGAGAATTCTGTGAATAAAATATCCTCACTTGGCGGAACTCCTTTGGTTGTAAGCAGAAATTCTGAAATGCTCGGAGTCATTTATCTGAAAGATGTTGTAAAAGGAGGCATTCGGGAACGTTTTGCCAAACTCAGAGAAATGGGAATACGAACCGTAATGATAACTGGAGACAATCCCAGAACGGCGGCCGTCATTGCCGCCGAAGCCGGAGTGGATGACTTTATGGGGGAAGCTACGCCTGAATCCAAGCTTGCCAGAATCAGACATGAACAGGCGATGGGTCATCTCGTGGCAATGACCGGAGACGGAACAAATGATGCGCCTGCACTGGCTCAAGCGGATGTAGGTGTTGCGATGAACACAGGAACTCAAGCAGCAAGAGAAGCAGGGAATATGGTGGATCTGGATTCAAATCCTACAAAACTGATTGAGGTAGTGGAAACAGGAAAACAGCTTCTGATGACAAGAGGAGCGCTGACCGCTTTCAGTATTGCAAATGACATCGCAAAATACTTTGCCATACTGCCTGCAATTTTTGCCGGACTGTATCTGGGGTCTGACGGCAGATCCGTTTTCGAGAGTCTGAATATTATGAATCTGAAGAGTCCTGAATCTTCGATTCTGAGTGCAGTAATATTTAATGCA
>JBPOJG010000385.1:0-4962 GCA_052033835.1 Spirochaetota bacterium
CGATCAGGTCATTTCATAAATATTAGCAGTTAATTGTTCCTTTTTGATTTTTAGCGGAGAAGGTTAAGAATCATGACGCATAACGTTACAGCGCAGCCGACGTTGCAGTGAGGCAAGGAAGTGCGCCACAAGCGCACCTTCCGCAGACTCAATGCAATGTCCCCGAGCCAATCCCACGATAGCAAGTCCTGTGACTGAACGAAAGAATAAATTTTCGATTCAATCCTGAGTAGCCTCATCTTTTCGAGGCGTATCGAAGGGCGAAAATTTTTCTGTAGTGAAGGCGCAGGACTTGCGTGCACCAAACTCAAACACAACCAACCTGCCTCCCAAAACCAGCCGGCTCGGGGCGAGAACTTTCACATCTGTCCGTGAAAGTTCGATGCGGCTCGCGCTCCTGTTATGCGCAGTTTAGGTTACTAAATTTCATCGTAAGGATCTGAGAAGGGCCAAATAGCGGGATATTTTGATTTTTCACTATCCATAATATTCTTTTTCTTGAAAAAACTCCAAAAACCTCGATATTCTCTAATTTTGGAGGGCACTTTAATCATCAGATTTTTCTTCCAATTATTATCTTCTAGAAGATAATAATTTTCCCGGATTTTTGCTCCTTTTTTTTCAAGTGTAGGCCAAAGTTTACTATAAGGGGGGCCTATAAGTAGAGCTACTCCAAGTTTTTCTGGTATTCCTTTCCACCACCAAGATTGAACTGGATGATCTTGAGAGTCTCGCAAAATCAATAATTGAGATCCATAGATACTATAACCTTTAAGAATATGAACATCAGCATAAAAACATTCTAAAGAAAGAGCTACTTCTTGAAATATTTTTTTCAGTTTCAGGAAAAAATTGAAATTGTTTTCAACATATGCATTATCAATGCTTATACTTATGTAATTACAACGATAACCACGACTGCTTCCTCCTACCTTATCGGGCTGTGAAAAATTAAAAGATAAGAATGGATACTTTAATGATAATAATGGACTACTTTCACTTAATAAGAATTTTTGAAGTTTATCCAGACCCTCTTCTGAAACTTTATACTGAAGTGGTTCAAAGTTACCATATCGACTAAATATCATTTCAGGGAGATCTAAGAATTTATTCCATAATCTAGTTATCGAATTTTCATCGAGAGGTTTTTCATAAAAAAAAGAAATTTCAAGTAAATCACATTTCCGTTCTGAAATTTCCATCGGATCTTTTTTTTGTTCGAATAAAGGAGAATCCGCAGTATCAGAATTGCGAGAATAACAAACTCCTTGAAACGTTACGCAAGCTTGATCCATTAATGATAAAGCAAATGAAAATGCATTATCAAACTCAACATCTTGCGGAGTCTCTATAACTAAAGTGAGCATATATTGAAATTGACGATCATAAGCCCATACCTCCGGAGGCATATCCTCTGTTTCTACATTATACGGACCCCACAAACTAATAAGATTTCCGTCAACTAAAAGTTGAATACCGCTATCAAATAGTTTCCAATCTTGTGTATCCTTGACGATTGCTTCAAATTTACTTGGATTTATTTCACAATATATATCATATTCTAGACTTGTCATTTAAAAACTCCTAAATTGCGCATAACGTTACAGCGTGGCCGACGCTGCATTGAGTCAAGGAAGTGCAGCCGTCCGCACCTTCCGAAGACTCAATGCAATGTCCCCGAGCCGCAGGTTCCATCACAGCAGATCCTGTGACTGAACGAAAGAAATAATTTTCATCTTCACGAAAATTTTTCTGCAGTGAAGGCGCAGGATTTGCATCTGCACGTAATACACAAAAATGGCTCTTCCACAGCAAGACCGGCTCGGGGCGAGGAATCTCACAGCTTCATCTCTTGTGAGTTCCGATGCGGTCACGCTCCTGTTGGACGGCGTTCTGTTTAATACTTTTATACTTTTTTAAAATTTACTACAGGAACGGCTCCTAATACTTTAGCTACTTTATTCAGAAAGGATAAAGACAGATTCTTATATACTCCTGATTCAAGTCGTGCGATTGCAGGCTGGGATGTCCCTGCCTTCTCAGCCAATTCCTTCTGCGTCATCTTGGCTTCTGTGCGAAGTCTTATGATTTCTTTCGCAATCTGAAATTCCTCTTCAAGCAGTTCATATTCCTTTCTGAATTCTTTATTTAACAGCTGTTTCTTCAGCAGAGTTCTGGAATTCACAGTTTTAGTTTTACTCATTATCCCTCCTGAATTCTCCCATTATTCTGACGGCTCTTTTTATCTCATTTGGATCCGTCTTATTAGTCTTTTTCATATAACCTGATGTAATTATAAATGTTCTGTTCTTCCAGAAAAAGAAGAACAGCCGGCATATATCTGAACCAGCCTTTATTCTCAGTTCAAAAAGATCCTCTGTATTCCTGATTTTCTTTACATGAGGTTCCTTAAGATTAAATCCAAATTCCTCCAAAAGACCAATTGTGCGCTGCACTTTTGCCTGCATTTTCAGATTGAGAGAAAGAATGAAATCTCCAGCATCCTCAATCAGATCCACCCTGTAATTCATTTATACATTATATCAGAATTGATATAACCTGTCAATCTAAAATTTAATCAGAATGGCCTGTCGACATGCCCGCAATAGTCCCAGTTTATCCGCAATGGGTAATCATTCTTATCTGCTGAATTTATAACGTTATCTTTTCCCATATCGTTTCTGATAAAATCGGAAAGAATTTTTTCCAGTTTTACAGATTCATCTGCAATGGCATAACCTGCCTGGCTTTCTTTCCTGTTTCCCTTTTGATTCTTCTCTACCTGCCTGCTTATACTGTCTTTCAATACTAAATATTTTTCTTTGCCTAATAATTCTTCATAGGACATTACTCTGATCTTATTATCATATTTAAACGCTTCATATTTATTTTTCCATATATTATTAATAGTTTCTGCAATCAGTGTAGTCATTACAAGTAAATATGATTTTATTATATTTTCATTGTACAGACTGTTTGCATAAATAATTCTCAGATAATCCAGCTCAAGAGATCTGCTTCTTGAACCGTTCAAATCCAGAAAACTTTTAGTCATTCCAATAATAATATTTTTTTTCATTCATTTCTCTCTTATTTCATTGGTTTTTTGAATGCCGTCCAACGTTCAAGCGTGGCCGACGTTGATCTGAATCAGGAAAGTGCGGCTGTTCCGCACCTTTTCTGATTCAGATCAATGTCCCCGAGCCGACAGTTCCACGATCGCAGATCCTGTGACTGAACGGAAGAAATAATTTTCATCCGTTCGAAAATTTTTCTGCAGTGAAGGCGCAGGATCTGCGTCCGCACGTAAAACACGAAAGAGCTTCTTCCACAGACAGGCCGGCTCGGGGCGAGGAATCTCACAGCTTCATCTCTTGTGAGTTCCGATGCGGTCACGCTTCTGTTGGAAGCCGTGCGATGGAAATTTCATTGGTTTTTTCTTGTTCAGTGCAATAACCTGTCTTCTTGCATTTTATACAAAACTTTGTCAATAATATATTTAAATGCATTCACTGAATAACTATGCTCCTCTATGTCCCAAGAACTATAGAGAGAGTGCCAATAAGATACTTCCTCTTGAAATTTATATTTAGAAACTACTGAGTCGTTCGAGTTGAAAATCTTTACTTGAACTGAATAATCAGCATAAGCCATTTTAGCTGGCACTAAACTTAATAAAAACAAAGCAGGAACAAAGTAAAATGACATTCCATAGCTATATATAATATTTATTTTAATCTTATAATCATAAAAACCTTTATAGCCTTCAGTTTCACCTTCCTTGACTATTGCATAGTTTGGAATCAGATTGCTTTCATACAATCTTTCTTCGCTAACATTCCGAAACACATTTTTAATACCAGAAAAGCGAGGGCCGCCTATTTTTTCTATATCCTTTGCTTCATCCGAAAATGCTGGAATTACCTTAATGCTATATTCAAGCAGTACATTTTTTCCTGTAATCGCCTTTTTCTGAAATTGAATATCCAAAGCATCCTTTATTTTTATTGCACTGCACGAAACCAAAGGGGCAAAAAGTATCAATAAATATATTCTCATCTTTCTGAACTCCATTCTTGAAATTTTAAACTGACCGACCTCAGAAATTCTTCCTGAAGATCAAAAGTCTTTTTTTTCCAAAAATTGAAAATCAATAAAGTTTGTATGACAAAAGTCACCGTATTTTTATATTCCGCACCTGGATAAATATTTCCGGATGAATCATAGAATATTGCTGTATAATGGACATCTTTAATATTTACATAAGGTAACGCACCAAGCGAAAGTAAGGATAAAAGCAACCAGAAATTTCTCGCAAATTGAGGCTTTGGATGATCTTCGGTCAAAAGTATAAGATCTATTCTGAATTTATTTTTCTTTTTTATTGTCATGTATTCACTGTGTTTGTAGACTTTCGCGTTAGGAAATATTTTATTTTTGTTCAGCATAAAATCTGAAAAAGGAGAAGTCTTTCCTTCATTATCCCTTTGGTAAGCATTTTTTGAAATGATTCGATATGTAATATCAATAGAATCATCCGCCAGTCCAGGAGAAGATTTGAATTCAATCCTGTCATAGTTTTCGAAAAACATTAAACAGTTTGTAAAAAGAATGAGCACTGGAACACAGTAGATTTTCACAATTTTTCCTTATTTTTATAATTACAGAACTAGACAACTACAGTCAGTTTAAAGCATGGCTTCTAACGTTTCAGCGCAGCCGACGTTGCAGTGAGACAAGGAAGTGCGCCGCAAGCGCACCTTCCGCAGACTCAATGCAATGTCCCCGAGCCGATTCCCAAAATAGCAAGTCCTGTGACTGAGCCAAATTGGCGTGCAAAATTGCTGTCCTGAATAGCTTCGCAGAAGCGTTATGAAGGGCAAGCAATTTTCGTGACAATGGCGAAGGCGCAGGACTTGCATGCACCCCACTCAACCACAACCAGCCCCTACTCCCAGAACC